>JANMKA010000140.1:0-17191 GCA_031371765.1 Blastocatellia bacterium
GACGTAGTCACAAATTCATAAAAGCGTCTTGCTTCGCCCTCGTGCTGTGTGCCGCGCACGATGGCAATGCCGTCGGTAATCACCGGCGTGCCGCTCCGGGGAAAGTTATAACCGATCGGAAATCCTTTTTGCTCTTTGTAAATCCAAACGTCCGGCAGGTTCCACAAAGTGATTAGCCCTTCGCGGCGCACCAGTTTCTGCATCAATAAGGTACCGTCGGCGGTGTATTCATGAACGTTCGCGTCCAGCCGCCGCAGCCAGTCATAACCCTTGTCCGGCGTGCCGGTGTCTTTGTAGGAGCGCCAGATCATCGCGCCAAAAATCGCGCGCATCGAATCAGAAGGGTTGGGATTTCGGATGAGAATCTTGTCGCGCCACTTTGGATCGAGCACGTCGTCCCAGTCTTTCGGCGCCTCTTCCGCCTTAACCGCGTCGCTGTTGTAAACGATCACTTCTGGCGTTTGGTAAGTGCCGTACCAATTGTCGTTCGCATCCCGGCTGGCTTCGGGAGTGTTGGCAGCCCAGGTCGGGCGGTAAGGCGCCAACAGGTTTTCTTCCGCGGCAGTTTGAAAGGTGGTATGCGCGGCGCCCCACCAAAGATCCGCCTGCGGGCGATTGCGCTCGGCGCGCACGCGTTCAAGAATTTCGCGCGCGCCCATGTCGAGGAATTCGACAGTCACTTCCGGATGTTGGGTTTTGTACTGCGCCACGAAATCGCGCAGCATGTCCTGACCGTGCGGGGTGTAGATTAAGAGTTTGTTGGCCGGGGAACCCGAACGGTTGCACGAAAACAACAACGCGCTAAGGCAAGCGATGGTGAACAAAAGCTTAGCTGCGCGCATCGACATTCAAAGTTAATTCGGGCTGGATTGTTTGGAACGCGTTCATGCTAACACACAACGAAGGCTAGCAATATTCACTTGCTGGTAGTGATGCAGGTTGAATTAGAGGTCTCGCAGTGGCGCTGAGGTCAATACCGTCCGCGGTAGCGGATGGGTTCCGACATTGCCAATTTTGGATTGCCGATTGCCAAGTGGCCCGAGCGCTAGTCACCAATCGGCAATCGCTGCACCCATCCGCTACCGCGGACGGTACTGACTTCACGACCCTCAGTTGCCTTAATTCAAAGCGTACCGGTACTCGGCGGCTGAATTCCTTTCGTGAACGCTGCGTAACATATAGACTTTATTCTAAATGCAAACGGAGTTGTTGTGATGGCTGAGAATCGTAAAAAAGGAATTGCAAAACGGGGCGGGTGGGAGCTTGCCAAAAAGCTGCTCAAGGCCATTCCCATCATCGGTCCTGTTTTTGTGGTGGGTTTTGCCGGCCACGATATCAAGAAGAAAGGCCTGGTCGCGGGCGCGGTGCATGTCGGCCTCGACGCGACGCCGGTGGTGGGCACCGCGAAGAATGTTGTCGAGATTTTTACCGGCGACTTGATTCCGGATAAGGCCGACCGTAATCCGGCGGCAGTCAAAGCGCCTCAGCCCCGGCCCGAAGGGCCGTAATTTAATAGCCACGCCCCGTAAGGGCGTGGAATTAGCGCCCAGTTCAAAGCGAGCGCCGCAGGTGCGGCAGATTCTCAATTCCAAATATATCGTTCATCGTATTTGATTTGATGCTTCTTAAGCAGGCTCAGCAATTCTTCTTTGAAAGTTCGCTTCGCGTGATGTTGTTCCTGATTAAGAACATATCGTATGACCTTGTTCTCTTCTGACTTACTTACACTGAACGCGCCATATCCCTCTTGCCATGCAAAACTTCGTAAGTGCGAAAAGGATTCGTGAATCCATCTCGACGAATTCGACTTCACCACATTGACGAAGTCCGCAATGCTAATCGTTGATGGCAACGAAGCATATAGATGAATATGATCGAACATTCCGCCTGCAGAAAGTAACTTAGCATTTTTGTTATTGAGAATTCCGCCAATGAACGCAAAAAGATCTTTGCGGATGGCTGGCTCGATCAATGGCTGACGCCGGGCAGTACTCCAGGTGACGTGGACGTTTAAGCTCAAATATTTTCCTGACATGGTTTGGTCTCCTTTAACGAAGACTATTGACCTAATCGCGCTGGGGATGAAGTACTGAGGAAGTGGTAGCACTTTCAGTTTCTAGCAGGATCTTTTGTAAGAGAAGAACTGGTCGGATGGGCCACCAACTGTCGCGCCTTCGGCGCTAGGTCGTTTCTGCTTTGTGTTCCACGCCCTTACGGGCATGGCTATTAACTGGCTGCCCTTCGGGCTTCGAAATACAATTCAATGCTTAGTCTGCCCTGACCGGCGGGCGTTCAGTGAATGGCCGCGCAGTTTCGTAAGCGTGCGCGAGCTTGAACAACGTTGGTTCAGACCAGTAACTGCCGAGCAGTTGAAAACCAATCGGCAACCGTCCCGCCGAAAGCCCGCAGGGCACACTCAATCCCGGAATGCCCGCCAGGTTCGCCGTCACCGTGTAGATGTCGTTCAAATACATTGCCAGCGGGTTGTCCACTTTTTCGCCAAGCAAGAACGCGGGCGTGGGCGATGTCGGCGTGATGATCGCGTCACAGCGCGCGAAGGCTTTTTGAAAATCCTGCTTGAGCAGGGAGCGCACCTGCTGTGCCTTGTGATAGTAAGCGTCGTAGTATCCCGCTGACAGCACGTAGGTGCCGAGCATGATGCGGCGCTTCACCTCCGGACCAAATCCTTCTTCCCGCGTCTTGCGATACATCTGTCGCAGCTCTGGCGCGTCTGCGGCGCGAAATCCATAACGCACACCATCAAAGCGCGCCAGGTTGGAAGACGCTTCCGCGGTCGCGATGATGTAATAAACGGCAATGCTGTACTGTGCGTGCGGCAGCTCAACTTCAACTATCTCCGCCCCGAGTTCTCGATAGACGTTTACAGCCGACTCGACCGACGCGCGGACTTCTGCGTCGAGTCCTTCACCGAAAAGCGTTTTCGGAAAGCCGAGCCGCGCGCCTTTTACGTCGCCGCCAAGTTGGGACGCGTAATCAGGCACCGGCACATCGGCCGTGGTCGCATCATGGAGGTCGCGGCCGGCTATGATTGCCAGAACGCGCGCCACGTCTTCAGTGTTGCGGGCAAAAACTCCTACCTGATCAAGTGAAGATGCAAAAGCGACCAGGCCGTAACGCGAGTTGCGGCCATACGTCGGCTTTAAACCAACCACGCCGCACAGCGATGCCGGTTGCCGCACCGAGCCGCCGGTGTCTGATCCCAACGCTACCGGCACAATCCCCGCGGCCACCGCTGCGGCAGAACCGCCCGACGAGCCGCCCGGAACACGTGACGTGTCCCACGGATTCCTGACCGCACCAAAAGCCGAGTTCTCGTTTGAAGAGCCCATGGCAAATTCGTCGCAATTAGTTTTGCCCATTACGACGGCGCCAGCGCCCAACAATCTTTCGATGACCGTAGCGTTGTAAGGCGGGTGGTAATCGCCGAGGATGCGCGAGCCGCAGGAAGTTTGCAGGCCCAGCACGCAGAGGTTGTCTTTAACGGCAATGGGAACGCCAGCGAGCGGGGAAGTTGCATCGATCGCTTCCGCCCGTCTTACAGCGCCGTCGCGATCGATTTCGAGAAACGCGTTGAGTGTTTCATTCAACTTCCCGGCCGCATTCACAGACGACTCGACGACAGCGCGGGCAGTTGTATCACCGTTCTTGATGCTGCTGGTTATTGAATCAATGCCACTCATCGGGTCTTCTGATTTCTGACTTTTGACATCAGTCCTTAAAGAACTTTAGGTACGCGAAAATGCCCGCTGGCTGCATCGGGCGCCTCCGCCAGCGCGGTCTTTTGGCCAAGCGATGGGGCAACGACATCCTCACGCGCGGAGTCGGTGGCTTCACCTTCAGGCGTTAGACCACCGAGCGAAGGCTGCACGTCGGTTGTATTAAGCGCGTTGAGCTGTTCAACGTAGGCGACGATGTCTGCCATTTGCGGCGCAAAGATCTTCAACTCGTCGGGCGTAATTTCCAGGTGCGCCAATTGGGCAACTTTTTCGACGTCGGCTTTAGTGATTGGCATGGGCTTTTGAATTTCGGAATTCGGATTTCGGATTTTCAAACCGTTGGCGCGAATCAAAGAGAGATCATGAATCGTTCTGCTTTTCCAATCTTTCGATACAGCTCGTGGCTGCGCCGAGAAAGGCGCGGCGCAAATCCGCATCCTGAATCTCAGAAGCAGCGGCGCGCAGTTCAAACGGAACCGCGGAATCGGGTTGCGGATTCGGCGTGCTTTGCGGCAGTCGCGTTTTTGGCAGCGCGTTCGGATCGATACGCAGCTCGATTAACTTAACCAACGAGTGCCCCAGGACTCTGTTCAACCTAAACAGCAACTGCGGCCGAATCTGCTCCAACTGCCGCTGCCAAATGTTATCGGCGACTGCGACGATTAGAGTTTGATTCTCGAGTTTTAGCGGCACGGCGTGAATATTGAGCGCCTCGCCGACAGCGTGTTTCCAGGCTGCAAAACAGGCGGCTTCGGCAACTTCTGCCGACGGTCCGGCCGCCGCCAAGATCGCAGGCAAAGTTTTTATCAAGCTCTCCATTTGCAACTCAGGTCGCGGTCTGTTTCGAAATTCTGCGAGTTCAATCTAGAATCGCCTTCTGAAATCGAAAAATTCTTCGGTTCGCGAGTGTAGCGGAGAATTGTTTGACGCGACAAGCGAAGACCAGATATTGAACCGCATGGTTTCGCCATTCGAAGGAAGATGCAGTTAGAAAAGCTTATTCTCGCCTCGGCCAGCGCCCGCCGCATGGAGATACTCCGCGCCGTTGGTTGGCCATTCGAAGCAGTTGCCGCTGACATCGATGAATCTGTTCGGATTGGCGAGGATGCCGTCAGTTACGTAAAGCGTCTGGCGCTGACCAAAGCGCTAACAATTGCGAACCAGCGTGCGGGCAGTCTCGTGCTGGGCGCAGACACGACGGTGGTAGTCGCGGGCGAACTGCTGGGCCAGCCGGTCGATGACGAGGATGCGCGGCGCATGCTGAAGTTGCTGAGCGGCAGATGGCATGAAGTATTAACGGGCGTAGCGCTGTTGCGTGCCGATCAAAACGCGCAGCCTTTGCTCGAACATGAAACAACGCGGGTGCGCTTTGCTGAAATTTCACTCGAGGAAATTGATTGGTATGTGGCGACCGGAGAACCGCGCGGCAAGGCGGGCGGTTATGGAATTCAGGGACCCGCCGCTTTGTTTGTTGAAGAAATTGCTGGAGACTATTTCAATATTGTCGGCCTGCCAATTCGGTTGGTGTATGAGATGTGGCATAGACTTTAGTCTGTGCCTCTTCGCCAATACACAGACTGCAGGCTGTGCCACTTACCGCGACCGCAAACTACCAGTTTGCTTTACTAAAACAACACGCCGCCGCCGTCGATGTTGATTGCCTGTCCGTTGATTCCGCGGCCGTCTTCCGAAGCCAACAACAGAGCCAGCGCCGCGACTTCTTCCGCAGTGATCAGGCGGTTTTGCGGACTCATTTTTTTGAGCGAGTCCAACGCCTGGTCTCTCGTCAGTGAAGTCTTGTTTGTGATGATCTCGACGGCGCCAGTGGTCATATCGGTGTCAACGTAGCCGGGACAGATTGCGTTAACAGTGATGCCTTTGTTTGCCACTTCCTGCGAAACGGAACGGGTTAGACCAAGCACACCATGTTTGGAAGCCGAGTAGGCCGCGATGTAAGGCGCGCCCGTTTTGCCGGCAATCGATGCGATGTTGATGATGCGGCCCCAGCCGCTTTCTAACATTTGCGGCAGGGCGGCGCGCATGCAGTAAAAAGTGCCATCCAAATTGATTCCCTGAATTCGGCGCCAGAGTTCATCGTCGGTCCGTGTGATTAATGCGCTTTCCGCAATTCCCGCGTTGTTAACCAAAATCTCCGGGCCGCGACCAAACGCTTCAGCGACCTTAGCAAACATCGCCTTAACGCTATTCCCATCGGAAACGTCGCAAGCGATCGCAATTGCCTGAACCTGAAACTGCCCAGTCAGTTCTTTCGCGACGCTTTCAACTTGTGCTTGTGTGCGCGCGGCGACGGCTACCGGTGCGCCTTCTTGCGCAAAGGCATGCGCAATCGCGCGACCTATGCCGCGTCCGCCGCCGGTGATTAGGGTTAATCGGTTCTGGAGGATCATTGTCAGTTTCGCGTTTCGCGTTCCGAGTTTCGAATTCCGAGTTTCGAGTCGGAAGTCTTCACCCGAAACTCAAAACTCTTCTCACCGCCCCGTGAATTTCGGTGGTCGTTTTTCGAGAAACGCGCGCACGCCTTCGGCGCCGTCGTCGGAATCGAAGCAGCGCATCTGTGCTTCCGTTTCGAAACGCAGCATTTCTTCCAACTCCGCGGAATGGCTCATATAAACCGCTTGTTTCGCGGCGGCCATGGCAATAGCCGGCGCGTTGCGCAAACGTTCCGCCAGCTTGCGGGTTTCAGAATCGAGTTCCGACGCTGCGACCACAAAATTTATCAGTCCCAGACGATGCGCTTCTTCGGCGGTGATCGAATCGCCCAGAAAAAACAGTTCGCAGGCTTTATTGGGAGTGACCAGTCGCGGCAAAAAATAGGTACCGCCCCAATCGGGATGCAGGCCAACCTTGGCAAACGACTGGCTAAAGGTGGCATTGCTGGATGCGATGCGCAGGTCGCAGGCCAGCGCCAGATTAAAGCCGGCGCCGAACGCTGGTCCATTGATGGAAGCAATCACGGGCTTGGTCATGTGGCGGATTGCGGTAACTACGCGGCGCCCCGAACCGAGCAGTCGCGCAAACTCGTCCGCATCCTGACGTTCAATCAAGTCGGCCATCGCCGCCACGTCGCCGCCGGAACAAAACGCGCGGCCAACGCCGGTTATCACCACCACATGAACGGTGCGATCGCTGCCCGCAGCCTCCAGCGCCTCTGCCAGATCGCGGCGCATGTGTCCGGCCAGCGCATTCAACTTCTCGGGCCGGTTAAGCGTAATCGTGGTGATGCCGCTGTCGTCTGTTACATCAATTTGTTCGTACATGGGAGTTTCGAGTTTCGTGTTTCGAGTTTTTGGGGTTTCGGCTTTGTTAACTCGAAACTCGAAACTTATTTGCCTTTAAAAACCGGTTTGCGCTTGCCGACATACGCGTCCAGGCCTTCCTTCGCATCTTCCGACTGGAACAGTTGTTGTTGCAGTTCGCGCTCAAGTGCAAGCGCTGACTCAAATGGAATTTCGCTGCCAGTCTGCACGGCGCGCTTGATCCTGCCGACTGCTGCCGAAGCTTTGTTCGGCGTCGTGAACCGGCGCGCATACTCAACAACCTGTTGAGAGAACTGCTCGGCGTTTTCTGCCTCAATGATTTGATTGACGATTCCCAATTCCAGCCCACGCTCGAAATCAAACAGCTCGCCCAGCGCCATCAATTCGATTGCTCTTGATTTACCAACGAGCCGCGTCAAGCGTTGCGTGCCGCCGGTGCCTGGCAATACGCCAAGCGAGACTTCCGGCAACCCCATCTTGCCCGCGCCGCGGCGTGCGATGCGAATGTCGGCAGCCAGCGCTACTTCCAATCCGCCACCGACGCAATGGCCATTAATGGCGGCGATGACGAGCTTTGGTGTTTGTTCCAGGCGCGACAAAGTTTCGTTCGCGTGCAAACAGAAAAAATATTTGAAGGTGGGCGTGACGTTCGCCAGCATCTGAATGTTTGCGCCGGCGGAGAAGAACTTTTCGCCATTCCCCGTCAGGACAACCACCTGGACACCTTCATCCATGCGCGCCGTTAGGATCGCGCGATCGAGCGATTGCATCATCTCGTAGCTGTAAGTGTTTGCCGGTGGATCGTTGAGCGTTAGAAACGCAATTCCGTTTTCCGCGCGATACTGGACCAGCTCGCTTGAGGTTGACTTAACTTGTGCTGGAACTTCCGCCATCTTCCTGCTTCTCCTCAAACCTATTTAAGGTCGCTCGAACCACGCCAGACACTCAGGGGTTGTTCCCTAGATTGCGGCGCAAAGTGTAGTGCTTCCCGCGACGATCCGGCAATGAACCCCTGCAGGAACAAGCGCGTCACATTCTCAACCAGCTCAGAAACTTTTAGTTTGCCCTTGGGATCATACCAGTTGTAAATCCAGTTCATCATGCCAAACAACGCGTAGGTTGCGACGGTCAAATCTACTTGCGGTCTGACCGTTTCGGTCTGTTGCAGATCTTTCAGAATCCGGCGCGCGAGCCTGGTGTATTTGTCCTTCTTGGTCGAAACGTGTACGTGCAGGTCGCCGGCGAGCGATTCAGCTTCGTGCGAAAGCACCTTCATTTCAGCCATGTTGGCCGCAAAGAAGGAAAGGTGGTTTTCGATGAAGATGCGCAGACGAGCGAGCGGATCAGTTTCACTGCGCAGGCGCTCTTCCAGACTCTCGAGCACGCGGCCAAAGCAGTTGTCCTGAATCAGGAACAACAACTCTTCTTTCGACTTGCAGTAATGATAAAGGCCGGCGAGGCTGACGTTGGTTGCGCGCGAAATGTCGCGCATGGTGGTCGAGTGATAATTCTTCTCGGCAAAAATACGCGCGGCATTCCGAAGAATGAATTCTAATTTCTGATCGTACTTTGAAAAGTCTTGCATAAACACTCTGGGGCTTTGGTCTTTGGTCTTTGAACTTGGTTCTTTGTACTTGGTGCTTTGTACTTGGTGCTTTGTGACCAGAAGACACACGCCGCAGCGACATCAGGTTCAAAATGCAAAGTACAAAGTACAAAGCACAAAGAACAAAGTTCAAAGAAGAAAGTTCAAAGACCGAAGGCCCAAGACCAACCCGTTTTATAGACGAACATATTCAAACTCAAACGGCTTGCCCTTAATGCCCGTGGCGGGCGGCGCAATCCAATTCGCAATCTTGCCGGGCTCAATCACCGGATGCATCAAGCTGCGCACGTATTCGCGGTCCGCAACACTCGGCAGCCAATCGCCCTTGCGCCTGGTAAAGTCTTCCTGCGAAATCAAGTTCCCCTCGAGATCAAAATTGTGACCCGCGTACTCGCCGACGTGTCTATGAAAACGGCTGTTGGGAAGAAACAGACGCTCGCTGCGGCCTTCGTCAGCCAAACTCTTGTTCCACCGCGCCAGTCCCTTCTCACAGTCTTTGACGTACTCAGTGCGCAGCACTTCGTTCAACGCGTTGCGCAGAGGCACTTCCGAATCCTTGATCTGATTATCTTCGACGACTTTCATGTTGAAGATCTGATTGGCAGCGAGGTGGTCGTCATACTGCTCCTGCTCTTTATATCTTCCCTTTAGGCCGGCCGCGAAAAAGTCCGCTGAGTTCGAACTTATCTCGCCGCCAAACAAATCGAGCGAATAACTAAACCAGAAATTTACGTAACGCTGAATAATAGCGAGCGGAATGCCGCCCAGTTCCCGTACGTCGCCCTGGTTCATAAGTTGCGCCGTGCGTTTGACGACGCGGTTGATGCCGGTGTCGCCCACGAACATGTGGTGCGCTTCTTCAGTCAACATAAACTGACAAGTGCGCGCCAACGGTTCAAAACCGGACTCCGCCAGCGCCGACAATTGATACTTGCCGTCGCGATCCGTGAACATCGTGAAGCAGAAAAAGTTCAACCAGTCGTCGCAAGGCTGATTAAAGGCTTCAAGGATGCGCGGCTTGTCGGGATTGCCGCTGCGCCGTTCGAGCAAGGCATCCGCTTCGTCGCGGCCGTCGCGTCCAAAGTAACGTTGCAGCAAATAGACCATGGCCCACAGATGCCGGCCTTCCTCCACGTTGACCTGAAACAGATTGCGCAAGTCGTAAAGCGAGGGACAGGTCTTGCCGAGCTCTCGCTGTTGTTCGACTGAAGCAGGTTCGGTGTCGCCCTGGGTGACGATGATGCGACGCAGCGCATTGCGAAATTCGCCGGGCACTTCCTGATAAACCGGCTGGCCGTAGTTGTCGCCGAAACCAATCTTCGCGTCAGCCTCAGCCGGCTTCAAGAAGATGCCCCAGCGGTAGTCGGGCATCTTCACGAAATCGAAATTGGCCCAGCCGTCCGGCTCGACGCTGATCGCGGTGCGCAGATAGACGTCCTTCTGTTGAAAGCCATCAGGGCCCATCTCGTTCCACCAGTCGAGATAGTTTGGCAGCCATTTCTCCAGCGCGCGCTGAAGTTTTTTGTCTTCGCCTAAATTGACGTTGTTAGGTATTCGTTCGTAAAGGTTCATGAATTCACCTGAGCTTTGTACTTTGAAGTGCCCTGAGCTTGACCATTAGCAACTCAGCACTAAGCACTAAGTACAAAGTACAAAGTACAAAGTACACAGTTCCAAGCACTAAGTTCTCTTGAAATCAAATTGCGCCTGGGTCGGTTTGCCGTAATTAGTCAACGCGCCTTTTTCTCCGACCGCGTTCGGCCGCTGAAAGATCCAGTTTTGCCAGGCCGTCAGTCGTCCAAAGATCTTTGTGTCCATCGTCTCGGGACCGGCGAACCGCAACGACGCTTCCATCCCCGTCAACGCGTCTGGCGACAACGAAGTCCGTTCTTCAATCGCCACGCGGATCTCGTCTTCCCAATCCAGCTCGTCCGGCGCGAAGGTTATTAGTCCGGCCTCGTCCGCCGCTGCGGTATCGAAACGTCCGGCGCCGGCCAAAATCTCGGCAACCTTTTCCGGAGTCGCCAGGAAGCGAGACTGTAAACGGGACAACCCATTGCTCATCGGCAAGGCGCCGTGATTTAGTTCGCTCAGCGCGAGTTCAATCTTCTCGTCAGCGTTGTTGAGCATGTAACTGCGATCAGAAGCCAGCATCAGCTCAAGCAAATTGCCGGCAAAACAACTGCCGGGTTCGATGATGGCGAAGAAACTTTTCGCGGTCAGATCCAGCCGGCGCAGCACGCGCGCCATGTAAGCGTTGATCTCGCGCACCAGCCAATGATCATGGTTGGCCATCAGCGTTTTATCGACCGCGAGTACGTCGTCGACGTTTCCTTCGGTGCGAACGCAAACCAAACCAATCTCTGGTTCGTTCACGCGCATATAAAGCAAGGCATCATCCAACTCGCGATAAGCCTGCAGCGGCCAGTAAGAATCACCCAGTTTCTGAATCTCGTCGGGGCTCGTGGCCAAATTCGCTTCTGGTCCGCGCACTGTCAAATCTGCGTAACGTTGTTCGCGATTGAAAATCACGTTTACGTATTTGTATTCAAGACCCGCGGGCTTGATTTCGACTTGCAGCGGATTGAGTGTGATGCCCGCTCCGGGCGTACCACCATCATTCGCACGAGCGATCTCCTGCACCCGCGCATCGATCGATTCCTGAAACTTGCTGGTGGCAAACGAATCCTCGATCAGTCCCCACTCCGTTGCGCGTTTTCCTTTCAAGCCTTCCGCGAGCGTGGAAAACACGTCCGCGCGGTCGCGACGAATCTTTCGCTTATCAACCAAACGCGTCAGGCCACCGGTGCCAGGCAAGACGCCAAGCAGCGGAACCTCGGGAAGGGAAATCGCGGAGTTGCCATCGTCAACTAAATAGATTTCGTCGCAGGCGATTGCCAGCTCATAACCGCCGCCCGAAGCGGTGCCGTTCAGCGCGGCAACGTAACGACGTCCCGAATGATGGGAGTCGTCTTCAATCGCGCAGCGGGTTTCATTTGTAAACTTGCAGAAGTTAACTTTGAAGGCGTGCGAGGAAGTGCCGAGCATGTAGATATTCGCGCCGGCGCAGAAAATGCGCGGTTTGAGACTGGTGATGACTACAACTTTAACTTCCGGGTGCTCAAAACGAATGCGCTGCACCGCATCGGCTAACTCAATATCAACGCCGAGATCATAAGAGTTGAGTTTTAGTTTGTAGCCTGCGGCCAGCGTTTCGTCCTCCTGAACATCCATGCTCAGGGTGGCGACTGCGCCGGCGACATTCAATTTCCAGTGATGGTACTGGTCAGGTGATGTTTGAAAGTTAATCATGCACTCCTCAAAATGGGCGGCCGGTCAGGGAATCCCCCCTTTCCGGCCTATTTCCTGCAAATTGTCTTATCGTTCGAACGTTCGTTCGAATATTACCCCATGCGAAGTCTGCGGATCAAGCTAGGCCGCTTGGCATTTTGCAGTGAGGAAAGGGGGCATGCCCCCGCTCGAGCGCAAACGATTCATTAGTATTTGATTTTGTAAAAGGAACCATTCGCGCGATTGGCGCTTCAATCGGGGGCATGCCCCCTTCCCAACCTCCGAATTATGTAATAGCGCTCTAACAGCAGGCGAAACGGCCGGCCCCAGTAAACGTCCATCACGCGCCCTGCGCTGTAGCGCTCTGCCACTCCAACCACAACTTTTCCTTGATTTTTCCCGGTCGGTAGGTTATCTGCTTGGCGCAAAGAGATACCTCACCAGCTACTGGGCGCTTAACTCAGCATTACTTCGCAGATTTTTCAAGGGGATTCAGATCTTCAACAAACAATGAGACCGCCTAGCGACTTATTCACAAGGCGGAGTCAGCGGCAATGCGGCACATCCAGGGCTATGAAAATATATCTAGCAGAAGAAACGAACGGCCAGCTTCAACCTGAACGCGAAGTCGAAGCAGCAACTGTAAAGGTCGGTCGCGATGGCAGTGACTGTCAGATTGTATTTGATGGCAACGAATGGCCCATGGTCTCGCGTAAGCACGCAGAGTTTCGCGTCGACGGCGCGCGCAGCCTGGTGGTTGATTTGCAGTCTCGCTTTGGGACGTTTCTCGACGGGCGGCAAATTTCAGCGCCTACCGAGATACGCGCCGGTTCGCGGGTGCAATTTGGCCCTGGTGGACCGGTGCTGCTGGTGGCGCGAATCGCGCCTGGTCAAGTCGCGATTGCGAGTCCGCTTGCCGAACGAGTTCGCACTCCTGCTGGTCCTGCGCCCGCGGAGGGGATCGCTGCTACTGCCACTTACCGCCAGCCGCCATTTCTTGACCTCGAAACCGACGGCGCCGTCAAAAGGTTTGAGATCGCCCGCGATGTTTCAAGCATCGGACGCGACGCAAACATGGACATCAGGATTGCGGCCGCTGCCGGTCTTGTTTCGCGGCGTCACGCCGTCATTAAGCGGCGCGATAACCGATTCGAACTCATTGATCAAGACAGTTTCAATGGAACGCTGCTGAACGGGCAACGAATTGCCGCGGCAAGTTTGCTGAGCGATGGCGATCGCATTCAACTGGGCAGAGGTGGGCCAGAACTGCTTTTCCGCGATCCAGCCAACCCTGCGGCCAAAAAAGGCGCTCGAGGATCAATGCCCGCCACGATTATGGCCCCCGTTCAGCAACCGGGCGCTCGATTAACGCCAGGCGTTCAGCCCATGGACCAGCAAGCTGCGAGCACCGGCGGGCAATCCCAGGCTGTTCATGGGTTCGTTGGCAACGCACCCGTTACGATCGGCCGTGCTACTGACATCAATGTCAGACTCGACGGCCTGCAGATCTCGAATTATCACGCGCAAGTAAGCAAGTCGAATGGCGCCGCCTTTATCGAAGACACCGGTTCAACTAACGGCGTGTACGTCAACGGCACTCGAATCAAGAGCAAGGTGCAGCTTAGCGCGAGCGACACGGTACAGATTGGGCCATTCCTATTGTTGGTCGATCCGGAGCGAGGGGTTGCGGTCCTCGATACGCGTTCAAAGACGCGCATCGATGCGATTGATATCACAAAGATCGTCCCGAACCGTGCCGGCGGCGGCACGATCAAGCTGCTGGACGACGTTGACCTGACCATTCAACCTAACGAATTCGTAGGCTTGTTGGGCCCATCGGGAGCAGGCAAGTCGACCTTAATGGACGCCCTCAATGGTATGCGGCCGGCGTCCAGCGGATTGGTGTTGATTAACAGTCAGGATTTCTACGAGCATCTGGACGCGCTCAAGCAATCGATTGGTTATGTGCCGCAGGACGACATCATTCATCGCGAGCTGACGGTCTATCGCACACTTTATTACGTTGCCCGCCTGCGACTATCGAGTGACGTCTCGACTCAGGAAATAGATCAGATCATTAATGAGGTGATGGACGTCACCGGCCTGTCAGAGCGCCGCGACGTTCCCGTTGGTCAACTTTCCGGCGGCCAGCGCAAGCGCGTCTCAATCGCCGTTGAACTGATCACCAAACCTTCAATCATCTATCTCGACGAACCCACTTCTGGCCTGGACCCGGCGACAGAAGAAAAGGTCATGAAGTTGTTCCGCCAAATTGCTGAATCGGGCCGCACTGTCATCCTGACGACGCACGCGATGGAGAACGTCAAGCTCTTCGACAAGATTGTGGTCCTGATGCGAGGCAAGCTGGTTTTCTATGGAGGTCCTCAGGCAGCCCTCCGGCACATTGGCGCCGAAAGTTTTAAGGATCTGTACGACAAATTAGAAGCTCCGATCGAGGCTGGCATCAGCAAGCTTACCCCGTTGCATGCTAGTGCCACCGCTGAACAGAAGCGCAGTCATAAACTGCAAAGGGAGCAGATCGCCGAAGCAGTAGCGGAAGAATGGAAGCGCCGCTTTACCGAAACCGAAGAGTACAAAGTAAACATTCTGCAGCCTCTCGGTGCTTTGAAAGGACAACAGCAAGCCGCTGCACCAACTAAGCATCGGCCAACGGTAACCGACGGTCTGCGCCAGTGGAAAACTCTGGCGCAGCGCTACATTGAAGTGTTGCGCCATGACAAGTTCAATCTACTTATTCTGTTTGGCCAGGCTCCGATCGTGGCCTTCCTTACTTACCTGACCGTAGACAAAGAGAGCTCGCGCGACTTTCCCTATTTCGTGCTGGCACTGGTCTCGGTCTGGTTTGGTACCTCGATAGCGGCCCGCGAAATTATTAAGGAACGCGCGGTCTACAATCGCGAAAGAATGGTTAACCTCGGACTGCTTCCTTATGTTGGTTCGAAGCTGTTCGTGCTCACTTTGATTGTGGGTCTGCAATGCATTCTTCTTTTCGGATCGCTACGACTGCTTGAGGCCGCCGGCCTGATGCAGTTACCGGGAGATTACTACGGCGCTCCGCAATTGCTGGTGATGATCCTGACTGGCATGGTTGGAATAGCGCTGGGTCTCTTCGTCTCGGCGATCGTGAAGACGTCCGAGATGGCAACCAGCTTTGTCCCGCTGATGCTAATTCCGCAACTTTTGTTTTGCGGCCTTGTGGGCGTTCCCAAAGGAATTTCGAAGTACGTCGGCGTGGTCATGCCCGCGACCTGGTCCTTTGATGAGATGAAACGCTTCTCGTCATTGCCAGCCTTGCGCGGCAAAGATGAAAAGGCAGAGCCGGCCGCGCAAAATGATGGTCGCGGTCTGTACAAAGACATCAAGCATCAAAACGATCAGTTGGTGGATCAGAAGCAGAGAGACGTTGAGGGTTACAAGTCGAAGTCGGAAACTAAGTTCGACAACTTTGATAAAGAGATGAACACGTATCAGAAGGATCTGGAGAAATGGAACATGGGCGGACGGCGCGGCACCGAGCCCACCAAACCCGCAAAGCCCAAGCTGGACCCGGCACCGCCGCCAGTGAAAGTGGTGCAATTGCCGGATGACCTGAGCGGCTATGTAGACTTTCTGCATCCGTGGGGCAATCGTTGGCTGGACCCGGCAGTCCTGCTTTTGATGTTTCTCGGCCTGACTTGCGGAACGATTCTGGCCTTGCGCTCGCAGGATATTGGATGAGTCTGACGCAAAAATCTTCCGGACTCAGCCGGCTCTGGTTTGTACTGGGCGGTCTCGTTACTGTCGCGCTGGTTGTTTGCTTTGCCGGCTGGCAGTACTTCAAAACTACTCCCTCTTATGCGCTCGCACTAGTCGTTGCCGCGGCCGAGCAAGACGATTGGGCCGCTTTCGATCGAGTCGTAAATTTGGATCGAGTCATTGATAGTTTTATCGCCCAGAGCGCGCAAGATTCTGCCATCGGTTTGACGACTCCAATGGTTACATCCCTGCGCGTGCAACTGCAATCACTCGCTCCCGAAACAAGTTCGGCTCTTAAAGAGAATGTAAGAGAGGAAATACGAAACCGGATTAGAGAACTGGCGGGACGGGCCGGTGCGCGACCATTCCTCGTGACAGCGCTGGCCATACCTTTCGTAACAAAGATCGAAAAAACCGGCGACAGCGCGAAGGTGCGAATGAATCGTGCGGCTGAAGTTGAGCTAACTCTCGAGCGTCGAGAAGGCAGCGACTGGCAGCTCGTTTCACTTCGGGATCAAGCGCTGGTTCCGCGGGTTATGAGTGGCATCGTCAAGGAATTGCCGCGATCGCCATTGGAGGTTGAGCAAATCCATAAACAACTGCGAGCGCTGCCGGAAAAGTTGCCGCAGCTTCCGCTTCCTTAATGTTCAATGAACTCTCGGTTAGCGATTGCACACATCGAGAAGGAGAATGTATGACCCTGCTTAAGTACCAGAGCCTTCTGATTTTGTTGGGCCTCACCTCCCTGTTTGTTGCCCTTGCTCAGCAAACGAACGAAGGCACGACCCGACGGCTGCCGAAGGAGGTACGCGGATACAAGATTCATCGCGCTCAAGTGGAAATGAAGAAGCCAGGCGAGTCGAGCAAGAAAAAACCGGATAAGAAGGCTGAGAAGGAAAAGTTTGCAAGGGATGAGTACGACGAAACTGAACCACTTTTGGTCCGCTTAGGCGAAGCACAACTCGTCGGAGTTACGCCGCTCGGCGTGACGCTTGATGTGCCAGTAATCATTGCACCGGTGAAACACCAGGGAGATGTGGACCTGCTCGTTTTCGAGGACATGAAGGTTAATGACACACCCGTCACGCTTGACGATTACGTTCATCCGTTTAAGCTGCCGAACAAGGATCCCTTAGCCCTCGTTCCCTCCGTGCGAATCTTTGTCAGCACGCCGCAAGCGGTGTTGCGGACGATTGACGACGTATTTAACTCGAAAGACATGTGGCCAGTCACGGGCAGAATCTATGTCTGCGGTAACTTCAAAAAATTTCTGTTTACGTTCAAGCGCGCAGTGCCGGTTGAATTGCAAACCTCGATAAAGAATCCGCTGCGATGATAGTGGCCCATCTGTAAATTGCCGGTAAGGAAGGGGGCATGTCCCCCGCTCGATCGTTAAGGCGCGAGTCATTGGCATTGATGTTGTAGAAGATGTGCGTTTAGTCCCGACGACAAACAGTTGGCCAGCGGGCGCGGCGCCGCGAATTAAGCAAGATTATCTTGATCTCAGTTTCTCTGTGCGTCCT
>JANMKA010000152.1:0-39353 GCA_031371765.1 Blastocatellia bacterium
TAAGACGGGCTGAGACTAAGAGGTTTCGAGTTCCGAGTTCCGAGTTTCGAGTTCTTAGTAGCCAGAGGTCATTCTGTAACCGGACGACTTGGCCACCGGCGGCACCGGTCTAACGCGAAACTAGAAACTTCGAACTCGAAACTCGAAACTCGAAACTCGAAACTATTTACCAGAACGATTCACGAATTAGATGTCAACGATCCTTTTCATAGTCTTCGCCGGTCTAGCGATTGGAAGCGCTATTGCCATGGTGTCGCAGCGCAATCCGCTATATAGCGCAATCTCGTTGATTGGCGTGTTCATTGCGCTGGCGTCGATCTACGTAACGCTGGCAGCGCCGTTTATCGCTGCGGTCCAGGTCATTGTTTACGCGGGCGCCATTATGGTGCTCGTAATTTTTGTGATCATGCTTTTGAACGTCGAGCAGGACGAGCCGCGGCGCAAACGGCTGAAATTTCTCGTGCCGGCGGCCATCGCAATGGCTGCGATTTTGATTGCTGAAACTGCTTTCATTCTTTATTCAGTGCAAACGACTTCGGCGCAAACGCCGCGCAGCCTTTCAGACGTCGGCTTGACCCATTCAATTGGCGAGGGGCTTTTTACGCGCTACCTGCTGCCGTTTGAAATTACTTCTATTTTGCTGCTGATGGCGATCGTCGGCGCGATGTCACTGGCGCGACGGAGCGGCATGCTGTCGCCAAATGTGCGCGTCGTGCCCGGCACGCAGGTTCTGGCGATGGACATCGTCAATCCACGGGCTGTCGGTGATCTGCGGCCAGTGGAAACTAACACTACTGACGAAGCCGCGGCGCTGCTCGGCGTTGATCGCTTGCGAAACCCGGACGAGTAAAACTATGGAGCCACAACTTTCCTGGTATTTGGCGCTCTCCGCAGTGCTGTTCACGATTGGCGCTGCCGGCGTAATCATGAAGCGGAACGTGATCGCGATGTTTATGTGCATCGAGCTGATGCTGAATGCGGTGAACCTGACATTTATTGCTTTTTCGAGTTTTTTTCAGGACGTCACCGGACAACTTTTTGTTTTCATCGTCATGACCGTGGCGGCGGCCGAGGCAGCGGTGGGACTCGGCATAATTATCACCATCTTTCGCAATCGCGAGTCGTTGGATGTTGATGATGCGAGTATTCTGAAACTCTGAGCTTTGATCTTTGTGCTTTGTACTTTGTTCACTCCGGCAAGCTAATCGTCCGATAGAGAAGCAAAGTACAAAGCTCAAAGCACAAAGTTCAAAACCGATTTTCGATGCCGGATAACAATCTTCTAAGTCTAATCATCTTTGCTCCGCTCGCCGGGGCAGCGATCAACTGGTTTCTCGGGCGGCGCCTGCGAAACGAAAAGTTTATCGGCGTCATCGCGTGCGGCGCGGTGGGCGTCTCCAGTGTTGTTGCCTTCTATCTCGCTTTCAAATCCGGCGGCGCGCTGCGCTCGACCGAGCCAGTCTTCGATCACCTTTGGACCTGGATACAAGTAGGAAAGTTTCGCGCGGACTTTGGCCTGGCAATGGACCGCTTGAGCGGCACCTACGTTTTGTTCATTACCTTCGTTGGTTTCCTGATACATGTTTTTGCCGTCGGCTACATGCACAAGGACGAGGGTTTTTATCGCTTCTTTGCGTTCCTGAACCTTTTCATGTTTGCAATGCTGACGCTGGTGCTCGCCGACAACTTCCTGTTGATGTTTGTCGGTTGGGAAGGTGTTGGTCTCTGTTCCTACCTGCTGATTGGTTATTACATCGACCGCAAGGAAGCGGGCGACGCGGCGAAGAAGGCGTTCATCACGAATCGAGTTGGTGACTGGGGTTTTGTGATGGGCATCATGCTCACCTTCTTTCTCACCGGCTCGATCAGTTTCTTTGACAAGCCTGCGCAAGGCGTGACCAGCGCGCTGCAAACCATCGCCGGCATGTCAGCCGTGGATCCGTTCACCTGGCACGCGATCTTTGCCGGCGGCGTTACGTCCATCGCCATTCTTTTGTTCATCGGCGCGGCCGGCAAGAGTGCGCAGATACCGCTGTATGTTTGGCTGCCCGACGCCATGGCTGGTCCGACGCCTGTTTCGGCTTTGATTCACGCAGCGACAATGGTGACCGCGGGCGTGTACATGATCGTTCGTTGCTCCGCGATTTACACGCATGCGCCGACAGCGATGTTCGTCGTCGCCGTGATCGGCGCAGCAACAGCGCTGTTTGCGGCAACGATCGGTCTAGCACAAAACGATATCAAGAAAGTTTTAGCTTACTCGACGATCTCGCAGCTCGGTTACATGTTTCTTGCTTGTGGTCTCGGCGCGTTCACGGCGGCAATCTTTCACGTCATCACGCACGCATTCTTCAAAGCCCTACTGTTCCTCGGATCCGGTTCAGTAATCCACGGGATGCATCACGAACAGGACATGCGGCGCATGGGTGGGCTCAAGAAATACATGCCCATTACCTTTGCGACCATGCTCACCGGCTGGCTCGCGATTTCCGGCATACCGATCTTCGCGGGCTTCTTTTCGAAAGATGAAATTCTGTGGCGCACCTGGAGTGCCGGAACGTTTGGTTTGCCCGGTCCCGCCTGGAGCAAAGCGCTATGGTTCGTTGGCGCGCTGACGGCGCTGCTCACCGCGGTCTACATGACGCGCATGATGGTGATGACCTTTTGGGGCAGCGAACGTTTTCGTGAGAAGCATGTGGACCCCCTCGACGGCGCTCAGGGAATTCACGATGACTCGCAGCATGACGGTCATGCGGTTCACGAGCCGCATGAGTCACCCTGGCTGATGACGGCGCCGTTGGTGGTGCTGGCAATCCTTTCGACTATCGGCGGGTTCATTGGGGTGCCGTATGCGCTCGGCTCGCTGGTAGGCCTGCATCCGACGAACTACATCGAGCAAACACTCGATCCGGTGATTGCCAAGGTCCCGGGCGGAAAAACAGAAGGCGAGCCGACTGCGGCCGAACCTATTTGGCTTTCACCGCCCCCGCAAGCAACCGATAGTGCACCGGCGTTCGTTTCGTTGGAGGAATCCGCGGCGCCGCATTCCGCTGAAGAAGTCCGCGCTGAACGCTTACTGGCCCTCGTCTCAGTCGCGATTGCAGTTCTCGGAATTGTGCTGGGTTGGAGCATCTTTCAGAAGCGTCCACTGTTGGCTCTGCCACGCGTACTTGAAAACAAATATTACGTTGACGAAGTCTACGACGCCGCGGTTATCAACCCGATTAATGCCGGCTCGCGCGAGGGTCTCTGGAAGGTTTTTGATGTTGGCGTGATCGATGGGTTCCTGCACGCTGTCGCAGACACGGTTATCGAAGGCGGTCGCGCCATTCGCCATTTGCAGGGCGGCTTCGTGCGCGCGTATGCGGCGATCATTCTGCTTGGGGCACTGGCGGTGATTGGATTCTTTGCTTATTACGGCGTGCACGCGATGCGCCTTTTGCCATAGTTATGCAACATCTTCTAACAGCCATAATTCTTTTGCCGGTCATCGGCGGTCTCGTCATTGTTGCCTACAGCCTTCTGCCTGGGCGGCGCGAGTCGAATTACAAGTGGATCGCGCTCGTCTTCTCTATCGTCGGTTTTCTTATTTCGTTGCCGCTGATCAAGGGCGTCGGCGCCGGCACGCGCGACTTTCGGTTCGTCGATGACGTCCTGTGGATTGGTTCGATTGGCGCTCGCTATCACGTCGGCGTCGACGGCATCAGTCTTTGGCTGGTGCTATTGACTACGCTCTTAATGCCCATCGCAATCCTTTCGAGTTGGACGGCGATCAAGAAGCGGCAACTCTCCTACTACCTGTTTCTGCAACTGCTGGCCGGGGCAATGGTCGGTGTGTTCGTTTCGCTCGACCTGCTGTTGTTCTATTTATTTTTTGAAGCTTCGCTGGTGCCGATGTTCTTTTTGATCGGCATCTGGGGCGGCGAGCGCCGGGTCTATGCGGCGATAAAGTTTTTCATTTACACCTCCGTTGGCAGCTTGTTGATGCTGGTCGGCATCATTGCGCTTTTTTATATCTACGGAACGTTCGACTACGTTGCGATCCTTAACGCGATGAGCAGTGGCGCAACCACCCTGGCGCCGCGCGCGGAGTTCTGGCTGTTCCTGGCTTTCGCGTTTGCCTTTAGCATCAAGGTCCCCCTCTTCCCGCTGCACACCTGGTTGCCCGATGCGCATACCGAAGCGCCCACTGCCGGGTCGGTTATTCTTGCCGGCGTGCTTTTGAAAATGGGAACGTACGGCCTGCTGCGCTTTAACCTTGGGCTCTTTCCCGATATGTCGCGCAAGTTCGCGCCGGTGATGATCACGCTGGCGATCATCGGCATCATTTACGGCGCGCTGGTGGCCATGGTCCAACCCGATGTGAAGCGCCTGGTCGCCTACTCGTCGGTGAGTCACATGGGCTTCGTCATCCTGGGACTCTTCTCATTCACAGAACTGGGGATGCAGGGCGCGCTCTATCAAATGCTGAGTCACGGTGTTTCAACTGGCGCGCTGTTTCTATTTGTCGGGTTCATTTACGAACGGCGGCACACGCGGCAGATTGCAGATTTTGGCGGACTGGCGACACCGATGCCGTGGTTCGCGACGCTATTTGTGATTGCTTCGCTCTCATCGATCGGATTGCCGTTCCTGAATGGTTTCGTCGGTGAGTTCTTAATAATGATTGGCAGTTGGACTTCAGATGCGATCCAGCACGCCTGGATTGCGACCATGTTGGCGGGCACGGGTGTTATCTGGGCCGCGGTTTACATGTTGTGGATGTTGCAGCGCGTTGTGTTTGGACCAGTAACCAATGCCGAGAATGCCGGGCTGAAAGACCTAAACGCGCGCGAGCTGGGATTAATGCTGCCGTTGTTGATTCTGATGTTGGTCATGGGCATCTTTCCGCGTTTGTTTCTGGATCGATCGGCAGCGAGCGTCGATCAAGTGCGTACGCGGGTTGCGGCGCCACCAACCGGAGGTTCGTTTGCTAGTGTTAAGCCGGTAAAAGAAGACCGCAGGTTAGCACCTTAACGGAATGATGAGTTTCTTCGCCTTACAACTTTCGCAGCCCGACGTTAACCTGGCGCTAATTCTGCCGGAGCTAATCATCTGCCTGGTCGGCGTGATCGTCATGTTGGTCGACGCCTTTGCCAAGCCAACCCAGCGTTGGGTCACCGGTGGAATTTCCCTCGCTGGGCTGATCGCTGCGGCTGGCGCCTCCGTTTGGCTATGGCTGTCCTGGCAAAGCGTCAGTTCAGCGTTCAACGGCATGATCGTTTTAGATGAGTTGCGGCTGGGCTTCACGATCGTTTTCCTGGTCGTATCGGCGCTGACGATTTTGATTTCGATGGTCTGGGTTGAGAACGAAAGACTTCCCGCGGGCGAGTTTCATTCTCTGCTGATGTTTGCAACGGCCGGCATGATGTTTATGGCTTCGGCAGGCGACCTGGTCATTGTTTTCCTGGGCCTCG
Organism: Blastocatellia bacterium; assembly: GCA_031371765.1. Lineage (GTDB taxonomy): Bacteria > Acidobacteriota > Blastocatellia > Pyrinomonadales > Pyrinomonadaceae > PSRF01. The sequence goes on from JANMKA010000152.1 coordinate 5,457, forward strand.
AGATTCTTTCGATTGCAACTTACGTCATGTGTGGTTTTCGCCGCACTGATGTGCGCTCGAACGAGTCGTCAATGAAGTACTTCATTCTCGGCTCCTTCTCGTCTGCCTTTCTTTTGTATGGCATTGCGTTAACTTACGGCGCGACCTCGACCGCGGCGGGACTTGCCGGGACAACCAACATTGCGGAGATTGCGCGGCGAATACCGACTGCGCAATATCCCGCGCTGCTGTTCGCGGGCGCAGCGATGATGCTGGTCGGGTTTGGATTCAAGATTGCCACCGCGCCTTTTCATGTTTGGACGCCAGACGTTTATGAGGGCGCGCCTACGCCTGTGACTGCTTTCATGGCGGCTGGGCCTAAGGCCGCAGGCTTTGCTTCCTTCATCAGGGTTTTTGTTTTTGCTTTTCCCTTCGTCGCAATCACCGGTTCGGTTGCGGGCCAGGTTCATGCAGCGTGGCTCGCCGCGCTGACCGTGCTCGCCATACTGACGATGACCATCGGCAACGTGGTAGCGATTGCGCAGAACAACGTCAAGCGCATGCTTGCTTATTCGTCGATTGCGCACGCGGGTTATGCGCTGGTTGGATTCATCGCGGCCGGGGCTGCTCCGGATGTGGAACTTCGCAATGCGGCCATCACCGCGGTTGTCTTCTATCTGCTTGCCTATGCGGTCATGAATCTCGGCGCTTTTGCGGTCGTGCAACTCATTTCGCGCGTCGGCGATCGACGCACTGAAGTGGAAGATTACAACGGCATTGGTTTTCAAACGCCGTGGCTGGCGTTTGCGCTGTCGCTGTTTCTTTTGAGTTTGTTGGGGATGCCGCTGACAGCGGGTTTCATCGGCAAGGTGCTGGTCTTTCGCGCCGCGCTCGATCAAGGTTACTACCTGCTGGTGATAGTGGGCGTACTGAACTCGGCGGTGTCGGCTTACTATTACTTAAGGCTGATCATAGTGATGTTTTTCCGCGAGCGCACAACGACCTGGGACGCGCCGCGCATTCCGGCAAGCATTGGTGTGGCTTTGTTGTTAACAGTGCTGGGTGTGCTTTACCTGGGACTTTTTCCGGGACGCGTCATCAACGCGTTGCAAACGAAGCGGCCTGTTTCTGTTTCCCAACGATAGTAAAGGAACCTGTTAGCTTGCGGTGGTGCCCAAGCCATTCAAAAGGTAATTGGCCGCGAACGACCGCAAACTAACAGGTTGCTTTACGAAATAACTCGCGGTTTTACGCCTCCGGTTCACTGAATTCTCCTTTGGGCACATCTCAAGCAAACCCTGGAACCCTCAGTTCGCCTAAAAGCGTGGCTGACTTTGCAGCTCGGGTACAAGCTGAGCTCAAGTCAGCCTGGCTCCCGGAGCTTTACCGCGAACGAGTTCGCAAAACACGCACTCGGTCCTACAACTTTGAGCAACTCAACCCGAGAGCGCGCTGCGAAATTCAACACACTCTGCTGGGCGTCGAATTGAAGCTTGGATCGCGCCGGCTGTTGTGTCCCGATTTGGCGACCGCGCGTTATCTTTCCGTTTTCGCCCGCGCCGGTTGCGAACAGGTAGCGGTCCCTTACGACATCACGAAGATTTCGCAACTCGCGGACGAGCTGGAATCGTCGTGGCACCGGATGCTTTTACTGGTCGACCATCTCGCCGCGCAAAAGTCAGAACCGTTTCGCAGTCGGATTAGGCAACTGCTCTTGGCAACGATAAGAGACCAGGTTGCCGCCGCGGGCGCGGGCGCCTCAGTTCCGGAATTCACGCACTCCACGAAACAACAATCGTAGTGGCACGGACTTTAGTCTGGAGTGGCATAGACTTTAGTCTGTGGCTGCCGTCGCAGGCACATACTAAAGCTTATGCTACTAACGCCTGTGCCACTTGGCCGCTTGCGTCCATTAACGAATCGAAGTTTAATAACAACAATGATTGAAGAGCCGCTGGAACTAATAACCAACGAACCACCTCCAACCGAAGCCGACCTTCTGCTTCCGTTTCCAATTCAACACACTTTTTGCCGTTACGAGCCGATCGAGCAGCGCATCGAAAAGGCGCGCGTGCTCGTCGTTGATTGCCTGCTGCGCGATGAAGACGATCTTTCGGACGTCGCGCGCCACGATTGGGGCAGCGCCACTGCAGCTCAAATCAAGCGCGAACGTTATATTGCCGGTCTGGCATTGGAAAATATTCTGGGGAATGTCCGGCGCCTGGTTAAGGAACCCGTAACCGAGGTGACGCACCTCGGGACAATCGCCACCGCTGCGAAAGGCTTCAATCCCGACGCCATTGTGCTGAGCGGTACCCTGCGCGACTTCGACTATTACAATCCTTCAGTAATTGATACCTTCGGCGAATTTATCAGAACGACCGGGATTCCGGTGCTGGCGATTTGCGGTGGCCACCAACTGGTCGGTCTCAGCTTTGGAGCGCAGGTGGTGACGCTCGATCGTTTGGAACAGCACGAGCAGCGCGAGAATCGGCCCATCGAATATCAGTACCGGTTCATTCGCATTACCGAGGCGGGTGATCCGATTTTCCAGGGCGTGACTAATCAGGAATCAGGTATTTGGCAGGGTTATACTACGCAGGCGCGCGTCCTGCGCGTCTGGCAGAATCACGGTTTGCAACTCGATCATGTCCCTGAAGGCTTTAAGCTGCTGGCAACGTCGTATCTCTGCCGCAATCAGATGATGGTCAAGCGCGACCAGGACCAGCTTATCTACACGGTGCAATTCCACCTGGAAAAATCTTTCGAAGATTGGAACAAAAGCCGCACTCGCTGGGAACATCAAAACGAATCGCGCGACGGGCGCATTCTCTTCGAAAACTTTCTCTTCCTGGCGCTGGCACGTCGGAAGTAACCAGCAACTTTGCGCATCCCAAACCGCGAACAATCGTCGTCAGTTCTCTTAACTAAAGAAAGTCTAGGCCGCGCCGCCAAGCTCCTTGCCCGCCGCGACAAAGATCTCGCCGCAATTCTCAAGCAATATGGACCGCCGCCACTTTGGGCACGCCAGCCCGGCTTCGCTACGCTCGTCCAAATAATTCTCGAACAACAAGTCTCATTAGCCTCAGCAGCAGCGCTCTTTACTCGCTTGAACAAAAGTATCGTTCCCTTTGAACCGGCGCAGATGCTGCTACTCGGTGAGCCTCATTTGAAGTCCCTGGGTTTGACACGCCAGAAAACAGCTTACTGTCTGCACTTGTCTCAGACGCTGAACGGGAAACATCTGAAACTTTCCCAGTTATCACGTTGCAGTGATGAAGACGCGAAGGCCCGGCTGATGGCAGTGAAAGGCATCGGCTCATGGAGCGCGGACATTTATTTGCTGATGGCCTTGGGCAGGGCGGATGTGTGGCCGGCGAGTGACTTGGCGCTCGCCGTCGCCGTAAAGCAGTTAATGGGACTGAAAGCGCGACCGACTCCAGCTGAGTTGAATGAGATTGGCGAACGCTGGCGACCTTTTCGCTCAGTGGCCGCGCGAATGTTGTGGCAGTACTACCTGGCGCGGCGGAAAGACTGGCGCAAAAAGTGATCGCGAGGGTTGCAAAGGAAACTGTTGGTTTGCGGTGGTCTCGAGGCTCTCGACTCGGATGTCTGCAGACCGTCGCAAACTAACAGTTCGCCCTACGCCGAGGATCGCTGGGGCTATTTCGAGATCGTTGAAGTCGTAGTCATCTGTTTGAGAGCGGTCAGATCGATCTGTTTGGTGAGGGGAACGTTTTCTGTTGTGCGTTCGATCAGTCTGTCGACTACCGCTTTCAGATCCCCGGTTTGCTGATAAACCTCAAGCTGTTCATCCGCCGAAGTACCACGCTGGAGAATTGTGTGGATGTGTTCGACTTCCTTGCGCGAACCGAGCGGATCAAGCACATCGTCGACAAACTCGAGCAGCTCGAGGATCAGATCCCGCACCGGCACTTCTTTCTGTTTGCCAAAGTCGATCATTTTGCCGTCGAGACCCCAGCGCACCGCGCGCCACTTGTTTTCCTGAATCAACATGCGCCGGTAAAGCCGAAAGCCGAGGTTCTTTTCAATCAGCACGGTGAGTTTCGCGACGATCGCCTGAAACAAAGCTGCGATCGCAATGGTGTCGTCGACGCGCGTGGGAATATCGCAGATGCGAAACTCGAGCGTCGGGAAAAACGGATGCGGGCGGATGTCCCACCAGATTTTCTTGCCGTTGTCGATGCACTTCGTCTGGATTAGCAGATCGACATAGCGCTGAAAGCTGCCGTAAGAATCGAAATGGTCGGGAATGTCGGTGCGCGGAAACTGTTTGAAGATTTCCGTGCGATAGGATTTCAGGCCGGTGTTGTGCCCCATCCAGAAAGGCGAAGAAGTAGTCAACGCCAGCACGTGCGGCAGGAAATAACGCGCCGCGTTCATGATGTGGATCGCGCGCTCGCGGTCCGCCATACCGACGTGCACGTGCAAGCCAAAGATCAAAAGCGAGCGGGCCACTGTTTGCAGTTCCTGCACCAACAGTTCATAGCGCTCGTCTTCGAAAATTTTCTGGTCCTGCCAGCGCGAAATCGGATGCGTTGAGGCAGCGACAATCGCCAGCCCATTCTTTTGCGCCAGGCTGGAAATAATGCTGCGCAGCCGGGTGATATCGACGCGCGCCTCCTCGATGTTTTTGCATACTCCGGTGCCGACTTCGACCATCGACTGGATCATTTCGGGCTTGATCTGCTCGCCCAACAGCATGGTGCCTTCTTCCAGGATCTCAACAACGTGCGAACGCAGCTCACGCGTGTGCGGGTCAACAATCTGAAACTCTTCTTCGATGCCGAGAGTGAAGGTACTAAACATAAGGTTGATTTACCTCTGCGCGCCTGCCAGCGCTTTCCTAATCATGCGCCAGTCGGGTGTCACTTTGCTAATAAACTCATGCCGCACATGCCGGAATGTGCTTGCCGGAGAATACACCGGGCTATAAAGATCAAAGTGCACAAACCAGCGTCGCGGCGTCCCGTCTACGTAAAGAAAATGCAGCACTGCACTGGCGCGCGACTTTTCGTAAAAGCCTCCGCTGGTATCTCCATGCCTGGCCCAGCGTCGCGTGAAATCTTTGCGGCGGCTCAACGTCCATTCCAACATCGGCCAGCAATTAAATGCGATGCCAACCCCACCCTCACCGTAAACATTGGTGATGTTTCTGATGAGAGGCCAAACTTCTTTCGCTTGCAATCTCGTTAACAGGAGCAGCAATGCCTGCTGCTTATCAACCGAGAGCGCATTGAATGCCGCTTCATCCGTTGTTGCATCCCAGAGGCCGGCGAGCTTGCCGCTTAACGCAGCGCGCAACTCAGCAGCCAACTCGGACCAGAGTAGTTGGGAAATGTCTGCGGCTGTCTCAACCGTTTCCGAGTTCACTTTCAATCAAAGTGCGATTCTCTTCAGTCAGATTCTGGAAGCGCAATCCAACTCCACGTCCGGGGTTGTTGTAAACCACATCTGCGTTTGCGACTACCTGCTTGCCATCAGTCAGCGGAATGCGAACCAGCAGCGCTGCGCCTTCCGGCAAACTAGCCTGCGTGTTCATGTAAAAGCCGCCAACGCTGATGTCTTTGGTGCTGGCGACGCCGGTCGCGTCAGTACCATCAAAAAACACATCGACGATCAGCCGCGAACGGTCATAGCGACGCCGATCATCCGGCTCCGGTTCCTGGCTTTCGTTGAGATCATCAACCACTGTGAGTCTCCTGAGTTCCGCAGATGTTGCGCCCATTGTACACGTTTAGGCGTCTTTTTCGCTGATTATGAATGTCGGAACCATGCCTCCGCCCGAACTGACGTTGGCCAATTCGGTGAACGAAAGCCGCGTAAAAGCCGACTTTACCTTGCCGTTGAACAACAAGGGATCGAGGTCAACCAGTTGCTCGGCAAACTCGAACGTGCCGTCCGCTTGCAGCGCGGGAAACGTCTCGCGGGCCGTCGGCACGCGTTCCTGAACCAGATAGTCGCCAATCTTAAGCGCCTCAGCCAGCGCGCTGTCCCAGGCGTTCGCCTCGGCCATCCAACCGATCGTAATCCCGTGACCACCGTAATCGTCGTTTGGTTTGAGCACCAGCCGCTGATTGTTTGACCTGATGAACTCCAGCAGGTTGATCTGTTCGCCGTGATAGTCACTCGTTTCATCGCGCAGCAGCCTGGTCCATGGCACGTGTTTGCGAATTGCTTCCTGCTCGGCGCTGGAAAACAACGACGCACGCCGCTGATCGGTCAATACTGCAAACAACGCTTTCTTGTGAATCAGTTTTGAGCGGAAGCTATTAACCATGCAGATGGCGCCCGCTCGATACGCTTCCAACAGCGCCGGATACTCACGCATGACCGGCAAATATTCGTTCACCAGCAAGCGTTTGTAAACGATGTCGATTTGAAAGTCGCCGGCCCGCAACCTGTTGTTAGTGAATTCCAGTTCGTCGGGCGAACAGATGCGGGTCGGATAACCTTCCTTTTCAAAGTACTCCTTGAAAAGTTCAAACTCGTTCTGCGTCGGCCTGTCTTTTAGATCGACGATCGCTATCTGCGGGCTGCTGTCGGGCGTGCGGCCAAGAAATTCTTCATAAGAATCAAGTAACACATCGAGCATGAAACGCCGGCCATAAAGTGGCCTTACGTTATAGCTTTCGCCGAACCTTTGCATCACCGGAAGACGCGAAAAAATATCGTAAGCCGCATCGACGTAAGCAATACCCGCCGGGCTCTCTCCATTCAGCTCCACAAAACTGTACGCTTTTTCAGTGAGAAACGAATCCAATCGCGCGGTCGGTGAAACAGCTGCGTAACCCGGGTCGATGCTGATTAGTTCGCGCTCGATTTCCGTTACGCCCAGGTCTACAACGATCGAATCGTCCGCGATGGCGGCGTCCTTCACTTTTTGAATGGCGGACCAAACTGTTTCGCAGGCAATGCGAATAGTGGCGAAATCGTCTTCGGCAACGAAGTGCGGGCGCAGATATGGCGACAGCGGGCGGCCACCAAAGATTAGTTTCGCCCGTTCGAGGCCTTCATCGAGCATGGCCCGCGACGACTCGGCAAGCTCGCTGTCGCCGAGCAGTTCGTGATAACGCGTAACGGCGTCATGCAACATAGGTTCAGCAGATTAAATCGTAAACAAGAATGCGTCGGAGGGCGTTAGAGTATCACAGCCGCATTAGGCGCGGCCAAGGCTAGGGCACAAAGGTCGTGGCTCAATTTGAGATTTCAAAAGGAGGAACCCGAGATTCGCCGGTCACTGAGGGCGCGCACTAAACGCGAAGCGATCTCATTAGCACCGCAGCTTCAACCCGGTGGCAGCAACACCGCCATTTGCAGAACCGTTTTTAACGGTTTTTGTTGCGTGGAAGATGAGGAGAAACCGTCGTAAACGGTTCAGATCTTTTTGTCGAACTTTGTCACCGGGCTAAAGCCGCGGTGCTAATGAGATCGCTTTGCGTTCCCCATGTACTTCACAAAAGGATTCATGATCAAAGTAGCAAAAGGAACCGATCAGAGCGAACGCAAACTCTTCTTAACGGTCTACTTACTGGCGGGAATAGTGATGGTCAACTTTTTCTTGTTTCGCACGACGACGACCGTTTGCGTCATGCTCTTATTTACCAAGCCGTTTGCCGATCGCGTCACAATCGATTCGCCATTGACCGACTCAATGACATCGCCTGGCCGCAGGCCGGCTGCGAAGGCAACACCATTCGGTTGCGCGTAGACAACCAGCAATCCGCCGGTTGCGCCTAACCGGGCCGCGACGGGTGGCTTGATGGCGATCGTTTCAACTCCCGGCATCACAAAGAGCCGATCGGGCAAGAACGGAGTCTTGATGTCAAACAGGTTCGGACCGAAGAACCAATTGGGTGACTCTGCCAATTTGATCTTGAAGGCTGCGAAAGCGACTGTGCCCGGTCGCGCGACGGTGAAATTAACAAAGCTTCCCGGAGCGGTGTCCTGAAGAAACATGGAAAAGTCATCGGCGTTCTCAACCGTTTCATTGTTGACTGTCAGGATTACGTCACCGGGTTTTAGTTCGGCGTTGGCAGCGGGGCTTCCGGGCATCACCGAAGTCAGCAACAGGCCCTGGCGCTTTTCCGCCAGCACGCGCGCGCGATCTAATTGCCAACCACCTTTCAATATCTTCTCGAAACTAATCCTGCCAATCGGTTCACCGCGCACACCTAACCACGGTCGCGGCACGCTGGCACGTCGTTCCATCACGCGTCCGGCCGCACTGCGAACCAGACCGACAGGTAAGATTGATGCCTCGTCGCCTTCGACTGCGTTCACGATACCCAGCGGCTCGCCGGCGCTGTTGACGGCAACGGCGCCGATGTTTGCCGGCGTGATTTTTGACGACTTAATCCGGACACGCGCAATCGTCTTCAGTGCGGTCCGCGTCACGTCGACAACGGTTGCCTCAGTTTCCCCGACGCGAACATAGATTCCTTTCGCGCCCGACTCGTTTTGTGAAACCGGTTCCGGCCCGATCAGGCGCACGCGCTGACCGGCTTGGATCGACTCGTCCGGCGCGTCGATAGTTTTCGCGAGGTTGCTATTGCTAACTGTGATTACCGACAGCCCGGTCAACCCATCGAGCCCTACGTATTGGCCGATTAGATTCTTGCCATCGCGCATTACTATCTTGACATCGACGGCGTTAAAGCTTCGATGAAAGGTATTTGGCGGCAGAGGTGGGACCGCCTTGGGCGTAAAGTCGACTGGTCCAGTCCCCGGCGAACCAGGGTGAAGAGGTGCACTTGGAGCCGCAGGCGCAAATGCCAATGGCGGTGGCAGCTCGGCCTCTGCTTCGGGAAGCCATGCGGCGATCGTGTGGCCATCGCTCAAGGCCAGTCCGGCAATTACGTTCGTATGAACTTCACTGGACATCTGAAATGCGTCGTCAATGTTGGCGATCGCGCCGAGTTGTTCATTCCCGCGCAGCAACAACCGGATGACCTTCAGTCCGTTGAGCCGATGCAGAATCGTCACAACTTGCGGCGCTGAGACGCTGGTTTCAACTTGAACAGGGGCGGTAGATTTGCTGTCTGGCGGCTCAGGCGTGCGGGGCGGGGTTCGTGCGGCCGGCGTTTGCGAAAATGCGGTAACGCATAGCACAAGGCCCAACAGCGGCGATATAAACGGTCGAAATAATTTCACGGTGTTCATTGCTTCATCAACCCTGGCCCTGGTACCAGAAATCATTACCAGGAATCTCTCGTCGAAACCATTACCGGCACAGGATTTCGGGCCAGCACGCGCGAAGATCCGAAACTAACCGTCGGCAATGAAATTGTTCGGGAGCTCCCGCGCCCATCGTCGACCGAAACCTTAAGCGACTGATAAGACGTGCCGAGCGGAAACACCGATGACCCCATCGCCAATTCCGGACGCAAAACCGGCGCGGCGCTGGCGCTTAAGTCTGTCGCTTTTACCCTTCCGTTCCGTGCCACAAACTGCGGCATTGAACTGGCGCTGCGTTTGATCGGATTCGCGACCCGGCCACTCTCCTGGATAACCGGCGGAACTGCGTCCTTACCAGGCACGGTTGCAACCACGCCAGGTGCTTGTTCCGCCTGTCCGTTCTTGTTGATCGCCTGAGCCGGGTCGCCTGTGTGCGATGCAGGGACCTGTGCCACCGGCGTTGATTCGCCAGTTCGCGATCTCATATTCATAAAGACCACAACGAACCCCAACAGCAAGATCACGGTCGCAAAGACAATCGAGCGCATGCCAAAACCATTCCCGGAGAAAACAGAGCGGCGGGAAGAGTGTGATGCCGCGAGCCGCGCGCGCAACTTAAAATCAAAGTCAGCGGGTGCCTCAACGCCGCCGAGGCTGGCCACCATTTCCTTAAGTTGCTGCTGCTCCTTGCTGAAGGTTGCGCAGGCGCCGCAGTCTCGCAGATGGTCGCGAGCCGGCGCGCCCAAAATTTCGCCGCTTGCAGCTTCCTCGATATCCCGACGTACGTTGCTACAGTCGATTCTCTTCATAGTATTCCTCAGAAATAAGCTTTCATCTTCTCTCGCAAAAATCCTCTGGCGCGGCTGATGCGAGACTTGACTGTGCCTTCACTCGTTTGCAGTATCCCGGCGATCTCTTCATAACTACGGCCTTCGACATCGCGCAGAATCAAGGGCGCGCGATATTTTTCCGGGAGGGTGGCGATCGCTCGCGCGATTGCGTTGCGGCGCTCAGTGTCAACCAACTCCTTATCCTGGAGCGGCCGGTCGTCGGCCGGATTAAACTCCTGAGGTTCCGCTCCGTCCCGCGACTGAAAAAATCCGGTGAGCGAAACCAACTTGCGGCGTTTTCGCTTTCGCAGTTCACTAATCGCGAGGTTCGTAGCGATGCGATAGATATAAGTTGAAAACGCATAGCTCGTCTGATAGCGCTCGGCCGCGCGATAAACTCTTACGAAAGTCTCCTGGGCCAGATCGACTGCGCCGTCGTAGTCGTTCGTCATGCGATAGATGTAGCTTGTGATTTGATTGCGATAACGGCTCACAAGCTCAGCAAACGCATCCTCGTCGCCCACCCGCGTCGCTTCCAACAACGCGTGGTCACTGGTCGGGCTCGCGACCACCTCAGGCCGCAATGAAGCAGCAAAAGGGAGATTATCGATCGTGCTTACAGTGTCCATCAGGGCAGGTAGGCTCTTCCACGCGCTGACGAGCGTCCTTGAATTTTCGCTAATTTCGCTGCGTATCAGGCGGCCTTCGACCCCGATTATACCCCGACCGACCACTGGCCGCAGTTTATACACGCCCGAAGAGTTGCTGGGTTCCGAAAGGATGATCTTGATTGGATAAGTGAATTTGGCGTGAGAATGGGTGAGTTGCGGCGGTTTGCAAAGAAGCCGCCGCAAAGGATCAGAGCTAACAGCTAGCTATCGACCGCTGATTGAAAGGCTTTGAGAACGCTTGAGAACGCGAAGCTGTCTACGCCTCGGGGCTCTTAAACACCGAATCGTCGATCTTGATTCCGTAGGTGACCGTCAGGATACGAGTCTCTACGCTGTCCCTACCGTTCTCAACCAGCACTGTCCGGTAGGGCACCAGCGTGCTTTGTGCGTAGCGATAGTCGAAAAACTTGCGAACGAATTTGATTGGCGGGCCACCAGGCGCAGGTTCCTCATATTCAAGCCAGAGAATGCGAAGTGTCTTCGAGCTGATGTAATACCGAGTGGACTGTTTTTCCTTGTCTACCAGGTCAAGCACATAGAGATCAATTCCCTTCTGCTTCTCTTTTCGGATCAGCGTGACGGTGGCGCCAATTTCTTTGTAGCGCAGCAGCGTATCAATACCGTGGTGTTGTTGCGAAAGGAAAGTGTTAGCGGCATCCTGGCGCGGAGTAAAAGCCGCGCCGTTAATAATTCCCCAGAGCCGGCCGTCGAGATAAATCAAGGAGTACTCGAGCGTCGGCGCTTTTTGATCCAAGCGGATCTTGTCCTTGTCCATGGTGTCGCCGCGAACAAAACGACGCTCGTATGAAGCCTCTTCGTTTCTGCCGTCGGTGCCGTAACGCACGATGCGGCCGCGCTCAATCCCATTCCGGCGAATCTGCGACAAGACGTTTCTTGAGCCATAGACGAATACAACCGATTCGGCTATTTGGTCACCGGTGGGATCCTTTGGTTGATCGGCGGCAACCGCGGCGCCATTTGCGCAAAGTATTCCCAACAGGAACGCACAACAAAGCAAGAAAGTGATTACTAAACGGTGCAAGTTAATCTCCAGAAAAACACGGTGCGACCGAGCACACACAAAAGATAGTTGAATCAAGCGGGCGGATTGTACCACACGCACACTTCCAAAACCGGCAGGGGAAACGCCTTGAATTGATGCATTTCTAACGCCGTCGAGATGCCCTGAGGTTCGAGAAAAACAGGGCCGCCAGGCGTCATTCGACAGCGACAAATCGCCCCGCCGACCACAGACGACGGCCGCCACTTTCTGCAATTGACAAGGCTTCCGCTTAAATCGTAGTCTCCATGATTTCCAGCAGACAGCCAATGAGCAGCAGTAAACTGATGACGATTCAGTGTGATTTGAGCACAAGCATCCAGGCAGGACGGAGTGAGCTATGAAGAAAGTTGGGATTTTAGTTGGGCGGGAAAAAACTTTTCCCGAAGCCCTGATTAAGAACATAAACGAGCGTGGCAACGGCGAGGTTGTCGCTGATTACCTCAAGCTGAGTGGAATCAAACACGATGCACCGCCGGCGTACGACATCGTAATTGATCGCATCTCGCACGAAGTGCCTTTTTATCGCGCCACGCTGAAGCGCATGGCCCTCGAAGGTACGGTCATCGTCAACAACCCGTTTTGGTGGTCCGCTGACGATAAGTTCTTTAATTACTCGCTGGCGACCAAGCTTGGTGTCGCGGTGCCGCGAACGGTGCTGCTGCCGCAGAAGGATTACATCACAGGAATTACGAGCGAGAGTTTACGCAATCTCGAGTTCCCACTCGACTGGCAGGCAATCGTTGACTATGTCGGCATGCCGGCTTTTCTGAAGCCGTTCGATGGCGGGGGCTGGAAAAATGTTTCAAAGGTTAATTCGCTCGAGGAGTTGTGGGCCGAATACGATCAGACGGGAACCTTATGCATGACCCTGCAGGCCGCCGTCGACTTCGAGCAATTCGTGCGCTGTTACTGCGTGGGCCAGGAAGAAGTAATGATCATGGCCTACGATCCGCGCAAGCCCTACCTGTCGGGCGAGCAATACATCCACAATCCGGATTATCTCTCGCCGGAACTGGCCGATCGCGTCAGGAACGATGTGCGAACGCTTTGCACCGCGCTCGGGTACGATCTGAACACAGTTGAGTTCGCAATCCAGGATGGCATTCCGTATGCGATCGATTTCATGAATCCGGCGCCCGACGCTGAACTTGCTTCGGTCGGCGAGTTTTACCACAACTGGATCACGCATGCCGTGACCGATTTCGTCTTCAAGCGTTTGGGCGAGAAACGTGAACTCCCGCGTTACCGTTGGGACGCGTTGTTAAATCCGGCGCCCATCAAGACCGAGGCAGTGGCCTCTCGATCCGAACAGCAGTCGCGAACAATACAGCCGAATGCAGAGGCAAAGGCAGCGACAGCTGCGGGTGAAGCCAGCTCAAGCGACGAGGGAAAAGCGAAACCAACATCGCGGACCGCCAAAAAAGAAGGACGGAACCCGACGCGTTCGAAAACAACTTAAGCCGTCCTTTGTCCGATTGAGCTCGCGGAGCGGCCGACAGACGAACCGCAAAAGCGTTTCTGTTCCTGGCGTTCCGCTTTCGCCCCACCCCAGGCTATGCCTTCACCCGCTACGCGGGTTGAGAAAGATAAAGCGCGATTAACTTGAGAAGAGGCTACATTAGTTTGCTGGACTTTCTTTTTGACCTTGCTCACAAAAAAAGGTAGAGCCAACCTGGCTCTACCTTTTTCGCTTTTCGATTATTGGTTTTGATCACTCAACTAGCCGTGGTGTGCTGCGCCGGCCCAATAGCTTGATGCCAAACAGGCTGAGGACCCACGCGAACAACGATGACGTCGCGAGCGACCAACAGATTCCCGCAAAGGACGAATCAAAATAGGCGGCAATCAACGCCACCAGAATGCTGGCGTTGGTAACACGCGCCGCAAGCCGCCTGATGCGCAGCGAATGCTGTAACCAGTTTATGCGGCGCAACTCAGAGTTAAGATAATCATCGTCGTCGTTGAGTTGTGCATAGTAATCCGCTTCGCGTCGCGCGTAGTCAACCAATGCTTTATCCGAAGCGGCCATGCTCGCGTCGCGATACTGGTTGATCACATGTGCCAGTTTCCCGTCGCGTAAAGCAAGATTCGCCAGGCCAACGCGCGCTTTAAAGTTTCGCGGCTCCAGCGCCGACGCTTTCTGCAGATTCCGGCGCGCGGCGTTAAGTTCTCCCCACTCAAGAAAAATCTCCCCAATCGACGTCAGCAATCCTGGCTGAGCTGCGGCGCGCTGTGACGCAAGCCGCAAAGCCGCACGTGAGCGCTGCAGCAGTTTCGCATCGCCGGCGCTGCTGGCTTGAGAGCGCAGCAAGCGAGAAAACTCAAACAGCAGCCGGCCATCATTCGGCAAGGCCGTCAGTGCTCGGCGAAAAGCCTCGCGCGCTTCCGCCAGCCTACCCGCAACTCTTAACTTACTGCCCAGTTCTCCCAAAAGGAGCGCCCGAGCAGGTTCCATTGCGGGCTCAGCGCCCTGGTCGGCAATCCCATCCATACCTGATCGTTTGCTGCCGCCAAGTTTGAAATCCGGGGTTGCGGTTTCGAGAACATTCGCAGACGCAAGTTGCAGTTCATTAACTTCGGCGTCGAGTTCTTTGGGGTCGCACAGGTAGTCGCGCAGCTCTATCGTTCTCAAATCCATCTTGTCGTCGTGAATTAACGGAAACAATTGGCGCACCATATTGCGATAACTTTTTCCGCCCGAAGCAAAAGTGAACTCAACCTTGCGGCCGACGATCTGCGTGCGATAGCGATAGCGGACCTTGCCACCCTTCTTCAGCGTGCGCACAGCTTGCGTCTCGACTCTTTCAAACTGCTCGAGTCGCAGTTTCTTTGGCCCAATGCCAAGCAGCTGCAGCAAAGCCGGCGCAAATCCTCTTCGCGACAGAGTGGTGCCATTGAATTCGATGCGATCGCGCCCCGCGATCAATGGAATTATGAGCCAGGCGAGGCCAACTAACGCGAGCGCGAATAAATCCCGCTCGGATCGCAGCAACAGCGCTGAGCCAAACGTCAACACGCTCGCAGCCGCGAGATAAGAACCGGGCGACACACGCACGCTGGCCAGTCGTGACCCTTCCCGCGGTCGTTCGCGCTGGTTTGCAACTTCAGCCAGATTGCTCAGAGTTTCAATTTGATCGGCTTCGTTCATTTGACGAATTCAGGAGTGACGCCGCATTCAACCGGCACGTCTAACGAAAATGTTCCAGTGCTTCCGGGTTCAGTGTAACGCAAGTCAGCAAACTGAACGAGCGTTTGAGTTGTACAGTTCGGATCAGCAACCTGCACGACCGGAAATCTTGCGAAGCCCAAAAACACTTGCGCGCGATAGTCTGCCTCGGCGCGCGCAACTACCGGAGATGAAAACTCGTTAGGTTTCTGATAACGAACCAGGCGCGCTGGCTTTGCTGTCCCCGTCAATGCCAATTCAAAACGGTACGCTGAAGCTTCCGTGTCCACGATGCATATCCAACGAAGCGGATTGGCCAGCGTAGGCATTGCCGCCAGCGCCACCACCTGCTCGTTGCTAGTTTTAGTAAGCTCGGTTGCGACCCGCGAAAGGCGGCGCAGGGCCAATGCGTGAACAGCAAACAAACCGGCGACGTAAACAACGATTATCGCGAGCGCTACGCGTGGTAGTTTTGCGCCCCAGCGTGGACCCACCTCTCGCGTATAGAGAACTACAAGCCCAAGCAATGCGGTTATCCAGATAATCCGCAGCGGCAACGCGTTCGCCAGGCCCCCGCGACCAACCGGCCCAAAGAAAACCAGCGTGCTGGTAATTGCAGCGACAACGATCCAGGCGGCCGCCCGAATCCTCGTCCTTGCTGCGACCAGAAAAGCAGCACCGCCAAGGACAAGCCAGAAAACCGGGTCCATGATGAAAACCAAATCGCCATAGAACCAACGGGAGTTCCACGGCAAGAGAAACCGGACGCCGTAATTATTGGTCCAATCCAGCAACGGGTGCGTCGCTGTCACCACAATGGAAGCGATCATTAGTCCGCGCAGCCGCGTTACTGGCTTGCGACTTCGCAACCCGGCAATTAACCAGGCAATGGCATGAAAGACCAGCGGCAGCGCCAGCGCCAGTGCAATCGTTCCGATAATTGAATGGGTAATACCGCGATGATTTTGTAGGTAGGACCAGCGCCCGCCGACCAGCGTAACGATGTCGGCATCGGGCGAGTTCGCGGCCAGCACACACAACACGGTTGCGCCCGGCGAAAATTTTTCCAGACCTGCTTTTGCGGCAGCGAGTCCAACCAGTGAATGAGTCAGGTTGTCCATTCGCTGCCGGCCTTAGCTTTCGCGGTTGGAAAGATCTCAAGAAAGAAAAGTGTTAGAACGGAAGATCCGAAGCCGGCGGCGCCTCTGGAGTCAGCTTGGCGTAACGATCAGGATCGAGTTTTTCCAGTTTCTTACTCGCTTCGCGAGCCGCCCCGGATGCTGGCAACGATAGCCCGTCGCTGTCTTTCGCTTTGCGCGAGGGCTCGACAATATTGAACAACAAATCTGCGGCTTCCTTTCTCTTGCCCTGCTTTTCGTAGACGGCAGCCAAACTTAGATTCGCAGTCTCAGGAGTAATCACCGGGCTGTTCTTTTGCGCAATTTGGACGTAGAGCTGCGCCGCTTCATCATACTTAGCGTCCGCTTCTTTTGCCTGGGCCAAGGCGAAGGTCGACAAAACTGAAACCTCGGGAACGTCGCTCCTGGTCATCTCCGTCAGTTCAGTCAATCCCTTTTCGCGATCGCTGTACAGCAAATTCGCGGCAATGAAATAAAGGGCTTCGGCACGGTAAGGGTCGCCATACTTGGCAGCGACTTTCTGAAACTCCTCAATTGCTTTTTGCGCGCGCTCCTGCTCGCTGCTGAACGTCGGTCCGCTCGGCGCTACGGGTGGAGGAGTCAGCGGGTTGGAAACTGGGGCACTGGCAATGGCGATAGCCCGGCCGAGAGCGCGTTGCGCTTCATCTGCTTTGCGATGGCGCCAATTCAGCCAGAAACCAACCAGCACTGCCAGGACAATGGCGCCAACTATTCCATAAAGAAGAGCTTGGCCGCGGCCTTCCAGCCGATCCGTCACACGGTCAAAAACTTTTCCCGCCGTATCGCGGAATTTATCGTGCTGCAGTTCGCGCGCGCGTTTCTTGTTGTACTTTGCCACTTATTTCTCTCTCGCAAGTTCCCATGGTGAACTGCGTTCTTTGGGGTGTATGATTCGAGAAACAGTAACTCTAGTGGGTGCTCAGAAAACTTGTCAAGCAGGGTGCTTGTATAGTATTCCAAGCGCGAAAAACAAAAACAGCATCCAACCAGGGACCATGGAATCCGAATCGGGAACAAACTGGCGGCGGGCGGTGTCTAACCGTTCGACTGTCCGTAAATGGGCAGGGACCAGCTCCTCCCATTCCGGCCCGAGGGGTAACAGGTGAGCTACGGAGAGCCAATAGCCCTCGGCGGGCAAATGGATATGGAGCAGGTTGCGATAGCGGCCTCGGTCGGCTTGCGTCCGTCGGCTAACCACGAGTTCATTGAAAGATTAAAGCGGGGGGAAGCAGCCGCGTTCGAAGAACTGGTCGCCGAACGCTCCGGCGAGATTTACGGTTTGCTGTTTCGCCTGACTGAGAATGGTGAAGAGGCCCGGGACCTGACGCAGGAGACTTTTCTGCGGGCTTTTCAAAACATCGACCGCTTTCGCGGCGATGCGGATGTTCGCACCTGGATTTACCGGATTGCCATTAACCAGGCACGAAACCGGTTTCGCTGGTGGCGCAGACGCCGGCGCGATGCGACGGTTTCGTTGGACCAGCGGCAGGGCGATTCGGGACAAAGCATCGGCGGCACACTTGCTGAGCCATCGGAGAATCCCGAGCAGCAAACCCTGGCCCGCGAACGTGAATTGGCATTGCAATCGGCGCTGCAGCGTTTGGGACAGGCTTATCGAGAAACGGTAATCCTGCGGGACATCGAAGGATTTACTTATGAGGAAATTGCCGAGACACTTGAGATTAACGTCGGCACTGTTAAGTCAAGACTGGCGCGTGGCCGCCAGGAGCTGCGCAAGAAGTTGGAAGGATCTTTGTAAGAATTTCGGATTGCGGAATTCGGATTTCGGATTGGCCGGATATTTGGTGTTGAGTTCTTAAATCCGCATTCCGCAATTAGCAATCCGAAATTCCAGGTTGGATGGTCGACCCGCCCCGGTTCACAAAACTCGGTGCCAAATGGGTCGAAGTGAGAAAGCGGGTCTGAGGACAAAGTTAGTTTACGATGAAGCGAATTTGAAACGTGGCCAGCAACACCCGTTACAGCATCGCCCAAGTCGGAATTGCTTGACTCCACAGAGAACGCCCAAGTTGCTTCTTTTTATGCAACGGCCGGGGCCGGTCGACCATCCAGGAAAATTGCCGAATGCCGATTGCCAATTGCCGATTGGAAAGAGAGAAAATGCTGTTCGGTTTTTAAATCGGCAATTGGCAATCGCAAATCGGAAATACCCCTTATGAGTTGTCAGGAAACAAAACGATCGCTGTCGCAATACGTGGACGATGAACTTTCCGCGCCTCAGCGCGCCTCAGTCGCCGTCCATCTTGATTCCTGCCCCGTCTGCCGCGCTGAACTGGTGGAACTGCGCACTATGCGGCAGAGCCTGCGCCAACTTGCTCGCCCGGTAGCTCCATCGTCTTTAGTCCCGGCGATAAACGACGCGCTGATGATCGAAGCTGCGGCACGGCGACAATCTCCTGCTCCTGGATTTCGTGAACAGATCATAAATTGGATCGAGCCGCGCCTGATGCCCTACAGCGTCGGCTCGCTGGCGTCGGTGATTCTTTTCACTGCCATGCTCGTCGGTCTGCGTCCACATTTCATCGCGCTACGCGAGGCAGCAAGAGAAACCGGTTCGGCCATCATTATTGAGCGGTGGACGCCTTACGATTTGACTAAGCCGGTTACGCCCGAAATTTATTCAGCCCGGCGTGCGCCCTTCGCTGAACAATCGCCCAGCCTGAATCCCGGCGGTGCCCTGGCAACCTTGACGGGAAACTATGCTCAGCCGCGCCTTGGGCAATTTCAGGAAGGCGATGACATGATTGTGGTGGCAGACGTTTTCAGCAATGGCACGGCGTCTTTAGCGGATGTGGTGCAAGCGCCACGCGATCGGAAGATGCTAGCCGACTTCGAAGTTGCCTTACGACAGAGCACGGCGTTTGTACCTGCCTCACTGGATCGTCGTCCCGACACGATGCGCGTGGTGTTCACAGTGCAAAAGGTTGATGTCCGCGACCGCAGTTTTTAAGAGCGCTCCACGCGAGTCTTCGAACAACGAATAATTGTGGGATGTCTTCACCTCAGCGCGGCAAGATGCGTGCTTCCCCCTGCGGAGCGAGACGGTGCTTCGCCCCAGCGGGGCGAGATGTTTGTAGCCCGTCGCTCGATCTTCAGTACGGCGCTCCATAGGAGCGCAACCGCGTCTCGATTGCCACAACTTATTTCGCTCCTAACGGAGCGAAATATTTGAGGAGGCCCTTGGTTCCTATAAACATCTCGCTCCCCTGGAGCGAAAACCAACCGAGCTGTCGCATGAGTGTGGACGTTCAACGATCACCATAATTTCACCCGCTATCACGACAGATCGGGATACTGACCTCATTGCCTCAAGCCATCCCTGCTTTGCCCACACGCTGCCAGGTCTTTTCTGACGAAATACTAACAGAGCACCTAAGTTTTCACCTGCTTGACGCACCGCACCGCGCGTGTTAGTTTGCCGATTCATCCTGATTATTTAGTAATTCGAATTAAAATCAGACTGATCGCGAAAGTCTGACGCCCAACATGACTGCTGTCGCCGAGATCAAACGCACGCCACTGAACGCGGTCCATCGCAACCTGGGCGGACGCATGGTCGATTTTGGCGGTTGGGACATGCCGGTGCAGTATCCGGCCGGAACCGTCGAGGAACATTTGCGTACGCGCCGAGCCGCCGGCCTGTTTGACGTTTCTCACATGGGCGAGATCGAGGTGCGCGGCTCTGATGCGATCGCCTTCGTCAATCGCATAACTTCCAACGACGTTACCAAGTTGATTGATGGCCAGGCGCAGTACTCGGCTTTGACCACTCCCGAAGGCACCGTCATTGACGACTTGCTTGTCTACCGTTTTTCAAGCGACCACTTGCTGCTGGTGGTTAACGCTGGCACGACTGAAAAAGATTGGACCTGGATCAAGTCGCATCACAAAAACGAAGCAGTCGAACTAAAGAATGTCAGCGCAGACTATTGCCAGCTTGCGATTCAAGGGCCGCGCGCGCTCGAGATTCTCCAAACGCTAACTGACCTGCCGCTCCCGGAAATCAAGTATTACCACTTTGCCGACGGAATGGTTGATGGCGTCGTGGCGATCGTCTCGCGCACTGGATACACGGGCGAAGACGGCTTTGAAGTTTATGCTGCCGCAGACATGGCTGAACGGCTTTGGCAGAAACTTTTGGACGCGGGAAAGTATGGCTCGGATGATGGCGTGCTGCCCTGCGGTCTCGCCGCGCGCAATACTTTGCGGCTGGAATCCGGCATGGCTCTTTACAGTCACGAGATTGATGAAACGACCACGCTGCTCGAGGCAAACCTGGGTTGGATTTGTAAGTTGAACAAAGGTGACTTCGTCGGCCGCGATGCGTTGGCCAGGCAAAAGGAAGCAGGCGTGCGCCGTCGCCTGGTCGGTTTCGAAGTGAAAGAGAGAGGTATCGCGCGCGACGAACATGAAGTACTGGTCAATGGCGAACGCGTCGGCAAGGTTACATCCGGCAGTCCGGCCCCCTATCTGAAGAAGAATATCGGGATGGCTTACGTGCCAACCGAGTTTGCAAATGAAGGTCAAGCGATTCAAATCGACGTTCGCGGCAAATTGGTCGGCGCCGAGATCGTTAAGACGCCTTTTTACAAACGCCAGAAACAGTAGTCAGTAGTCAGTTTCCGGTTTTCAGTCCAGCCGAACTTGAAAACTTGGGACTTTAGCTAAACTTGAAACTTTAAACTTCAAACTTGAAACTCAACCCGCGGAGGAATCATGGCGAACATTCCCGAAGACCTACACTACAGCAAGGACCACGAGTGGGTTCGCGTTGATGGCAACATCGCGATTGTCGGAATTACCGACTACGCGCAGGACTCTCTGGGTGATGTTGTCTATGTCGAGTTGCCCAAACCCGGCGAAAAATTCGCCGCCAACGAATCGTTTGGTTCAGTCGAATCCGTGAAGGCCGTCTCTGAAGTTTTCTCGCCTGTTTCCGGCGACATAGCAGAAGCCAATGACGCGCTCACCGATGAGCCGGAAAAGGTGAACACTGATCCTTATGGCGACGGCTGGATGATACGCGTGAAGATGTCAGCGCCGGGCGAAGTTGATAGTCTGCTCACGGCCGCCGAGTATGAAGACTTTACGAAAGGTGACACGGAGTAAAATTGCGTTACATACCGAACTCGCCTGAAGAGCGGGCTGAAATGCTGCAACACGTCGGCCTCAACTCGGCTGATGAACTATTTGATTCCATCCCGAAGGATCTACGCTTATCGCGAAATCTGAACACGCCCGCGGCGCTTTCGGAAATCGAACTGCTGGCCGGTTTTGACAAGCTCGCGGAACAGAACCCGGCAGCGAAGCGCACGAGTTTTCTCGGCGCCGGCGCTTATCAACATTACATTCCCACGGTAGTCGATCACATCATTTCTCGCTCGGAGTTTTTCACCGCCTACACGCCTTATCAACCGGAGATTTCGCAAGGTACGCTTCAAGCTATTTTTGAATTCCAAACACTTGTTTGCCAACTGACTGGTTTGGAAGTAGCGAACGCTTCGATGTACGACGGCTCGACAGCGCTGGCGGAAGCGGTGCTGATGGCCGAACGCGTCACAAAGCGATCGAAAGTTATTGCCTGCGGCGCCATACACCCCGAGTACCTCGACGTTGTGACAACTTACGTACAGCATGCCGGCATTGAGCTGGCGCGTGCGGAGTTTGATCCTGCGACTGGCCAAACATCGGACGTTGCCGAATTGATTGACGACAGCACCGCGGCGCTCGTGGTGCAGTCGCCCAACTTCTTTGGCTGCATCGAAGACGTAACCACACTCGCAGACCGCGCGCATGAAGCCGGCGCTTTGTTGATTGTGGCTGTCACTGAAGCCATCTCGCTCGCCTTGCTAAAATCGCCGGGCGCGTGTGGCGCGGACATTGTCGTCGCTGAAGGCCAATCGTTCGGCGTTCCGCTTTCTTTTGGTGGTCCATACGTCGGTCTGTTTGCGACGCGAGAGAAATACGCGCGGCAGATTCCCGGACGCCTGGTAGGCGAAGCTTATGACAAGCAAGGGCGGCGCGGTTTTGTGCTAACGCTGGCGACTCGCGAACAGCATATTCGTCGCGAGAAAGCCACTTCAAACATTTGCACCAACGAAGGATTGATAGCGTTGGCGGCCACGGTCTATTTGGAAACGATGGGACGGCGCGGGCTGCAGGAAGTCGCCCAACAATGTGTGCAGAAAACGGCGTATGCAGCTAAGCAGATAGCGACGCTCGCTGGTTTTTCAGTTCCCTTCTCGGCGCCTCGATTTAATGAATTTGTGGTGCGCGGCCCGCGAAATGCGAAAGAATTACTGGCA
The DNA here is from genome assembly GCA_031371765.1 of Blastocatellia bacterium. Taxonomy (GTDB): domain Bacteria; phylum Acidobacteriota; class Blastocatellia; order Pyrinomonadales; family Pyrinomonadaceae; genus PSRF01. Next base: position 27,850 of record JANMKA010000152.1, read on the forward strand.
TGGTTGGCGTCGGAGAGAAACATCACCGGTGGCTTGCCGCTGTCGCGCTACTTCAAAGATCGGCCAAATGAATTTCTCGTTTGTGTAACGGAAATGAATTCGCGTGCCCAAATTGATGCGCTCGTTGATGGATTAACTGGCGCGGGATCGCAATAATTTAATGAAGTCTGAAATCACAAAAGTAACTTCGCACATCAATCCCAACGAAGCGCTGATCTTCGAACGCTCGCAGCCGGGACGCATTGGCTATCGCCTGCCACCGCTCGATGTTGACGAACAAGCCATTGAGACGTTGGTCCCAAAACAGTTCTTGCGTGATGACGATCTTGAAGGGGTGCCGGAAGTCAGCGAAGTCGACGTCATCCGTCACTTCGTGCGCATCTCAACCTGGAACTATTCGATTGACCAGGGCATGTACCCGCTCGGGTCGTGCACGATGAAATACAATTCGCGCCTGAACGAAAAGGTCGCGCGCATTCCCGGTTTTGCCGGCTTGCATCCGTTGACTGATGCTGAAGATGCGCAAGGCGCGCTCGAGGTAATTTACGAACTACAGCAACATCTTGCTGAAATCACCGGCTTGCCAGGAATCTCCTTGCAGCCGGCGGCCGGAGCGCATGGCGAGATGACCGGCGTCATGATCATTCGCGCCTTCATTGACGCGCGCGACGGCGAGGCCGGGTCTGCCAAACGGCGCACGATGCTTATTCCGGATTCCGCCCACGGCACCAACCCGGCATCGGCTCATCTGTCGGGATTCTCAGTCAAGACAATACGCTCAACGCCCGAAGGTCTTACCGATCTCGATCATCTGCGCGAGCTTTGTTCGCATGGCGAAGTCGCGGGACTGATGCTTACGAATCCGAACACGCTAGGGTTGTTTGAGAAGAACATTCAGGAAATCTGCCGTATCGTGCATGACGCAGGTGGGTTGGTTTACATGGACGGCGCGAACATGAATGCCCTGGTTGGCGTGGCGCGCCCAGGCGACATGGGTGTCGATGTCATTCACCTGAACCTGCACAAGACTTTTTCGACACCGCACGGTGGCGGTGGCCCAGGCTGCGGACCATGCTGCTGTACTAAAGAACTCGAGCCCTTTCTTCCTGTTCCCAGAATCATAAAAACCGAAGGTGGTAGTGCGGAAATTCAAACTCGAAACTCGAAACTCGAAACTCGGAACTCCGTTTTCAAACTCGATTTTGACCAGCCGCAATCAATCGGTCGCGTCAAAGCTTTCTTCGGCAACTACGGCATGATGTTGCGCGCGCTCGCGTACATTCAGACGCACGGCTTCGACGGCTTGCGTGAAGCAACTGAAGCCGCAGTGCTCAACGCCCGCTACATTGCGCATGGATTAACGAGTGTCTACGACAAGCCCTATAACAATCCGCCGATGCACGAGGTCGTCTTCACCGACAAACGCCAGACGCGCAAGGGCGTGCACACGCTCGACATTGCCAAGCGCCTGATCGACTACGGCTTTCATCCAATGACGATCTATTTTCCGTTGATTGTTCCGGGAGCGATGTTGATTGAACCAACTGAATCCGTCGGCCGCCAGGAACTCGATCAGTTTATCGAAGCCATGTGTTCGATCGCGCGCGAAGCAGTTGACGATCCCGAATTGGTTCTCAACGCTCCACACACGACGCGCATTGGTCGCCTCGACGAAGCCGCCGCCGCCCGCAAGCCGGTGCTCCGCTGGAAAGCAAGAGCTACGGCTAGCGCTGCCCAGGAGTCCCGCTAGGAAATTCAACTTGTACTTAAGTTCTCTCTGAGCAACCAGGTTTTGCTCACCGGCCAAGGTCGTTAATCACGACCACGTCGTGGGTTTGAGTTGCGCGGGAGACAGCAAGTTGTTTTCCGTCACGCGACCAGCCGTAACACCAAATGCCGTTCGAATCAAAATTCGTTAACTGCCGGGGTTTTCCTCCATCCAGTGGTTGCAACCACAGATTCCATACCTCGCCAGCTATAGCTACATATGACAGTGCGCGGCCGGTGGGGATCCACTGATACTCTAATCCCCTTTGATTGAACGTCTTGATGGGCTTTGCACCGTGGGAGGACGCGAGGACTACTTCTTCTCCGGGGCTGTCGTATACGAGTAACTCTCCATTCGGCGAGAGCGCTCCATGAAAGGACAAGGCCGTTATGACTTGCTCCGGCTCGCCGCCTTCTAAGGGAATAGTCCAGATTGTGCCTTTCCCCGATTCCCAGGACGTGAAGAGCACCGATCGGCCATCCGAGGAGAAGAACGGGAAGCGCTCAATAAGCTTGGATGTAAGTCTTGTCTGGTTGCCGCCATCGATATCCATTCGCCATATATTTTCAGCGCCGGCCCGGTTTGACATAAATACGATGTACCTCCCGTCCGGAGATACTTCCGCGCCCGTGTCGTAATGTGGATCAGTCGTAAGCTGCCTCCGTTCGCTGCCATCAGCGTTCATCGACCAGATGTCTGCGTTGCCACTTTCCTCTGACATAAAAACAATTCTTCCCTCTGGGGTCCAGGAAAGATACGCGTGATCCTCGAACGCAGCATTACCAGAAAAATTTCCACTGTGGATCTGCCTGGCGCTGCCAGTATCGACAGAAAAACCGTTGTAATCCGGGGGGAATGATTCCGCTACCTTGACTGGCATTACTGAAATTGAGATAGGCGCTTCCACTTTTGTCGTGGCTAACACAGTCCCATCAGCGGAGAGGTCTAATCCGGAATAGGTGACGGTGTCGTTGGTTATGCGTTGGGCCTCTCCGTTCGGATAGCTGATGCGCCAGATTTGCGGAGTTACCGAGATCTCTTCCGTAGCCACAATCAACAACCCCGTCATGTCCGGAAGCCAAGCTACGCCTCGTATCTCAGACCACCGCTGTGCCGTGATTGCCCTCTCTGTGCCGGTCTCGAGGTTTACTTCGAAAACATGCGGGAAGCTTTCAGTTGCATTCTGTGCAATACACGCAATCATCTTCCCATCGCGCGACCAGGATGGCTTAATGAAACCAAAATAATAATTCGGCGCTTGGCGCTTAACGATCACGCGCTCGTTCGTTCCATTTGCATTGGCCACGACAAGGCTGGTCTGTCCTTCGGGCATATTATTATAAAAATAAGCCAGGTGCTCTCCATCGGGAGAAAAAGAGATCCAGGTGGGGCGCTTTAACGGAAGTTTTGTTGTACTCCCACCGGAGACTGGAATTATGTAGGTTGAAATAGGTTGGTTGCTTAGGCGCGCTCCATACGCAACGTCCTTGCCATCCGCCGAGAATGTTATCCCATACAGGTAGCCTTGCGTCGGGGGAACGATTTCGACGGCTGGTGTGTTACTGCCAATGACTCTGAGCCAAATGCTGAACTCACCCTGGCCGGCGCCCTTACTGTAAGCCACCGACTTTCCGTCTGGAGAGATAGCTGACTCAAACGCGTTGCCGAAGTTCGTGACCTTGGTCACTCTCATACTCTGAAAGGGCCTTCGCGAGCCTCTTCCGACTTTTTTGTAAAGCGCGAAAGAAACAGTCGCGACGAACGCCAAAAGCAGAGCCAAAGACAGACTTGCAGGAACTGCGTGGCGTCGGGTCTGTGTAATCAAGCGTGCGAAACTAAAAACGGCGGATCCCTTCTTCAGGTTTTGGAGATCAACCAGCAGGTCCTTTGTAGTTTGGTATCGTTCTTCTATCTGCTTGGTAAGGGCCTTAGCAATAACGCGCTGTAACTCGGTGGACGCATTTGGCAAGTATTCTTTCAATACCAGCGGATCTTTTTCTAATATCGCAGCAATCAGGTCGCGCGGTGTTTTCCCTGCGAAAGGCGCGCGTCCGGTGATCATTTCATAGAGCATCACCCCAAAGCTGAAGATGTCACTGCGCTCGTCGACCTTGAGGCCTTGTGCTTGTTCAGGCGACATGTATTTCACAGTGCCCATAACTAATCCGGACGAAACGTCGACATTGCTGGCAGTTTTAGCGTTAAAGGTTGGCTCGGGTTGCTCAATAAGTTTCGCGAGTCCGAAGTCAAGCACCTTAACGTAACCATCAGGCCGTACCATGATGTTTTCCGGTTTGATATCCCGATGAACTATGCCGGCTTTATGGGCTGCCGCTAGGGCCCCGGCTACCTGTATCCCCACGTCCAACGCTTCCTCGAACTCCAAACGGCCGCGCCTCATTCGCTGTCGCAGCGTCTCGCCATCCACGAATTCGGTAGCGATGAACTGTTGCGGCCCTACATGGCCAAGCTCGTGAATGGTCAAGATGTTCGGATGATTTAAAGATGAGGCGGCACGAGCTTCGTGTTCGAAACGGCGTAACCGATCTTCCTCGCCAGTGAACTCAAGCAGTAACAACTTCAAAGCAACTGCGCGGTTTAGCACTTTGTCTTTCGCAAGGTAGACCTCACCCATGCCGCCGCTGCCAATCGGCTTTACAATCTCGTAGTGCCCGAAGTGTTGTCCCTCGGCTAATTCCGGATGCTTGCTCGCAAAAAGGTCCGCGGCTAGCTCGAGGGCAACCTCATCAATGAGGCTCAACCCCTGCTCGTCGGAGGTTATTAACGAGTCGACCTCCTCTCTTAGTTGTTCATCGCCGGCGCAGGACGTATCTAGGAAACCCGCGCGTTTCGCGGGTTCCAATTCGATCGCAGCCTGAAATATCGCATCAACTTGATGCCAGCGCTCAGGATTCATTGTCTTTGCCGGGCCTGCAGGTTCGCTCTTTCCTGTTTCTTAGAGCGAGAACCTGGACGAAAAAGCATCACCTCAGAAAGAGTTGGGGCGGGAATTTCGCGTGATGCGGTTGTATGGGCAACTAGTTGTTATGGCTGTCCTCGTTCATCTCGCGACGAAGCCACGCTTTGGCCGAGCGCCATTCGCGGGTAACGGTGATAGGCGCGATGCTTAACGCCTCGGCAGTTTCCTCGATGCTCAAACCGCCGAAGAATCGGAGTTCAATAATTTGGCTCTTTCGGGAATCGATTTGCGCAAGGCGGTTCAACGCGTCATCAAGCGCCACCAGTTCGTCTGCACGCCTATCAGTCACAGCTAGCGCTTCATCAAGCGGAATCTTACGCGCGCCGCCGCCGCGCTTCGCATATGCGTGGCTGCGTGCGTGATCGATCAGTATGTGCCGCATGACCTGCGCTGAAACCGCAAAAAAGTGCGCTCGATTCTGCCAGGGAACGTTCTGATGATCGACGAGCCGGAGATATGCCTCATTAATGAGAGCTGAAGTCTGCAATGTGTGACCGGGAGTTTCCCGGCCCATGTAACGTCTTGCGATACGGCGCAGTTCGGCTTGTACCAGAGGGATCAACTGGTCAAGCGCCGCCCTGTCACCATTGCTCCAGTCAATTAAGAGTCGAGTTAACTCGTTCGGGGGTGCAGCCATAATCTTGCGCGCAATCGCAATCTGAAAAGCTGGTCTAAGCTCTGCCTCACCTTTTATCAAAAATGCATTGCTACTGCCACACTTTTGCGGAATGACGCGATCCGTCCCAGTTTCTCGCTATAGGAAGCGAGACCAGAATTTCGCCCCCGGCCACTTCTCTTCTGCCGTTTCAATAGTGGTGGCTCGAAGGTTCAGTTAGATCGTTAACCATAAGGAGCCGAAAATGAAAAGAACCTCTACGCAACTCCCAGTCATCGCGCTGATACTCTTTCTGAGCGCGATAGAATTTGGATTCCAAACCAACGCGGCCGGAAAACCCCCAGCAGCCGGTAAGCCGCCCGCAGACGTGGCGGTAACCAGCACCATCGACGGCCTCGGCGTTGACACCTTACCGATCCTGCGAATCCAAAGCGACCAGGCCGGCGCTTACACAAACTCAAATTCCGTGCAATCCATCATCCAGGCGAATTCTGGTGACTGGGTTCTAGACTTGCTCAACTTCAATTCTTCTCCCCAGCGAAAAGTACTGATCGACCTCCGAGATCCAGTCCCGGGGAGTGGCCCCAACGGCGGCGCTCCACAGGCGCCCTTTGCCTACCAACTTGTGAGAGCCCGCCTTATCGCACAGTGCAGTGTTTACGGAATTGATATGCGAACGATCGCCGGCGGGTCCACCGTTTACTGTCCCCTTGTCATCGCATTCCACGATGCAGCCGGGGTGGGTTATCGGTTAACCATGCGCGCTGATAACTTTTCAGAAGTTAACCTGGTGCAGGTCACTTGTCTCGCCACTGACATAAGCGCCAAATGCAATCAATGGAGACTCGAACCCAGCGCAACCCAGTTGAATGGCGACCGGAAAAACGTCGCCAAGCTACTAAAGGTTGCCACAAGGCCGAATCAAGCAGATCAGGACAACGGCGACTTCTATCTCTCCTTTGGAATAAATCTGACGAAGCCCTAAACGGCTTTCGAAGCGCAAGAAAAACCAGGTCATCCATCAGTTGAGAGCAGCCGCGTTAGTCGCGGCTGCATGGCCTTTTAGGTTCGTGGCCTAAGTGCGCGATTGCGATCTGCCGTCAAATGGCTGAAACGACTCTCCGCCTTTTGCACCAAATCACCCTCCACGAAAATCACGCTAGTCAAGGGTTTAGCCCGGTAGTACAATCCCACGCCATACAATTAGGCGCTGCGACGTTCGGCACTCTGCCCAGGGATTAATGCCGGAAGACTCCTTCGACGATATTCTCGAACAAATTAACACTCGCGACTCGGAAGAAGCGTGGGCTTCATTCCTTGCGCAATACGCCGCGATCATCCTTCGGGTAGTGAAGCACTTTGAGCGGGACGTGGATTTCGTGCCCGATTGCTTTCAATATGTCTGCGAGCAGTTGAGCGCCAATTCCTTCCGCCGCTTAAGGAAATTTCAACCGCGGGGGCCGGCACTCTTCTCTACCTGGCTGCGGGCAGTGGTGCGAAACCTGTGTTTGGATTGGCGGCGAAAGCGTTTTGGCAGGCGTCGAGTTTTTAACTCGATAGCGCGACTCTCGATTTTCGATCAGGAAGTCTTTCGCCACTTGTATGAACGTCAGCTTTCCCTTGACGATGCCTTTCATTCGCTGCGAACGATTTATCCCGGCTTAACCCACGCTCAGCTTGAGCAGAGCAGCACCCGAATCAATCGTAGTCTAACGGCGAGGCAAAGCCGGCTGCTTGCTGCGCGACTGGCCGGGCCATCGCAGCAGAACGCAAACCTGGAAAATCCGGCTGCGGAAGCGAATGTCCCTGATCCTTCACCGAACCCTGAGACACTTACCCTTCTCAAGGAGAGAGCGACGGCGTTACGGCAAGCGCTTGGCCGGCTGCCGCCGCGCGAGCGTTTGCTAATACGGTTGCGCTATGAACAAGAGCTGACGTTGGAGCAAGTAGCAGAGTTACTCGATCTCGGAAACGCGCAACGAGCGGAAAGGCAAATAAAGGCAGTTCTGATGAAATTGCGCGAGGAGCTGGATTAGCAGAACGCATTTTCGGAAAAGAGTCGTGAACGTCCGTGAAAGACTAACAGAGGCTACCATCATTAATGGAAAGTGAAATCAAAAAACTGCTTGGCGTGCATAAGCAGACGGGCGAACCTGGACGAGACTGCCCTGATGAAATCCAGCTTGCCGCCTTTGTAACCACGCGACTCGACAAATCTGCGAATGCCGCAGTTGAGTTTCACCTTGCTGACTGCGACTTTTGTCTAAGTCAGTTGGCGTTTTTGACGCAATCGAGAGAGGCGGAAGAGTTCGACCAGGTTCCCTTTGCTTTACTATCGCGGGCGCGCGATATCGTGGCGACAGAATCGAAACCTGCGTTCAATTGGGGTTGGGACTGGGCCGCACCGCTTGCTGCGGTCATTTGTGTGCTCCTGCTTGCTGTGGTTGTTGTCTTCCAAGTTCGTAGCCGGGAGACCGTTTTTAGAAGCGACCCCTTAATCGCCCAGCAGAACCAGCCATCGCCAATTAACTCCCCCGAGTTTGTGAGTGCGCCTCCGGCGCCGTTGCCTTCAGGAACCGGTCTGCCAACTGCACCGCCTAAGACGCAACCCAATCGCTCGGCCGCAGTGCGCAGCCCCTCGTCGCAAGAACTGATTCCGAAATTGCTGGCCCCGCGGGAGGGTGCGGCCATTCGTGCGAAAGATTTGGAGTTACGCTGGCAGCCAGTAGCCGATGCATTGTTCTACGAAGTCCGCTTGTTGTCAGTTACCGGTGACGTTGTGCTTTCACAGCAAACTGAGAACACCAGCCTAACGCCAGGAACCGCTGCAGCTCTTGTTCCGGGAACAAAATACTTCGTGGTAGTCAGCGCGCACTTGCGTGAAGGAAAAACACAGAAATCCAGAGTCGTGGCTTTTCGGCTGAGCGGCCAGTAATCTTTCTTCCCTTTCTTATGCGTAGGAACTTTCTTCCACTCTGCATCATCCTGATGATTGGATCCTTCGCGTCGGTACGCGTGCGTGCCCAGGCGCCGACCGGCAGCACATCAGGCGACGGAACAGCAGTCGTCAGCCCAGTAAAAGCGGCTGACGTGCTCGCCCATGCTCGCCAGTTGTACTCAGAAGATGGTGCGCGCGTTGCCCTGCCGGAGTTTGAGAAAGCCCTCGCGCTATTTCGCGAGCAAAAGGACGTCAAAGGCGAAGCGATAACGCTGGGCCTGATCGGTAACTGTTACAAGAAATTTGGCGAGCATCCGAAGGCGCTGGAGTTCTTGCAGCGGGCCCTGGCAATGAAACGCGAATTGGGCGACCGCGGCGAGGAAGGCAAAACTCTCAGCCATCTCGGCCTGCTCTTTTGGGAGATGGGCCAATACCCGCAGGCAATAGAGCACTTCAACCAAGCGATTGCGATTGGCAAGCAACTGGACGATCGCACTCTTGAGGCCTCTGCCCGGAATAATTTGGGATTGGTTTACGACGAAGTCGGCGATTACCGCCACTCGCTTGACGAATACAATCACGCGCTCGAACTTTATCGCGGGACGAACTTCGAACGCGGAATCAGCGATACGATAGGAAACATCGGCGGCACGAATTTGCTTTTGGGCGAATACGCCAAGGCCCTGGGGTTTTATCAGCAAGCACTGGCAATCGACGAACGCGCCAAGGTCAAACCCGGCATCACTCTCGACCTGCAAAACATTGCTTTGTGCTACATCGGGCTCGGTCGATTGAGCGAGGCGCTTGAGACCTTTGATCGATCCATCAAACTTGCCGATGAGGCGGGCCTAAAGAAAGAGGCCGCAGATTCTCGTAAAGGTAAAGCCAGCGCGTTGGTCCAGCGTGGCAAATACACGGCGGCACTCAAGGAATATAACGAAGTCCTGGCTATTTATGAGAAAGATGGTTTGAAGCAGTCGCAGATCGAAGGCCTGGGGGACCTGGGGAATCTTGAGCTCTGGCTTGGCGACGCAGCTTCGGCGGAAAAACACTTTCGCCATGCGCTCGAGCTATCGCGTGCGATCAATCATCCACGTGGGATTACAGTTAACTTGATCGCGCTCGGTGATTTGGAGTGGCGGCGCAAACGATTTAAGGAAGCAGCGGCAAGCTATCGCGAAGCGCTGGCCCGCGCCATTGAAAGTAAGGACAACGGCTCAGTCGCAAACGCGCGCGTCCAATTGGCACTCACCCTGAAAGCCACCGGCCAATTTGAAGAGGCAGCGAGTGAAGCGCGGCAAGCGCTCGAAATTGCACGCGGGACTCAAGCGCGCCTGCTGGAGTCGCAGGTCCACTATACGCTCGGTGACATAGCTCAAGCAGCGGGCCGCTATGAAGAGTCACTCAACCATTTTGATGCCGGCCGAGAAATTGTTGCGAGCACTGCTAATCCTGAAATGAGCTGGCGACTGGAGTTTGGTCGTGGCCAGGCGCTGGAGAAACTTAAGCGCGATGAAGATGCGTTGTCGGCATATCAGGCGGCGGTAAAGACAATCGAGCTGGTGCGCAACGAACTGCGCGAAGAACGTTTTCGTGCCGGCTACATCGAAGACAAGTATCAGGTGTATGTCGCACTCGTCGAGCTGCTGCTCAAACTAAAGCGTATCGATCAGGCTTTTAGTTTTGCCGAGAGATTGCGAGCTCGTGGATATCTGGAATTATTGGACCGCGGTCCAGCTCCCATACGTAGCGACGTCCAACGGCAAACAGAAGCAACGCTGCGCAGTCGCATTCGCCAATTGCAGCAGCGAATCGAAGTTGAAAACGCCAAACCGGAACCGGAGCAAAAGCGCCGGGCGTTCGAACTTTTCTCCAAAGAACTGATGGAAGCGGAACGCGACTATCAGGTTTTCCTCGATGATCTGATGAAGTCGGAACCCGCCTATGTCAGCGTCCGCGCTCTTAACGCTCCCACGACAACTCAGCTACAACAGCAGCTTCCGCGCGGCGTCGCGTTAATCGAGTATGTTGTCGCTCCCAACAAATTAGTAATCTTCGTCCTCACCTCTCAAGGTTTACGCGCAAAAGAGGTGGCAGTTAAATCGTCGGAGTTGCAGGCGAAAGTAGAACTGCTCCGCGACCTCATGCTGCGCAAGAAGACGGATGAATGGCAACTACCGTCGACCGGTTTATATGACAGCTTGATCGAACCCATTGCGGACGCTGGCTGGCTGAAAGACGTCAATCGTCTGTATATCGTGCCTCACTCAATCCTCAATTACCTTCCCTTTGCCGCGCTACTAAATACACCGGGGAGCAGGGGACGGGCATTAATCGATGATTATGCGCTGGCATACCTGCCGGCCGCCGCTGCGCTAGTTAAGCAAAACAACTCGAGCAGTTCGACGCAATCAATGTTGGCGATGGCGCCCGCAAGCACTCGTCTTATTTATACGCAGCAGGAATCGCAAAGCGTTTCTCATTACTTTCCCAAACAGCGCAAATTATTGCTTGGCAATCAAGCTACAGAGAGCTCATTCAAACGCTTTGCTGGTAACTATGATCTGATCCATCTCGCCACGCACGGTTACTTCAACAAGCTCAATCCCCTGCTCTCCGGCCTGATGCTCGAACCTGACGCCCAGGAAGATGGGCGAATGGAAGTACACGAGATCCTTGGTCTAAAGCTGCACGCACAACTTGTAACGCTGAGCGCCTGTGACACTGCGCTGGGCAGTGGCTATTTTGCAGACGTTCCGGCCGGCGACGATCTTATCGGGTTGACCCGCGCGTTCCTCTACGCTGGGACGCCTTCGGTGCTGGCCAGTTTGTGGGAGGTGAATGATCGATCGGCAGTGGATCTTATGCGCGACTTCTATGGCCGGCTTCGGACGGCAGATAAGGTCACAGCACTCGCCATGACCCAACGTGATTTGAGACGCCGCGGTCCTTTCCGGCATCCCTATTACTGGAGTGGCTTTGTACTGGTGGGACAGATGAACTGAGTGAGGCTCAAAGCTTACGGATTGCGAAAGCTATGGCCGACCTTCATGCGGCATTCGAATCGAATGAGGAGCAAAAACAATTTGCCGACTGCGCGCGGAAAACAAAACTACGTGTCCGTGTAAACCAGCAAAGGCCCTACTGAACCCGCGCTGCGTCAACAGCGCTAATCCTGTGGAGAACGTATGAAGCCCAGCCC
>JANMKA010000040.1:0-48164 GCA_031371765.1 Blastocatellia bacterium
CCTTTTTGCCCGACTGTAAATTTTTCCTGGGCTTCGCGTACTTCGGTGCGCTGCCAGTGACGAACATTGAGCACGAACTTGTCGAGCGAAGCAGCAATGATCGCGAGCGTCGTCAAATACTCAGCGTAGCGATCGCGCTGAATGATCTGCGTTGAGACGGGAGCAGGTTTAAGCCCAAGGCGCGCGCAAACTTTTTCTTCAACCTGCGGATCGAGCAGTGCGAAAGCGCCCACCGCGCCGCTGATCTTTCCGAACGCTATCGTTTCGCGCGCGCGTCGCAAACGCTTCCAGTTGCGGCGCATCTCGTCATACCAAAGCGCGAACGTCAATCCAAACGAAGTGGGTTCAGCGTGAATACCGTGCGTGCGGCCAATCTGCGGGGTCTTTTTGAATTCAAAAGCGCGCTGCTTGAGTACTTCGAGAAAGGCCTCAATCTTCTTAAGCAGCAGGTCGCAGGCGTCGCGGAGCAAGAGCGCGTTGGCCGTATCGACCACGTCGGAAGAAGTCAGGCCATAGTGAACAAAACGCGCAGCCTCGCCAATGTTTTCGGCAAGATTGGTGGTGAAAGCAATAACGTCGTGGTTGGTTGTTCTCTCAATTTCGTTGATGCGCTCAACCGAAAACTTTGCGCGCGCTCTTATCTGTTCGACGGCTTCGCGCGGAATGGTTCCCATCTCAGCGTGCACTTCGCAGACGGCAAGCTCCACGTCGAGCCACTTTTGGAACTTGCTCTGCTCGCTCCAGAGCGCGCCCATTTCTGGTAGTGTGTAGCGGCTAATCATTAGGTTTGAGTTTCAAGTTTTCAAGTTTCGAGTTTCGAGTTCCGGGTTTTCATCTGGCTCGAGATTGCTCGCAACGACCTGGTGCAAAGTCGAAACTCGAAACCCGGAACCCAAAACTATTTTAGCGCTGTCGAATTCACCAGGTAGCGCGCCAGCAACCAGTGGCCATCGCGTTCAACCAGCGTGAAGGTTTCCATTGCTTCCGCATTTTGAAACTTAGTTCGATAGGTAACGATATAGACTCGACCTTTTAGCGGTCCACCCGAATTCTGTTGTTCAGTTGCCGATTGCAACGTTCGATTCTCTAGCTGCCCAAGCTTGGATCGAAGAGTTTTGAATGTTGCCGCCGACAGTTCGAGGGTCGCATCTTGCCGGAACAGATCCGCTGCATCTGCATAGACTTTGTCGTAACGCTCTGCCGCAATCTCGTCGCTGATAGTGCCAATGGCTGATTCAACCTCCGCAGGCACGCCGCTGCGCTCAGTTTTCAAACCGCAAGCTGTCGCCAGAACACCAACCAACGCGATGGAAAAAAACAATGAGGCCAGCTTGAAAGAACAATTTTGTGAACGCCGGTGCGCGGTCTTCATCCCTCCGCCTTCATCCTTCATCCTTCAGACCTCGATCCAGGGCGTAGGTTCCTTGGGAAAAGAAAGACTGATCTCGGTGTCCTTATGAAAAAGCGGAAAGCGTTCCTGCAAAGCAACCTCGGCCGAAATTTTCGCCAGGTAAGGATTGTTGGCACGTTGCGACAGATGGGCCAGGACAATGAATTTCGCCACGCCGTCAAAGCCTTCCTTGATCCAGTCGGCGACGTCTTCGTTTGAAAGGTGACCCAGCCGGGAAAGTATTCGCTGTTTCAGTTCCCAGGGATAGACGTCGCAGGCTTTCAGCATGTCGCGGCTGTGGTTCGATTCCATAACAACCGCCGCGCAGCCCCGCAGCCGCTCGCTGACGAGCGTGGTGATATGGCCAAAATCCATCAGCGTTGCGATCTTCACGCCCTGATGGGTCGCCGTGAAGCCAAAGTTATCGACGGCATCATGGGGAATTGTGAACGGATGGAAATCGATTTCCCCAATGCGAAAGTCTTTGCTCGACTCGATCGGCTCGACGCGATCGCTCAAGGCCTTGGCACGCTTCTTCGGTTCGTCGTTGTTGACGTTAAAGCGTTCGCCGACGTAGGCGTCGTGGGTTTGCGCGGAGATGTAGACCGGGCAATCGACGGTGCGCAGCAGGACGCGCAGCCCGCCGACGTGATCGCCATGCTCGTGCGTGACCAGGACAGCGTCGAGCTTTTGCACGTCTTCGCCGACGAGTGCCAGGCGGCGCGCGATTTCTTTGGCGCTCAATCCGGCATCGACGAGAACACGTGTATCGCCGGCAACGATCAGAACCGCATTCCCCGTTGAGCCGCTGCCAAGAACGGTAAGTTTCATGTTAAGGATGTAAAACTAGAACCAACTAATCAAAAAAAAGGCGGAAAGAAACTTTAGCATGAAGCGAGAGAAGACAGAAGTCAGAAATCAGAGGTCAGAAATCGGAAGTCAGAAGTCAGAGAATTAGAAAACAGGTCAGAGGTCGTCAGAGGTCGTCAGAGGTCGTTCGCAATATGGTGTTCAGGGAACCGAGTAATCATCGCTACGGCTGCGCCGCCCGATGTGCGGAAGCGGCTACGCCCTTCCGTCAAAGTAGTCATTAATGAGTGGGGCTGTGCCCCGGGGCGTAGCCCCAAACTCCAGAAGTTCGCAGACGGCGGGGCGTAGCCACCGCCGCACATCAGGCGGCAGAGCCGTAATGAAGTCAAAAAACCGGTGGATATTTTTTTGTATCGTATTTGAGAACTACGTCGAACTTCTTAACTTTTCCGGCTTTTACCTTGAGCTTTAACGGCTTGAAGGGATCAAAGATTCCAAATTGGGTGACGGTGACCCGATACTCTCCGGCGGGCAATTCTATTTCGAACTCTCCTGTTTCATTAGACACAACCTTGCGGTTCTCTTGAGCACTCTCGAATATCATATTTACATTGGGGACAATGGGACCGAGAAAATCAGTTGTCACACCTTTGACTATGCCGGTTGGTGACGCCAGTTTGGGTTGCTGAGCAGACGCAATAATAGAGAAACAAAGGATGACGGAAGCGATCCCGACTAACTTAAGGAGTTTTCTCGATACGAATTAAATCTGCAGGCGGGAGCGATCGACGCTAAAGCCGTTCAGGTTTCCCAGCGCGCCGAGCGATAGTGAGTCGCTCTTGAAAAAGGTTCGCGCGACGCGCTGCATGTCGTCGGGAGTCACCGCTTCGATCTTTTCAATCACTTCGGCAGGGGTAATGCGGCGGCCGTGGATGATTTCCTGCCGCGCCAGTCCGCCGGCTCGCGCGCTAGACGATTCCAGACCTAACAGCAGCAGCGACAACGACTGGTCTTTCACCAATGTCAGTTCTTCCGCCGAAACACTTTCTTCCACCACTCGTCGCATTTCTTCAAGCGATAAGTCAACGATTTCATCCAGATGTTCTGACGATGTGCCCGCGTAAATCGTAAACACGCCGACATCGGAAAACGTGTTGCCGCCCGCGCCGACTGAATAGGCCAGACCGCGTTCTTCGCGAATCTTCTGCCAAAGCCGGCTGGAAGTTCCGCCGCCAATAACCGAAGCCAGCAGACTGGCGGCGTACCGGTCGCTGCTTTTTGCGTCAGGCCAGGGCGCAGCGATTATCAAATGCGCCTGCTCAAGCTCTTTCTTTTGTTCAATCAGGATAGGCGTCGCCGGCTGGGGAGCTTCTTCCACCAATACCGCCGACGCGCCATTGGAATTAAGAAAAGATTTGTTGACCAGTTCGACCAGTTGGTCGTGCTCAACATTTCCTGCCGCCGCTACTACCAAATTCGACGGCGAAAAGTCGCTGGCATGAAAGGCCGCGATCGCTTCATGGTTGAATGACGAAATTGTTTCCCGCGTGCCTTCGATTGGCCGTCCCAGCGGATGGTTGGGGAAGTAGGCGGCGTTAAAAAGTTCGCCCAGCAATTCATCGGGCGTGTCCTCGACCATCTTCATTTCTTCGAGGATGACTTTTTGTTCGCGCTCGAGATCATTTTGATCAAAACGGGGATGCGCCAGCAGATCCGCCACCAAATCAAAAGCCTGCGGCAAACTGGTGTCCGCAACCTTTAACGCGAATCCAGTCATCTCATGCGTAGTAAACGCATCCAGATGTCCCCCGAGCCGATCCGATTCGACAGCTATGTCGCGCGCCGAGCGGCCTTTAGTTCCTTTGAAAACAGCATGTTCGATGAAATGACAGATGCCGTTCAGCTCGGGCGCTTCATGGCGCGAGCCGCGGCGCACCCAAATGCCGGCAGTCACGGATCTAAGGCCGGGCATGTGCTCAGTCAGGACCTTGATGCCGTTGGAAAGTTTGGTGGAACGAACGTCGTCAATCATCGGTGGAGTCAACAAAACCCGCAAAAATTCAATGCTGCGTCGCATGCTAGCACGGCAGCCACAGGTGGCAAAGCGGGGCAAAATCGGGCTGAAAACGGGGTGGATTCCTTGACAGCGATTGAATTCTTGACGGAAAATGAGGCTATTCAACGGTTCTGGTAAGTCTCCTGGCCTGAACCAGTTTGCCTTCTCGGTTTGAGGCTGAACTGCTTTTGTAGTTTTCTTGAGGAAGGCATGACCCGTGCGGAGACGCTTGCCCATTTTGTGCAGACCGCAGCCACACTCGATCACTTCAAACGTTTCGCAAAAGAAACGTAAGGAGGTTTCGTGTCAATGAGATTACCCTTAAGAAGAGCATTAGAACTTTCGTTGTTGGCATTGTTCGTCGGCTGCTACGTGCAACCTCCGGCGGTGAACGCGAGTCCTGGAAGCCTGGCAACCGTCTCAGGTGCGGTGGTGGACAATAAGGGCAATCCTCTCGCCGGCGCGCTGATTTCTTTAATAAAAGAAGGCGCCAGCAAGGTCGTCAAAGAAACGCGCAGCGATAGCAAGGGTAACTTCACCACGCGCATTCTGCCGGGCCGTTATGGCATTCACGCAATTGCCCGCGGCTTCAATGAAGTAGTTTTTTCTGCCGTTGAAGTGCGCGCCTCGCAGGAACTCATCTACCGCTTCAATCTCGAGCCGATTGGTTCGGGAAAAACTTTAGTTGAGCAACGTCGGGATCGCGACGATGTGCGCTGGACCCTGCGCTCAGCGCAAACGCGGCGTTCGATCTTCCAGGCACAAGAGGGCGAAGACGACGACATCCAGGCAATTGCAACCGCCGAAACCGCGCGAGCCCAATCTCCCACCGACGATATAACCGAACCAACCCCCGAAACTCTTAGCGCCGGTTCGCATAAACGAGTGCGGGGCGTGCTCGAGACTTATTTTTCCAGCTCCTACGGCGCCGCCTATCCGGGTCTAAATTTTGCCATTGCCACCAATCCAAATAATAGTGTCGAACTCATCTTTGCCGGACAAATGGGCGCGGGTCCGAATGCGCCTGAAAGGTTTGAAGCCACCACACACGTGCGCGCCGGGCAACACCATCGCGTGGGCATGAGCGTGGGCGCCATCAAATTTACTGAGCCGATCTGGGCGAATGTAAATCCTGACAAAACAAAGGCGCTAGGCCAGTTTTCGGTGCGCGCTGTTGATGAGTGGGTGGTTCGTGACGGCATAGTGATCCTGTTGGGTCTCGATTATTCACGTTTCCTCGGAGGCGGCGGTGCGCGCTCGATAAATCCGCGCATCGGTGTTCAATTTGACGCCAACGCGCGCACGCGGTTGCGCGCCGGGTATGCAGCGGGAGGCGATGAAGCTCGCACGCAGAGCGTCGCCGCTTTTGAAAACAGTCAGGTCGCTTTCACCGAGATGGGCAAACGGCCAATCGCTTTCGTCGACGGCCAGGCAGTAATGGAACGCAGCCATCGTTTGGAGTTTGGTGTTGAGCGAGTGCTCGACAACAAATCGAGCTTTGAGGCTACCGCTTTCTTTGATACTACGACCGGGCGCGGCATCGGCATGCTCAGCACTCCGATCACCGCCTTCTCCGGCGCTACAGGTGAAGCTTTCATAGGTGTCGCGAATCAGCAGGGCGCCTCGCGAGGAATGCGCCTGGTCTACACGCGCAGGTTGAGCCGGGTTTGGACAGCGTCGGCAGGTTATTCGTTTGGTCGCGGCCAGCGTCTCGCTTCAGGCGTTATCTCCAGGCCCGATGACATGTTTGAAAATTCTTTCTTCCAAACGGCGGCGTTACAGCTTGACGCCGGATTTAATACCGGGACGAACGTACGCACGGTGCTACGCTTCTCGCCGAACGCCACTGTTTTTGCCATCGATCCTTTTGCGGGTCGCCTCGGCGTTTACGATCCGTCGCTCAGCATCCAGGTGACTCAGGAACTTCCCAACTTTGGCTTGCCTATCCGTGCCGAGGCCGTCCTTGACGCGCGAAACCTGCTCGATACGCAAACGACAACCGACAACGGAGAGGTACTCACTCAGTTGAGCACGGGCCGCCGTTCTGTTCGCGGAGGCATCTCGCTGAGATTTTAGGAAGAACGAGAAACCATGCGCGCAGTTTCCCACGCTGGTTGCTTTGGCCCAGATGTGCTCCATCCCGAAAGCTCTCCAAAATCTCGGAAAAGTCCAAAAACTTGGATAGGGTCTGTTCGGAAACTAGATAAGCAGTTGATCTAAGATACAAATCGGCCGCCGCGAGTGAACGGAATGCGGAGCTTAAGTCACCCGCTTGCAGACGGCATTGGCACTAACCCTCTGCGGGGCGAATGTTGGGATGAACGGGGAACACACCTTGCGTTTTCCTAACCGGTTCGGAAGCGCAACGAGCGACTGCCGAATTCTTATTCAGTGAAAAGATCAGTATTCACAACTGGGACCTGGCTGGTATTTGTTACTTCCGCATTGCTGGTGGCGGTGGGCGTGCTCAACTTTGCCCAGCGCCTGCGGCACGAAACACCTCCGTGGGATGGAGTCACCTGGAGCGAAACGCGGCAGGGCATTATTGCCGAAAAGGTTGAACCTGAGTCATCGGGCGCGCGCGCACAAATTCTGCAGGGCGATCACTTGATTGCCATTAGCCTCGACGACAATCATTACGATGAAGTGGGACACGCGAAGGACGTCCAGATTTATTTAGAGCACTCGCGCGTCGGCGGCGACATACATTACCTGATCGAGCGGCCTTCTTATCCTGAAGAAAGCCGGTTCTATTACGCCGACCTCGACAATCTCAACGCAATTCACAAATGGACGCCGCGCGATCTTTACATCAATCTGATCGGCGTTGTTTATTTGCTGGTTGGCTTTTTTGTGCTTTTGAAGCAGGGCGGCCGCGCACCTTTCTCGTTGCACTTTGCCGTTTTATGCTTAGCGGCGTTTGTCTTTCATTTCTACACGCCACTTGGTACTTATCGCGATCTCGACCTGGCGGTGGCTTTCTTCAAAAACGCGGCCTTTATTTTATTCGGTCCGCTGTTTCTGCATTTTTGTCTGGTATATCCGCAGCGGCAGCAACTGTTTGATTCAAAACGCTGGCGCGCGATGTTGTTGTATTTGCCCGCCACATTGCTGTTGATTCTCGCGTGCTTTGTGTTTCTTCGCGGCGTGCTTGCGCCGTTGGTGCCCGCGCTGCGGAATGTCCCCGCCTTTTCCGAATCGTTCGTTGGATTGTTTTATCGTCTAACCTTTGCGCACTTTGTTGTAGCGCTGCTCGCCAGTGTCTTTTTCCTGATTCGCACCTGGGCCAGGGCGACGGCTGCCGTCATCCGGCAGCAGATGAAATGGGTGATCTGGGGATCGCTGCTGGCGGTCGCGCCGTTTACCTTGCTTTACGCGATCGGATTTTTGCTGGGAGCACAAACCGATCCCTGGCTAACCGACGCGGCAGTCATGCCGTTGATCTTGATTCCCCTGGCTTTCGGCTATTCAGTCGTGCGCTACCGGTTGATGGATGTCGAACTGGTGGTCCGGCGCGTTTTTGTTTATGTACTTACGACGTTATCGATCGCGCTGATGGTGGGTTCGGTGGTTTACCTCGCCGGCCTTTACGCATTGGGCGAAGGTGGGCCGTCAAGCTCCGGCGAGATTACGTTGCGCGTCGTGCTGGCAATCGTGGCCATGGCCGCGATTGTGATGATTGCCGCGCCGGTAAAAAACTTTCTCCAGGAACAGATCGACCGCTTGTTTTATGGCGAGCGCTATGACATGCGCAACAGCCTGCTGGATTTTGGCCGCACGCTTTCTGCGACCACGGCGCTCGATCCGCTGCTAGATTCACTCGTCAGCCGTTTACAAGAAGTGATGAACGTCGGCCGGGTGGCGATTTTTATTGAAGACAAAAATGCGCAGGCTGGTTACCGCGTGGCCCGCGCCGTTGGCCTGACCGGGGAGATGGTTGTGCCGCCCGACTTTCGCGAAATGATTCGCATTCGTTCGGCTGACACCGGCGTCGTGCGCACCGACGATCTTGATCTCGTTCCCGAGACTACTGGTTTCGTGCGGCGCGCGCTTCATTATTATGTGCCTTGCGTAGTTCGCGGGCGCATGGTCGCCGTAATTGGTCTCGGCCGCTCGGCCGATGGCGCGCTGCTGTCTTCTGAAGACGTCGATATTCTGTTGACCGTCTCAGGTTACGTGGCCGTCGCAATCGAAAACAGTTTGCTTTACCAGGAACAACAGGAACGCGCCGGGGAACTGAAGCTGCTCAAGGAATTCAACGAATCGATAATTGAGTCGATCAACGTCGGCCTGTTGGCCGTGGATCTTGAGGGTCGTGTAACGCGTCTGAACTCGGCGCTGGAAGAAATCCTGGAAGTGACGCGCTCAGAAGCAACGGGCAAGCGGATTGAAGAGCTCTTCTCGGAAGACTTCACTGACACGCTGCACCAGGTGCTCGGCAACGATCGCTGGCAACTGCGCGAGACGCGAAACATCTACAAGATACATACGGCGACTTTCGCGGGCCGCAGTTTGGTGCTGAACATTGCAATCGCGCCGCTCCAGGACTCACTGGAACAGACCGGCGCGCTGGTGGTGCTGGAAGATGTAACCTCACGCGTGCGGCTCGAGGAACAGTTGCAGCAGCGCGAGAAACTTTCGTCGATCGGGTTGCTGGCTGCGGGTGTGGCGCATGAAGTTAACACGCCGCTGACCGGCGTTTCGTCTTACACGCAAATGCTTTTGGGAATGCTGAACGAGAATGATCCCAAGCACGCGCTGTTGCTGAAAGTGCGGCGTCAGGCCGAACGCGCCACCAACATCGTTAATAACCTGCTTAACTTTTCACGCACCGGCAGCGCTACTGAATTCAGCGAGATCGATATTAGTCGCGTGCTTGACGACACGCTGCAATTGCTCGAGCCACAATTGCGCGGCAATCAAATCGAAATCGTTCGAGATTATGACGCGGAAGCGCCACGCATCGTCGGCAACAGTGGCCAGCTGCAGCAGGTGTTCACGAATCTACTTCTGAATGCGCGTGATGCTATCCCTGCGGGCGGTTCAATCAGGATTGCGACGATTCCCTCTGAAGATCATTCGTTAATCGTCGAGGTTTCCGACTCCGGCCTGGGCATCGCTCCGGAGAACGTCGCCAAGATTTATGATCCGTTTTACACGACGAAGGGCGTCGGTCGTGGCACTGGCCTCGGGCTCGCTGTCTCTTACGGTATCGTTCAGGAGCATTCAGGCCACATCAGCGTGGAGAGTGCGCCGGGGCGGGGAACAACCTTTCGCATCACGCTGCCGACTTCTCACGCGCGCCCGCGTTTGCAGTCGGTGGGTGACTAGCGCAAAAGCAGGAGTCAGAGGTCAGAAGTCCGAGGTCAGAGCTCGCAGCTTTCGAAGCTGCATTTTTTTACTGTGCCTTCTGTTTCTGACCGCCTCTGACCTCTGTTCTCTGACTTCTGTTCTCTGACTCCTGACTTCTGACCTCTGTTCTCTGACCTCTAATCTGTTTACCGGCTCCTGCCTTTTTTTTTGCCCCAAACTCCCCTAAACTGACTGCTCCAAACTGAGGACCATTAACTTTGGCGCTAAAAACCGATAGACGCATCGCGAAAAAAGGATCTGTGCTCATCGTCGACGATGAAGAGATCATGCGCGAAGTCCTGGAGACACTGCTTTCATCTGAGGGCTATCGCGTCGATCTGGCCAAGACCGGCGAGGAAGGATTGGAAGCCTACGGCCGTCGCGCTTACGACGTCGTGCTGCTGGATGTCTCGATGCCGGGCATTGGCGGTCTGCGCGCGCTCGAAGAGTTTCTGAAAATCGATTCAGATGCGGTCGTCGTCATGATTACGGCTTACGCCACGTTTGATACGGCCATTGCCGCCTGGGAGCACGGCGCTTTTGGCTGCATCAGAAAGCCATTTCAAAACGAGCAAATCACCGGGACGGTAGCCGCCGGAATTAAGCGCCGGCGCAAAGAAGAAGAACGACGCACTCTGCGACGGGCGATGAGCCGGGCCGTGGACCGCGGCGCTATCGTCGGCCGTTCCGACATCATGCAGGAAGTTTTCCGCCTGGTGGAACAAGTGGCGCCCGCGCGTTCGACTGTCTTGATTACCGGCGAGAGCGGTACCGGAAAAGAACTGATTGCAAAAGCGATTCATGAGTCGAGCATGCGCGCGGGCAAACCGTTCGTTACCGTGAACAGTTCGAACATTCCTTCCGAACTACTCGAATCCGAACTCTTTGGACACACGCGAGGCGCTTTCACTGGCGCCGTTGCGGCGAAGAAAGGTTTGTTTGAAGTTGCCGATGGCGGCTCAATCTTTCTCGACGAGATTGGCGACATTCCGCCGGAAACACAGGTCCGTCTGCTGCGCGTGATTCAGGAGCGCGAGTTCACGCCGCTCGGCGACACCACCCCGCGCCGCGTCGACGTGCGCATCATTGCGGCCACCAACATCGATTTGAAGGAAGCAGTTAAACAAGGCGCGTTTCGCGAAGATTTGTATTACCGCCTGGCAGTTGTCCCGATTGAGTTGCCGCCCTTGCGCGATCGACGCGAAGACATTTTGCCGCTGGCGCAACACTTTATCGAGAAATACAACGAAGAAAACGAGCGGCACATTTCGCAGCAGGTTGTGCCCGAAGTGCTGGCCCTGCTCGAAGCTTATTCCTGGCCCGGCAACGTGCGCGAATTGGAGAATGCGATTGAGCGAGCGGTGGTGATTGCGCCCGGGGACGAAGTTACGCGCGAGTGCCTGCGTCCGGAAATCAGCGATCCGCGTTCGGTGGCGGCGGCTTCGGAAGCAGGCGCGAGTCTGGCGGCGGTCCATGACCTGGGCGGCGGCATCAATTTTTATGATCAAGTGCGGCGCTTTGAAATCGATCTCATCCGACGCGCGCTGGAGCAGACCGGCGGCCATCAATCGCGTGCGGCGCGTTTGCTGGGAATGAATGCGACCACGCTGAATTCAAAAATTAAGACCTACAGGATAAGTCTGCGACCTTAAGAAGTTTTGAATGGGGCACTGGAGGCTGTGCCCCTCTTGCCCGTTAGTGATGTTTGCGTCTTGCAGTTTTCAGTTCAACCAGAATTATTTCCATATCGCTGTCAGTAAGATTTTCCGGAAGGTGTTTGACGGCTGGTGTGAAAAGCGACGTGCCCGCCTTCATATCCCGCTCTTCGGTCTTACCTCCCGGAAAGGTAAACTTGAACCGACCGTCAGTTTGAAATATTGCTACGAGGTCCGGGTGGCTGTGCATGACTGACTTTTCATGCGGGCCATACTTTGCGCGCACCACGCGTACGCGCGAGTTTTCAAACTCCACTTTGTAGTGTTTCGAGTCGACTTTTGTGGCGTCTTGAGCCAAGGCAGAGGGAACGGCCAGCGCCAGGATGAAAAGCGCCAGAAACAATATGCGATGCATAGAAATATCCTCCTATGGATTGTAAAGGGTGAATCGTTTTGCGAGGGTAGCGTATTTGTACAGGTGACCAGCACACAAGTCAATGGTTAGCAGTGACAAAATCCGAACCGCTTCTGCTGAGCTAAGACGGGAGTGGTTTTCAGCTCTGACGGCCGAAACCTCTTACTGCACTCGCTGCTCGGCGATGTGTGATCGTTCGGCTGTGCTTAGCGAACTAAATGGTCCGCTAACGGCGCGGATAGTGTTCATCGGCGAAGCGCCGGGACGCAAAGGCGCCGATCAAACGCGCGTTCCTTTTTCGGGAGATCAGTCAGGCAAAAACTTTGATCGCTTCCTGGCGTCGATCAATTTGCACCGGCAGGACATCTTCATTACCAGCGCCGCGCTGTGCAATCCGCGTGCTGAGTCAGGCGCGAATCGTAAGCCGAGTAAGCTGGAGTTGAAAAACTGTTCCGAGTTTTTGCAACGCACCTTTGCGTTAATTGATCCCGCCATTGTGGTTACATTAGGTTCAGTAGCGTTGGCAGCGATTAGGACGATCCACCCGCACGATCTCAGTCTGAAGGAATCCGCGGCGCAAATACACAACTGGAACGATATGGTGCTGGTGCCGATTTATCATCCCAGTCCCCAGGTGCTGGCGTCGCACCGGCGCGAAGCTGAGCAGCTCGCCGACTATCAGGTGATTTTGCGCGCGTTGCACAATTTAGGAATGGGTTATCGCGCGAACGCGGCTTGAGGCGCGCCGGGCCTGCAGAACTTTTGTATGACTGAAGCAGCAAAGCAGGAATATGCAGCGGTGCGCGAAGCTGGCGCCGGTTTGCTCGATCTTTCTTCGCGCGGGCGCTTGCTGGTGAGCGGCTCGGAAGCAGTGCAGTTTCTCAACGGCCTGATCACCAACGACATGAAGACCCTGGAAGTGAATACGTGGATGCCGGCGGCCTTTCCAAATGTGCAGGGCAGACTGATTGCCGTTGTTCGTGTGATTCGTCTGCCGGATGAGGCGACTGACAAGAAGGTCTCGCCCGCTTTCCTGATCGACACGGAAGCGGCGACCCATGAAGCGGTCTGCAAAACTATCGAGCGCTTCACGCTGGCCGGCGACTTTCGCGTGAAAGACATAACGAGCGAAACGGCAATGCTGTCGGTGCAAGGTGCAAAAACGGCGGATGTCATTGACGAAGTGCTGAGCGAAGTGGCCGGCGTCTCAACGCCTCAAGCGGTGCGACAAATTAGTTGGCAACAAGCTGGTGCAACGGCGGACGTGACCGTCATTCACGCGTCGCACACTGGTGCAGACGGCTTTGACTTGATTGTCGATAAAGATCACGCTAGCAGCTTGTGGGCTGCATTGCTGCAAGCCGGAGCCCAACCCGTTGGTTATGACGCGCTCGAGATTCTGCGCATTGAAGCTGGTTTGCCGCGCTACGGCAGCGACATGGATGACACGAACGTCGTCACTGAAACGAACCTGGACGACGCGGTCAGTTATACGAAAGGCTGCTACATCGGTCAGGAGATAATTGCCCGCATCAAGTATCGCGGGCACGTCGCGAAGAAGTTGTCAGGTCTAGTGTTCGATGGAACAGTCGCAGTCAGGGCCGGCGCCCTCGTTAATTCAGCGGACGGAAAAGAGATTGGCCGAATAACTTCAGCGACCGATTCACCGAAGTTGCAGCGGACCATCGCGTTGGCCTATTTGAAATATGATTACATCGCATCCGGAACGCTCGTGAAGGTTGCCGGCGGCGATCAGGAATTGTCCGGCAAAGTTGTCGAGCTTCCTTTTGTGGTAGTGACTTGATTTGATCCGCGCTCATCCGCGTTAATCTGCGGCAAATATTCCTGATCCGAATCCGAAGCACCATGTCAGACAAAGCACAACCACAAGATCTTGATTCCGCTCAGGCGCGCCTCGCATATTCCATCATCCAATCATTGTTGGACCATACTCGCGTGGTCAGCGACCTGATCGCGCTGATGGCTCAGACGCTCGACGAAGACACAACCAAAGCGTTGACGCAGACTCCGGTGTGGACGGCCTATCTTGATAGCCGCCGAGCGCTGGAGCGCACGCGCGCGGACGTAGAAAAATTTACGGAAGTTATGAAGGGGCTTAGCGAGGATTAGGGCGCGGCTGCATGTACTCACCAAACGCGTGCAGCACGCGCAAATGCTCTTCGTTCAATGAGAACCTGACGCCGTCAAACCTGATCTGAAGAGTCTTAGCCTTAGTTACCTTTACAAACGTTTCGTAAGGCATACGAAAGACGAGGCGTTCTCCCAGCCAAACCCGTCCTGGCACCGGACGCTTGATGGCCCAGCGATTCGAACTCAAGAATACTTTCTCGCCGTCGATCACAAACAACACATAGAGGTCGGAATCCAGTCTGCCTTTGACGACGGTTCGCAATTCAAAGTCGATGATTTCCGGTGGGCGCGGTTCCTTGCCCGGGTAACTAAACGCTGGCGCCATTTGCAGACTGCGATACTTGCCGTTCTCTCCGGAGATCTGCACCGGCGCGAGCCGAACCGTTGTCTTGTCTAACGTCGCATCATAGGAGGTCTCGATTTTGAGGGCCTCGGTGGCGGCCGTCGTTTGTGTTGCGAGACTGGTTTGCCAAGGCGCCAGGTTCAAGCTGAGCAACAATGCGAGTAACAGGCTCTTGAGCATAGCGAAACTGAATATCTCCGGCGATGAAAAATGACAAATGAGAAATCCGTGTATTTTTCGGCGTTCCCTTCTAACCAGGACCCTTAGCGAACCATCATGATTACTTGCCGTTCGCGCGCGCCGTCAAACTCACACAGAAATATTCCCTGCCAGCGCCCCAGCAAAAGCTTGCCGTCTTTGAAGGGAACTGTCACCGACGAACCCACCAGCGTCGCTTTGATGTGCGCGTCAGAATTCTCTTCGCCGTGCCGAAAACCCATGCCGTGCTGCGGAATCAGAGCGCGGAAAGCATGAAGCATGTCGCGCGGCACGTCCGGGTCCGCATTCTCGTTCACGGTCAGGCCCGCGGTCGTATGCTGCACATAAAGCACGACGATCCCTTCCTTAGCTTCTGACTGCGCCAGTTCGTGCTCAACCTGCTCGGTAATCTCGACCAACTCTTCGCGTTGGTGTGAACGAACTTTCAGGGTCTTCATATTCTTCAGCCCACGGTCGGACAAAACAAAACCCTCGCTCGCCGAGACGATCGAGGGCCGCATTGCTTTAAGAACTTTGCTTCAATTCTTGTTAGATGCTTTCCGTTTCAAGAGAGACCAGCCAGCCGGCAGCACCGCAGCGGCCAGAGCGATTTTGATGATGTCGCCGACAAGAAACGGAGCGATGCTTAGCTTGAACGCAACACCGGGCGCGGTGTGAGTTACAAACGAAAACCAGGCCCAACCCGCAACGATAATGATCGCCGAGCCTGCGGCCATCGCGGCAACGGCGGTCAGAAAGTGTTTGTCCCAGCCGTTTTCCGCGAACGCGCCAGTGACGAACGCGGCAGCCGGAAACGCAACCAGGTAGCCCCCGGTTGGTCCAAGCAGATGTGTGATGCCGCCGTGTCCGCCATAAAAGAAAGGCAGGCCGCCGGCGCCCTCGACCAAATAAACAAACATCGCCAGCGCGCCCAGCCGCGAACCCAGCAGCGCTCCCGTCAACAGCACGGCAAAGGTCTGCGCCGTGATTGGCACCGGGCCGATTGGAATGGCGATTTGCGCCGCCAGCGCAGTCAGCAAACTAAACACAAAAACCAAGGAAACGGAACGCGTCCAATCCAGCGGCGCTAAGGCAGCGCCGAGCAGCGTATCAGCTTCAGGGTATGTATGAACGTGCGAGCTCATGGTTGTCAGAGTTTAGAGTTTCGTGTGCCGAGTTTCAAGTTTATCCAGGGGCACCGACTTTAGTCTATGTCGCTTGGTTTTTGTCTGTTGGGTCTTTGGTGCAACCTCTGTGTTCTCCCTGCCTGTCTGATGAACCCGATAGGCCCACCACCGAGACACAGAGAACAAAGTGCGCACAAAGGTTCGTCTTAGTCGCCCGCGGCTTTTTTAGCCGCGAGTACTTCGGCGGCCTGATCAGCCAGCGTGCCGATACGCATGCCGTGGAACGAGCGCCAAACAAAGAAGACCGAAACCAGGAAGAAGCCCAGCGCCAGAATGTGCGTCAAGGTTGTATCTCCGTTGTTTCGCGCAGTAAGACTGACAGCCAGTTCGACCGCCAACAACCCAAACAGCGTCGTAAACTTGATCACCGGGTTCAACGCCACCGATGAAGTGTCCTTGAACGGATCGCCCACCGTGTCGCCTACGACAGTCGCATCATGCAGCGGCGTGCCCTTCATCTTTAGATCAACTTCGACAACTTTCTTGGCGTTGTCCCAGGCGCCGCCGGCGTTGGCCATAAAAATTGCCTGATACAGACCAAAGATGGCAATCGAGATCAGGTAGCCGATGAAGAAGAAGGGCTCGACAAAAGCAAAGGCCAGGGTCGAGAAAAACACAGTCAGGAAAATATTGAACATGCCCTTCTGCGCGTATTGCGTGCAGATCTCCACGACCTTTTTGCTGTCTTCAACTGAAGCTTTTTCTACTCCCTCAAGGCGAATGTTTGCCTTAATGAACTCCACCGCGCGATAGGCGCCCGTCGTTACCGCCTGGATCGAAGCGCCGGTAAACCAGTAAATTACCGCGCCGCCGGTAATCAACCCCAATACAAACGGAGCGTGCAACAACGAAAGACTGGTCGTGTTTGTAGTCAAACCGTTGGTCAGCGCCATGATGATCGAAAAGATCATTGTGGTTGCGCCAACTACGGCCGTCCCGATCAACACCGGTTTCGCGGTTGCCTTAAAAGTGTTGCCTGCGCCGTCGTTCTCCTCGAGCAAATGCTTGGCGCGTTCAAAATTCACGTCGATGTTGTAGTCGCGTTTCAGATCACTTTGAACATTCGGTAGCTGCTCGATCAACGACAGTTCGTAAACCGATTGCGCATTGTCCGTGACTGGTCCATAAGAATCGACCGCGATGGTTACCGGGCCCATGCCGAGAAATCCAAAAGCGACCAGACCAAAACCGAATACCGGGGCTGCAACCGGATCAACCATCAGCGAACCCAGACCGAGACCAAGGTCGAGCCCGAGCGTCGCGAAGTAATAGGCGATCGACATCAAGGCCACGATGCTAATACCAAGCCAGTACGCGGAAAAATTTCCGGCAACGAGTCCGGAAAGAATATTCAACGAAGCCCCGCCTTCGCGGGAAGAAGTTACCACTTCACTGACATGCCGCGAGTTGGTTGAGGTAAACACTTTTACCAACTCGGGAATGATTGCGCCCGCGAGTGTGCCGCAGGAAATAATTATTCCCAGTTTCCACCAGAGCGTGTCGTTGCCGCCCAGCACAGGAATGGTCAGTCGCGAAACGACGAAAGTGAGTACCACCGACACAATCGATGTGATCCAAACCAGAGAGGTTAACGGACTTTCAAAGGGCATCTGCGTTGAGTTCTTGTAACGCGCCTTGGCGATTAGATCATTGGCGAAGTAAGAAATGCCGCTGGCGATAATCATCATTACGCGCATGACGAAGATCCAGACCAGCAGTTGCACCTGTACGCGCGGATTAGGCACACCCAAAAGAATAAAGGTGATTAGCGCCACGCCGGTTACGCCGTAAGTTTCAAAGCCATCGGCGCTTGGTCCGACCGAGTCGCCGGCGTTGTCGCCGGAGCAGTCAGCAATGACGCCAGGGTTGCGTGCATCGTCTTCTTTAATTTTGAAGACGATCTTCATCAGGTCGGCGCCGATGTCAGCGATCTTGGTAAAAATGCCGCCGGCGATACGCAACGCCGCCGCACCCAGCGATTCACCAATCGCGAAGCCGATAAAACAGGGGCCGGCATAATCGCCGGGAATGAAAAGCAGAATGCAAAGCATGATCAGCAGTTCCACGCTGATCAGCATCATGCCGATGCTCATGCCGGCCTTCAGCGGAATTGCATAAAGCGGGAACGGCTTGCCTTCGAGACTCGCGAACGCTGTGCGCGAGTTCGCGAACGTGTTGACGCGAATGCCAAACCAGGCGACGCCGTAACTGCCGGCGATACCCACCAAACTGAAGGCAAGAATGATCGCAACGCGGAACGGCTCCATGCGCGAGAGCACGCCGAAGTAAAGAATGATGACGACGGCGATAAAAGCTTCGAGGATCAGGATGAACTTGCCCTGCGTGACCAGGTACGTTTTGCAAGTTTCGTAAATCAGTTCCGAAATTTCGCGCATGGCTCGATGAACAGGAAGCTTTTTCAAGTTCATGTACATGGCCATCCCAAAGCCGAGGCCGAGCACGCAAATCACGATGCCGCCGAGCAGCAGCCGGTGACCATCTAGTCCGCCAAAGAAAGTGACTTCGGACAAGTCAGGCAGCTTCAAATTCGCTTCGCCGCCCTCGCGCGGTTGCGCAAAAGTCGGCACCGCAAAAAAGGCGATGCCCGCGAGAACTGAGGCAACGGTCAAGGCGGCGCGAGCGGCGCGCGAAGAACCCCCGAATGGCACCAGCGTCCGGCGCACGCTGCCGCGGGTGATGACTTTCTTTTCCATAGCAAAAACTGCCAGACAAACCGACAGCAAGCTGACAAATGAGATCAGCAAAATATCCACGATTGTGATCCTTTCCCCTCGTTTAACTAAGTGGCGTGATACTGCAAAATTGCTCGCCGTTTTGGCGCGGAACGCGTGTTTCGCAAGGCGAAGTTTCCGCGGGTTATCCCAGTGCCGGAAAACGGTCGTTTGAAAAGCGGATATTATTGCCGATTGGGAGGGGAACTGTCCAATGGAGCACATCAATCGGACTGGTCGTTTTGCGGCCAAGCCACAGCATCATCAAACCAGGGATTCGGCTTCGGTTAAGGCGGGAATCAATTCCGGTCGCTTGCCAAAACCGAACCAGCGCCGGATCGAGTCAACCAAAATAATAACTGCTGCCACCATGATGATCGCGGTTAGCCCGGTATTGATGTAACCCTGCATCGCCGTTTCCGGCTTTTGGGACAGCGGCCAGAAGATGTCGGTAATCGATTCCCAGCCGGCGACGAAGGTTGTGGTGGCAACAAAGCTCAGCGGCAGGATTGTTACCCAACTATATTTTGCCTTGCCCGAATTGATGATAATCGTGGTGGCAACGCAAAGCGCCACCGCTGCCAACAACTGATTCGCAATTCCGAACATGGGCCAGATGGTTGAGATCGAGCCCGACCAGATAAAGGCACCCCAGGCGGCGACCACCAGCGCCGAAGTGATAATTGAGCCCGGAAGCCAGTTCGGCTCTTCAAGTCTGCGATGAAAGCGACCGCCAAACTCGCCTACCAGAAAACGGGCGACGCGCGTGCCGGTATCGATCGTAGTCAAGATAAACAATGCTTCAAACATGATCGCGAAGTGGTACCAGTACTTCATCAACCCGCGCAGACCCGGAATGCCGTCGAATATCTTCGCGATGCCCAACGCTAATGTCACTGCACCGCCAGTTCGTCCGCGCAAATTCTTTTCGCCGGATTCCTGTTCCAGGTGATCGATTTCCTGCGGTTGCAAGTTAAAGCCCTGCGCGCTGTGTTCATCGACCATGCGAACGTAAGCAGCTTTTTGCGCGTCGGTTTTCTGCGCGGTGTTGATAGCGAAATAATCGCCGGGGAAAAGTGAAGTCGCGGCAATCAATGCCACCACGCCGACCACGCCTTCCATCAGCATCGAGCCGTAGCCAATCATGCGCGCGTCGGATTCTTTCGCAATCATCTTGGGCGTGGTACCGGAAGAAATCAGCGCATGAAAACCGCTAATCGCGCCGCAGGCGATGGTGATGAAAACGAACGGATAAAGTTTCCCGGGTATCACTGGCCCGCCGCCGTGCGTGAACGGAGTCAGGGCCGGCATATTTAGATTCGGATGTACCAGGATCACGCCAATGATCAGGAATGCAATCGTGCCGAGTTTTAAGTATGACGAGAGATAATCGCGCGGACAAAGCAGCATCCAAACCGGCAACACCGAGGCGATAAATCCGTAACACGCCATTAGAATCACGACTGTATTGCGGGAAAAGGTGAACGTTTGCGCCCATGCTGAATCGGCAACACGACCACCCAGATAAACCGCCGCGAGCAAGCCAATCACGCCAATCACACTCGCCTCAACAATCTTGCCTTTGCGAAAGCGATACATGTAAAGGCCCATGAAAAGCGCCAGGGGAATAGTGAAGCCGACAGTGAAAGTGCCCCAGGGCGACTCCGCGAGGGCGTTAACCACGACCAGGCCCAAACCGGCCAGCGCGATCACCACGATGAAAAGAATGGCGATGCCCGCTACCAGACCAGAAAGGGGGCTGATTTCGGCGCGCGCCATTTCAGCCAGCGATTTTCCCTTGCGACGAATGCTGCCGGCCAGAATCATAAAGTCGTGCACGGCGCCGCCCAGACACACGCCAATGACCAACCACAACAGTCCCGGCAGAAAACCAAATTGCGCTGCCAACACTGGACCAATCAACGGACCAGCGCCGGAGATTGCGGCAAAGTGATGCCCAAACAAAACCCACTTGTTCGTTGGATAATAATTGTGCCCGTCGTACATCGTCTGCGAAGGCACTGGCCGTGAGTCGTCCAGCGTCAGCACTTTCGCCGCGATGAAGGCGGAGTAATAGCGATAGGCGATTGCCATCACGCAAAGCGAGCCGATGATGATTGGAAGTGCATTCATGGTTAGGCGGTACTACAACACTGCTTGGTTGCCGTTCATCTCTGACCAGTAAAGGTAAATTTCCTAAGCTCTCGTAACCGGACGCCAGCGGCGCTCGAGATACTCTGCCATACGCGTTAAGGGAAAAGTCAGTAATAGATAAAAGATTGCGACCACCGGCCAGACTGTCAACGGCGCCGCGTAACGACTGGCGAGCTCCTGTCCGGTGCGCGCCAGTTCGGTTAGCCCGATAACCGAGACGAGAGACGAATCCTTTAACAAGGCAATGGCTTCGTTTGTTAACGGCGGCACAACACGACGGAAAGTTTGCGGCAGAATGATGTTGCGCATAGCCTGTGAATATGTCATTCCCAGCGAGCGCGCCGCTTCCATCTGCCCTGCATCTATCGAGATTATTCCGGCGCGGATGATTTCTGAAATGTAAGCAGCACAATTCAAAGTCAGCGCAATCACGCCGCTCGTAAATGCGGGCAAATGTATCCCGAAGATTGGCAGCACAAAATATATGAACAGAATTTGGACGAGCAGCGGCGTGCCCCGCATTACTTCTACGTAAAGCGCCGCCGGCGCGGCCAGCAAGCGCGAGGACTGTACCCGCGCCAGCGCCAACAACAGACCAATTGGTAAACCCAGCGCCAGACTTAATAGAGCCAGGCGCGCCGTCAGCCATACGCCTTTCAGGAAAAATTGCCAGGTGCGCCTAATAATGCTGAAGTCAAAAGTTTTGGGTTGCGCGCTGCTGGCTGCCTGATCAGCAGACCGCTCTGCCACTTCACCAAACCACTTTTCATGTATGCGGTCGTATTCGCCGGTGTCCTCAATCTTCCACAGAGCCGCATTGACTGCCCGCCGCAGGTCTTCGTGCGACTTGGCGAAGGCAATCCCAAACTTCTCATCGGTGAACCGCCGGCCGACGGTCTGGAGCTCATGAAAACTCTGCCGGATCATATAACGGAGTACCGGCGCATCACCCACCACTGCATCAATCCGTCCGTTTTTCAAATCGAGCAGCGCGAGATCTATGGTGTTATAAACCGCGACCGTAACGCCCTGGCGTTTTTCGAGATCCAGTTGGGCCGTCGTATTAATCTGCACTCCGACTTTTTTGCCCACCAAATTTTCAGGCGTGGTAATCCCGGCCGTCCCCTGACGTACGGCAATCAATTGTCCTGAATCATAGTAAGGATCCGAGAACAACATCGACGCGTTTCGTTCAGGGGTAATGGTCACCGAGGCAATTACAATGTCGAACGAACCGTTCTGAAGCGCAGGGAAAATTCCATCGAAACCGGAATTAATCCATTGGGAACGAACCCCCAACTCGCGCGCAATAGCGTTCCCCAGGTCAATCTCAAAGCCCGAGAATTCCCCCCCCTCAATGTACTCAAGCGGTGGATAGGTTGCATCGGTTCCGATCCGCAGCTCGCCGTTTTTACGCACGCGATCCAGCGCCGACTGGGCAAAACTCGGAAGCTGAAAAAGCAGCAGGAGAAGAAGAATTGCTCCAGACTTTCGTGGAAGTTTTCTCATTCTTTTACTCTTCCTGTCCCAGGTTGGCGCGCGTTGAAAGGCCTACATCCAGCTTTGGATCTTGCCCAACGTTACTCCGGGCTGGCTCTTCCGGTTCGTCATCACGGAAGCTCTGCATGAAAGCGCGTGTTTCCGGTTGTTGCGGGTTGCCGAAAACTTCCTGCTGAGTGCCGGCCTCAACAGCATGGCCACCTTCAAAGTAGATCACCTGATCGGAAATTCGTCGCGCAAAGTTCATGTCATGGGAAACTACGACCAGTGTTTTGCCAAGGTCGTCCAGGGCGCGCAGCATGCGGGCCACTCCCTGAATGAGTTGTGGATCAAGCGCCGAGGTAGGTTCGTCGAACAGCATCACCTCAGGTTCCATTGCCAGGGCCCGAGCTATTGCTACCCGTTGCTGTTGGCCGCCGGAAAGTTGGGCTGGATAGAAATCGACCTTATCACTGAGTCCGACTTTATCCAGGTATTGGCGTGCGATCTTTTCCGCCGCTGCGCGATCCATCCGCTTGACGATGGTTGGAGCCTGAATACAGTTTCCCAACACAGTGAGGTGCGGAAAAAGATTGAAATTTTGAAATACAATTCCTACCCGTTCCCGCAGCCGCTTGGTTACTTCTTTATCTTCGGATGCGCTCAGTTGTTTGTCTTCGGTACCGAATACCTCGACATCCCCTATGCGTAACCGCCCTCGATCAAACCGTTCCAGGCGGTTCATACAGCGCAGCATGGTTGACTTGCCGCAACCAGAGGGGCCCAAAATGGTTGTCAGTTGACCTTCTTGAATTTGAAACGTCGCATGATTGAGTACGGTGTTCTGACCGTAGCGTTTGACGATGTCGGTTACTTCAATCATTTACACTCCGAAAGGCAATGGCGAAAGATAGGATAGGCTGCCAGCAGCGCCTTGGATTTGCGGCGGAGTTTGGCACGGAATATAGAAGAAAATCCAGTATTAAAACAACTGTATGGGTTTCGTCTTACCTGTCGTTGGCAACTCGCGAGGGGATCGTGTATAGATTCCTGAAAAGAAATCAAAATCCGAAATCGACTTTCCGAATTCGCATGTACCCATTTCGAAATATCTTGTTTCCCACTGACTTTACGCCGCATGCGCGCGCCGCGCTGAAATATGCGGCAGCGTTCGCGCGTCAGGGAGGCGGCCGCGTAGTGCTGTTTAGTGTGCAAAGCGGCAACGTGCCGGCGAATTTGCTGACGTTACCTGAACGAGTTTTTGCAGAAGAACAGAATCACTGGTTGCTGCAGGTGCGCAGCGAAGTCCGCAATCTGTTGGCTGATCCAATGTTCGACGGTATTGAAGTCGAGCCGGTGATCGTGGAAGGCGATCCGGCGCCGGAAATCGCGAAAGCGGTGCGCCAATACGACATCGATCTCGTCACGGTTGTAACCCACGGTCGCAAAGGTTTGTCTCGGGCATTGTGGGGGTCGACTGCCGAGGAGATTATTGCGGAAGCGCCTTGCCCGGTGTTGACTATTCGTCCACCGCAACATGATTTCGTCGAGCACAAGGGCGCTCGCAGTGAAGTGCGTGTGAATCGTGTGTTGCTGGCGACAAACTTTCGGCCCTCGGCGGTAGCGGCAACGCAAGTCGCGACTCAACTGGCCAACCAGGCAGGCGCAGAGCTGCATGCAGTTTATGTAATCGGCGACTATCTCGAGCAAATCTCCGTCATGTTTCCTGAAGGAGGTCTGAATGCAATTTCACGTTTGCGTAATTATGTGCAGGAGCGCATGACGCAGCTTTCCCGCGGCGATGGCGCGCGCGCGGTGACTCACATTGCCGAAGGCCGGCCATACGCCGAGATAGTTCGCATCGCTTCTGAGAGCGACTCGGATCTTATTGTCATTGGCACCAACGTGCATGCCTCGCTCTTTGGCGGAGCGCCTGTGCTGGGATCTGAAATCGAACGAGTAGTAAGAAACGCGCCCTGTCCGGTTCTGTGCGTGCCCGCAGCGCGCGTTGTCACACCTCTCCCAGCGTTAGTCACGCAACCAGTCAGTTAGTTCACATTCCACGATTTAGTTTGCGTTCCTGCAATCAGCGCAATAAAAAAAGCGAGGCGGAAACTCCGTCTCGCTTTCTTATTGATCAATTATTGCGAACGTTATTGCGTGATCAACTGCAGGCGTCCATCCGGCAAGCGCACCGCGAACACAGTTCGTTCATACATGTTCAGCGGCGTCGGCTCTTTTCGCTGGGCGAGCGCAACTTGCTCACGTGAAAAGTGATTCGCCGAGCGGGCCGACATTGGATCGCGAATCAAGTTGTAACGCTTGCTGATGCGCCGGACATATTCCTGAGTTTCACTGTATGGTGGGATGCGATTCCCGTATTTCATGACTGCGCCTTCCCCAGCGTTGTAGCCGGCAAGCGCCAGTGGCACGTCACCATTAAATTGGTCGAGCAGAAAGCGCATGTAACGCGCCCCGCCCTCGATGTTCTGTCGCGGATCCCAAATGCTGCTGACACCGAAGCGCGCAGCGGTTCCGGGCATTAGTTGCATCAAACCGCGCGCGCCCTTGTTCGACATAGCACGCGCTTTGAAGGTGGACTCCTGATGCATGATCGAGTAGAGCAAGAGTGGATCAACTGAATTGCGGTGGCCCGAGTCAACGATGAAGCTATCTATGTTTGCGTCGCCGGTGGTGAACCCACTTAGCGGAGACACGTCCATGCTTGTCGTTCGCACTGTGGGGAGGTTTGACGGAGCGTACTCAAAGTTTCTGGCCGCAACCAATCGTTTGCCGCGCTGCTTTACCATGGGCTTAGCCGCCGCGGTCTGAGGCATTGCGATTTTCACGGCATTCGCGAAATCAAAATTGTCGACGCGATACGACCCGCTTTGTGCGAATGCTGATAAGGCCGTAAGCAGGATGACGGAGAGTGACAGGGGGAAATTTTTCATAAAAGGAATCCGGGTGCCTATTTCAGTTAAGTCAAGGATTTTCGGTGAGTATTGTCAGCGGGCAAAAATTAGATGGCGCCGGCGTCAACCAGGGCCGAAACCATAGTAACACAAGGGTTAAACAATTGCCAACAATGCTGAAAACAAGGAAAGCTTGAGAAGTTTGACAGTCTGCATGCGGAGGAGGGATTCAGTTAAAAGGAATCCGGTTTCGATTTTTTGGAGGTGCAAGAGGTCTTGCAAAAACCTGAGATCGGGGTTCTGGGTGACGACCTGGACATCTTCGACGCCGGTAGTATGATACGCGCGCTCTTACCAAATCTGGTTAGTGAATTCGCGCGCTTGTCGCGCCTCACAAAGAGGAACAAATGAAAAAAATACTTTCGACGATCTTGTCGCTGATTGTTGTTGCTGCAATCGCGACCGCGGCGCAAAACTCCAACAGCTCAACGACTACAAACACTTCATCAACAACTGCGAAGAAGCGCGGTCCGATCTTTCGCGCGAATAAAGATCAGATCAAACAAGCCCAGGCGATCCTGAAGACGCGTGGTTTTTATTCAGGGGAGCAGACTGGCAAGCTCGATCCGGACACGCGTGCCAGCTTGAAAAAATATCAAGCGGCGGAAACTCTCAAGGTTACTGGAACGCTGAACAAGGTAACCCTGGAAAAGATGGGCGTAGCGTTAACGG
Source organism: Blastocatellia bacterium (assembly GCA_031371765.1). Taxonomy (GTDB): domain Bacteria; phylum Acidobacteriota; class Blastocatellia; order Pyrinomonadales; family Pyrinomonadaceae; genus PSRF01. The sequence continues at coordinate 25,570 of JANMKA010000040.1, forward strand.
ACAAGCAGAAGGCTATGTGACATGCGAGGGGGAACGGGGCGCAACAGTGAGCGGCAGCGCCCCGGAAAGCAAAGGCGCGAGCGCGTTCCTCCCAGAACGCCGCTCGCGCTTTTGTTGTTCCGTAAGAACTAATCCGCAGATTACGCAGATTTCACAGATTCTGAAAACACGACAAGCTGGCCAACTTGCTTGATTTTCTTCTAATCTGTGAAATCTGCGTAATCTGCGGATAAGCTACCTAACCGAGAAGTTTTTCAACGACGGCGTAACTGGCTTCGAGTGCTTCGCTTAATTTTTCCGGCTGCGCGCCACCGCCTTCGGCCATGTCCGCCTTGCCGCCACCTTTGCCGCCCACTATCGGAGCCAGTTCTTTAATCACCTGACCGGCTGGAACTTTTTTTATAAGGTCAGCAGAGGTACGCACGATCAAGGAAACTTTTCCTTCACTGCTGCGGCCCAGCACTACCACGCCGGACTTTATTCGCGCCAGCAAAGTGTCGGAAAGTTGCCGCATACCCGCAGCATCCAAGCCACTGGCTTCGCGCGCCAGCACCTTTACGCCATTAACATCGCGCGCTTCATCGCCGTTTGCGGATGAACTGCCCACCGCTCCGGTCGCAATCTTCATGCGCAACTCGTCAGCTTCGCGGCGTGCTTTCTTTAGTTCGTCCTGCAGTCTGGTGATCACCGCGGGTAATTCCGCGCGCGAAGTTTTCAAACCACTCACAGCCTGATCGATTAGCAATTCGTCTTCGCGAAAACGTTCGTAAGCATCGACGCCGGTGATTGCGCGTATGCGACGCACGCCGGAGGCGATCGATTCGTCGCTGGTAATTTTGAAAAGGCCAATGTCGCCGGTCGCGCGCACATGCGTGCCGCCGCACAGCTCTCGCGAGAAAATTGCCTCCGCGCCTTTGATCGAAAGCACGCGGACTTTCTCGCCATATTTTTCGCCAAACAGAGCCATGGCGCCAGACCGCATCGCTTCTTCGGTGGCCATCTCGTCCGTTTGCACCGGTTCGTTTCTTAAGATGTGATAGTTAACCAGACGTTCTATTTCTTCAATTTCAGCCGGTGTTAATGGCTGATAGTGGTTGAAATCAAAGCGCAAATAATTCGGCGCGACAACGGAGCCCGCCTGTTTGACGTGCGTGCCTAAAACTTCGCGAAGCGCTGCATGCATCAGGTGCGTCGCGGTGTGATTGCGGCGAGTAGCGTCGCGCTTTTCAACATCAACCTCCGCTGCAACCGTGTCGCCCACTCTCAGCGTGCCTTTTTCAACGCGCACTTTATGAACAATCAAACCCTGGACAGGCGAATAAGTGTCGAGAACAGTCGCAGTGAAACCACTGCGATCCGCCGCAATGAGGTCAGTACCGTCCGCGGTAGCGGATGGATTCCTTATTCTTCCAACGTCGCCAACTTGTCCACCGCTTTCTGCGTAAAACGGTGTGTGATCGAGCACGAGTTCGCCTTCATCCTCCTTCTCTAGTGATACAACTGAATCACCCGCAAACAGCGCGATCACCTTCGCCTGTTCGATGCGAGTTGTTTCGTAGCCTTTGAACTGCGAACGACCTCCACCTTCCGCCAGCTTAGAGTACGTCGAACTCGATTTTGCTTTGCTTCCAGCTTTTTCTGTAGGACCGCTGTCCTGAAGTTCACGTAGGGAATCCTCAAAAGAGTCATTGAATTGCTCTTCATCGATTGCAAACCCGCGTTCTTCCAAGCCCACACGGATGAGATCTCTTGGCGTGCCGAACGTATCGTAGAGCTGCGCCAGCGACTGGTAGTTCGGCATTGCACCTTTATTAGACGAAAAAAGTTCATCAAGCTTGTTCAAGCCGATCGTCAACGTCGATCCAAAACGCTCCTCTTCCAATCGCACCATTCGCTCGATAAAGTCGCGTTGAACTGCCAGTTCCGGAAACGCTTCGTGCATCTGATCGACAACGAAGTTCGTCACCTTGTAGAAGAACAAATCGTTGAGACCCAGCGCATGTCGTCCCTGATAGATCGCGCGCCGCATGATCTTGCGGATTACATAGTTTCGTCCCTCATTGCCTGGCAGGATTCCGTCGGCGATTGAGAAGGCCGTTGCACGGGCGTGGTCCGCAGCCACGCGCATGGCGAAACCTGATTGCGTTTCAGCCTCGTAATGACGGTCGGCAAGCGTGGCAACGAAATCGACTACATTCTTCAGGAGATCAGTTTCATAGTTTGACTTTACGCCTTGCAGCACGACGGCCAGTCGCTCGAGACCCATGCCCGTATCGACCGAAGGCGCCGGCAATGGCGTCAAGACGTATTTGCCTGGTTCCGCTTCGCTACGATCGAATTGCATGAAGACCAGGTTCCAAATCTCCGTAATCGTATCGCCGGGGCCATTAACATTTGCCGCGCAGTTTTCCGCGTCCTTGGGATCTTTGCCCATGTAGTAATGAATCTCGCTGCATGGACCACATGGGCCAGTCTCGCCCATTTGCCAAAAATTATCCTTGCGCCCAAAGCGCAGAATGCGTTCGCGCGGCGCCCCGACTTGTTCCCAGAACCGCTCGGCGTCTTCGTCGGGTCCGACCTGGTCATCGCCTTCATACACGCTGAACCACATGCGTGCCGGGTCGAGTTTGAACTCGTTTACCAGCAGGTCCCAGGCAAACTTGATTGCGTCTTCCTTGAAGTAATCGCCGAACGAGAAGTTTCCCAGCATCTCGAAAAACGTCTGATGCCGGGCAGTCTTGCCGACTTCATCGAGGTCATTGTGCTTGCCGCCCGCACGCAGGCATTTTTGCGACGAGCAGGCGCGCACATAATCGCGCTTCTCGGCGCCAAGAAATACGTCTTTGAATTGATTCATCCCGGCGTTGGTGAAGAGCAGCGTCGGATCGTTGGCAGGCAGCAAGGGCGACGAGCGCACGCGCGTGTGGCCGTGCTGCTCGAAGTACTGCAAAAACTTTTGGCGAATTTCGTTTCCAGTCATATATCAGAAGTCAGAAGTCAGAAGTCAGGAGTCAGGAGTCAGGAGTCAGAAACTGACCACGGATAACTGACGAAGATTGAGTTTAGCATGCAGCTTGGAAGCGGGCGAAACTAGCAAATATTTGGTACCGGTTCAGTTTGCAGGAATAGCGCAGGCATTCCTTTGCGCTTCTTTGCGCGTTCTTGGCGTCCTCTGCGGTAAAGAAGTACTGAAACCGCAACGAACGAAAAGTAGCCGCAAAGGTTCGCAAAGTTAAACTGCACCATTACCAAATATTTCTGACGAGCGCTGTCTGATGGGTTAAGAGTCATTCATCGAAGTCGGCTTTCAAAACCGCGCGCACTTTCTCGTTGACTAACTCAAACGCAAAACCCTGGCGCAGAAGATGGTCGAAAAGGCTTTTCGCTTCCAGACGTGTTTTTGGTTGGCCGCGCAAACGAATGCGCTTCTCGATGGCGCGGTCGATCAATTCGTCTTCCGGCGTTTCCGCAAAGACCATATCAAGTGCTTCGTCGGCAACGGCGCCAGGTACTTGTTTCATTTTCAAATCCCGCTGCAAACGCCGCCGTCCAACCGGTCGTTGCTTGACTTTCAACGATGCGTAGCTCAAGGCGTAACGCTCGTCGTCGAGGTAACCGTACTCTTTCAGTCGAGCAATCACTTCATCAACAAGTTTGTCGGTAACGCCCTGGCGCTCCAAAAGGCGCTCGCGCAATTCTGCGATTGAGCGCGGTTTGGCGGCGAGCAGTTTTGCCGCGCGCTGAAACGTACGCGAACGAATGCGCTCGGGACTGCTGATCTCGTCCGGTTCTGAATCCATTGTCCTTCGTCTCCGCACCAATGCATTTAATCACAAAGCAAAGAGCGCGGGTAAACCACCCTTCCCGACCTGCAGCTGCTCAATCTATGCGAAACATCGTTGCTTACACGGCATTCAACGTACATGGGCTGCCAAGCCTGAAAGTCTCAAGGTTGGGAATGACGGTTTAGGAATCTCTTTGACCGACGCATCGCCAATCCGCAAGCGGGAACCTACAATGCTTTTTATGGATGGCGCTTTGATTATCGACAAGCCGGTTGATTGGACTTCTCATGACGTAGTGGCGCGTGCGCGGCATCTACTCCACGAACGGCGCGTGGGCCATACCGGAACGCTCGATCCATTTGCAACCGGCGTGCTGGTTTTGCTCACCGGACGCGCGACGCGGCTGGCCCAGTTTCTCAGTGGACTCGAGAAAGAATACGAGGCCGTGATCCGGCTCGGATACGCGACTGATACCGGTGATGTAACCGGTAAACCGTTGATTAATTCGGAAGCACCCAACGCGGAAGGACCGAAGGTGAAATTCGGCGAGGCTGAGATTGAAGCAGCACTTGCGAGCTTACGCGGGGAAATCGATCAAGTGCCGCCGATGTATTCGGCAAAAAAGCAACAAGGGCGAAAACTTTACGAACTGGCGCGGCGCGGTGAAGAAGTTGAAAGACAACCGGTGCGCGTTACCATCCGCAAGTTTGAAACGAATAAGGTAAAAGGCGGTTTGCTGAAAGACAACCTTGATGGCACGTATGATCTTGATGTGCTGGTCGCCTGCTCCACCGGCACCTACGTGCGAACGCTGGCGGAAGACTTCGGCAAGCGTTTGGGAGTCGGCGCGCATCTGGCGGAACTGCGGCGTACCCGGGTGGGCGCGTTTCAAGTTCTTCAGGCCATCACGCTTGAACGTTTGCAGGAAAGTATTGCGGAGGAGTCGCTGGGACGCGTGCTGTTGACGCCTAACGCGGTGCTCAAACACTTGCCTGCGATTGAGCTAACTGAGGATGATGTGCGAAAGGCACGGAATGGGGTAAATGTCTCAGTGCAAAAATCAAATTGGACCGAGGGTGAGCAGGTAAGGCTACGTGACGACCATGGCCAGCTCGTCGCGGTTGCTTTATTTGACGCTGAGAAGAATTCACTATGTCCACGCGTAGTGTTGGGCCACGAGGAAGCATGAAAAAGCGTTACTGGTTAGGCGGGATATCAGCATTAGCCGGCGCGGCCGTGGCGGCTAAACTGTGGCTGCGCCCGACTGATGTTGAGTGGGATAAAAATCGTGACGCTGTATTTAACGCTGATTACTCTCGCTTCGCGGAAGTTGCTGGCGTGACAGTGCACTATCAGGAAGCAGGCGAGACAAGCGCGCCGCCACTGCTGCTGATTCATGGTTTTGCTTCGTCGAATTTGGTTTGGAGCAAGGTGCTGCTGCCATTCGCGGAAGCCGGGTTCAGAGTTATCGCGCCGGATCTTTTGGGTTACGGATATTCCGGCAAGCCGCGGCAATTGGATTACACCATCGTTTCCCAGGCACAGATGGTCATCGGTCTGCTAAAGCAATTGGGCATCGCCCGGGTTTGTTTAGTCGGCAGCTCGTATGGCGGAGCGGTGGCCGCGACGATTGCGCTCGATCATCCTGAATTGGTTGATAAATTGGTTTTGGTGGGAGCAGTCACGAATAACAAGCCGACGCGTTACCTGTTAATGAGATTGTTTGGCTCGCCAATCATTGGCGACATACTGTCACCGCTGGTGGTTGGGTCGCGACGCTTGCTGCGCATGCGCATGAAACGCGTTTACGATCGACACAAGTGGGAACTGGATGAGAAAAGAGTGCAGGCGCGCCACTTGCCGTTGGCCACGCGGGGAACGCATCGCGCGATCATTCGCACCGTGCGCCGTTGGGATGCGGAACGAATATCACGTGATGCACATCTACTGACCCAACCGGCACTGATCGTTTGGGGCGATAAAGATCGCGAAGTGCCATTGGCAGATGGCGAACGTTTGCAGCAGGAGATTCCGAATTCGCGTTTGTTTGTTTTTCGAGAGTGCGGTCACCTGCCGCATGAAGAATATCCGCCAGAGTTCACGGAGCTGGTTTCAGAGTTTTGCTCGTGATGTTTCAAGTTTCGGTTTCAAGTTTTTTCCGGGCTGTTAAGGACAGCAAACGGCTAAGCAGAACTAAACCTGAAACTTTGAACCTGAAACTCGAAACTAACTCATGTTCAATGCTTTGCCGACTGCTGGATCGCGACGGACGCGCCAGATTTTTGAGTCGAGGTAGTAATGGATAAAGGCGTAACCCCAGAGAAATGAGATACCGAGCTGCATCGCAAACGATTGTTCGTTGTTCAATCCGGCGCCGTTCTTCAAACTGAAGTAGCCGAGAACTTGTCGCGGGCCCTGGTAAATGATTCCGAAAACGATGCCAAAGGCGATGTAGTAGAGCAGGCGACGACTGATCAGTTCGGCGGCGCCGAATTGCTTACGACGATCCTGGTCAGTATTAGCGGGCGAGCTTCGTGTGTACTTCTGGTTATGAAACCAGATGAGACGGTGATATTGCAGGTTGTGATAGATCGTGAGTATCGCGACGATGGCGATCGGCTTGTGTGGCATTGGCGTCAACAAAACAATCCAGTGCATGGGAATTGCCGCCGCCAGCAGCAGATATTTCGGAACGTCGAGTGTCTCGCCAGTTATTAATCGCTGCGCCTGTCTAATCAGCCAGGCGACAAAAAGAATTATCGTTCCTGCCAGCAGGATCGTTGCCAGACCATTCACACCGAAACGCAAAGATGCAGGAACGCGTGTCATCGCTTCCGCATCGCGGGCGATGAAGGCAATGAATGGGTAGTTGAATGCAAACAACAGCAGCAAGCGGTCAAGCGCGTTATCTAAAGGCGCGAGATCGTTGTTCTTTTTCTTGTACAGCACCATGAAGCCGTAGTGCTGTTTGACCAGATGGTAATAAGCCCAAAGCGCGGCGAGAAAGAAAAAGCCCAGGCCGAGTCCGGCGAACACCATGATTGGGCCAACCACAAAGAAAAGCAGTGAGCCCCACAACAAGCGTCCGCGGCTGCGACGTTCAGCTCGATCAAAATAGGTGCGCGAAAAAGTGCCAAAAACGTGCGGGGCATCAATCAGGATGGCCCACAGCGCTACCATCGGAATCAGCGGCAGCACGCCGCTGATATAAAGAACGAGCAGCGCGTAGCTGGAGAAAACTGAACCAATGAACCAGACGAGATCGTCGCGCGCAGAGATAATCCAGCGTAGCGAGAGGACTTGAGCACGGGCTTGGGGGAAAACTTCAGCAGTGGCCATAGAATAAAAATCTTAATGGAACTCAGCGAAGGAGCTAATTGTAGCACCGCCGCGGCTGAAACATGACCTTGCACACAGAACCAGTCCGCTAAGCGCGGACTGCGCTGGAGAAACGTATTCTGCAAAACCCCTGAACCGTCGCGATCTGATAAACTATGCGTCCATGCCGAGGATAATTTGGATTGGGCTCGCAGGCTTCGCGGGCACGCTCTTGCGCTACTGGTTATCGGCCGCGGTTGCAAACCGCTACGGCGAAAAATTTCCTTATGGAACTCTTGCCGTGAACGCGCTTGGATGTTTGCTGGCCGGCGCGCTTTTCTATTTGATGCATGAACGCTTTGTCGCGAGTTCAACGGCGCGGAGCATGGTTTTCATCGGGCTTCTGGGCGGGTTCACCACGTTTTCTGCGTACGGGTTGCAGACTTTCACGCTGCTTCGCGACGGCGAAGTATTGCTCGCCCTGGTTAACATCGCTGCCTCAAATGTGGCCGGTTTGTTTCTTGTTTGGGTGGGCTACCGCCTGGCGGGTTTCATCTGAACATTCGTGAAACTGGTTCGGGACAAATCATCGCAATAGGATTTCTTAATTCCGCGAATGTCTGGCGACATTCCCGCAAAACCATCACCAGGAACCTGAAATCGTTTCCTCGATTCCACACCGCTTACACATCAAAGAGTTCCGCGACGAGTCTTTCCAACTCGCAAGTGCCAAACCTGAAGTCACTCTTCCACCTGAATTGGAGTTTGAACTGGACGTAGAGTGGCTTTGACGCTCGGCATCTTCGGCGCTGCAATGTTTGCAGAGCCAGCCGTAACCGAGGTTGAAGAAGTGGTTAGTCTGGTCCATGAAGGGTGTCAGATGGCGGGTGTCAGGTGTCAGGTGCCGGGTGTCAGATCGAATGCACTTGCTTGACTGATACCCGATACCCGACACCTGGTACCCTTTTAACTGACACCCGACACCCCTTTTATTGCCGGCGCCGATTATCCGGCGTTTCTGTCAGCCGCACCGGTACCGACATCCGGCGGCCATTGCGCACAATTTGCACCTGGATTTGTTCACCTATAGCGCGCTTGTTGAGGACGCGATAAAGCTCGTCGGTATTTCCGATCTTCTCGTTGTCGATGCCGACGATGACGTCTCCGACTTCCACGTCGCCGTTTTCTGTTTGCGTCAAGCCGCGCAAACCGGCATTGGCAGCAGGGCCGCCCGGCGCAATCTGCCAAATCAAGACGCCATCGGAGACAGGCAACTCAACCTGGTTCTTTAACGTGTCAACGTCGCGCGTGCTGATGCCCAGCTTGGGACGGCGAATCTCTCCTGAGCGAAGGAGTTCCGGCACAATGCGTTTTGCAATATTCACGGGAACGGCAAAACCAACCCCCGCCGATGCACCCGAAGGCGATAGGATCTGCGAGTTGATGCCGATCATGCGACCGTGCGAATCGAGCAATGGACCACCGGAGTTTCCCGGATTAATGGATGCATCGGTCTGAATTGCGCCTTCAATTGGCCGGTTATTGCGCGCGCGTATCGGACGCTGCAAGCCGCTGATTACACCGGTCGTCAACGTTCGGTCAAGACCAAAAGGATTTCCGATTGCCAAAACCTTCTGGCCCACTTCGAGCTTATCTGAATCGCCGAGCGGAACGATGGTGAGTGGCTCCTTCGGCCTTTCGATCAATTTGATTACAGCCAAATCAGTGTCCGGATCTCCGCCGACCACTTTCGCGGCGTAATTTTTCTGGCCGCCAAAACTGACGGCAAGTTTCTGCGCACCTTCAATGACGTGATAGTTGGTAAGAATGTTACCGTCCTGATCGATAACCGAGCCTGAGCCCGAACCTTCCTGAGGTTCGACGAAGCCAAAGAAATCGCGAGCGTATGAAGTTGAGTGCACATTGACGACGCCCGGCGACAGAGTGCGATAGATCTCGATGTTGTTTTGTTCGTCAGTGGCGGTTGCCGGATCAGTAATGGTGCTGGGGGCATTTTCGGAGTAGGCCGCGTGGGCCGGCTGCAACCGATTTGACACCCGATCAACGACCGCAATCGCGCCGGCCGCAAACATTCCCGAAATCAAAGCAATCACCAGGATCTGACGTGCTGAAAGTCTATACATGGCTAAATGTCCTCTTACTTATTAAGTTGTCCGCTGGTTATGAATCGTGCTAGTTCGATGCTCAAGCGGCGCCGGCAGGTTGCGCGATTACGCTTGCGCGGCCCGCGCGGCTGCCGTTGACGGTAAATCTAGGCTTATCTCAGAACGTATGCAAGCGGCAGAAACACGAATACCCCGCCTGAGACGTCAAGCATTCTTCAAACGTTTCGAACGAGTTTGCGTTCCTTTTTATTAGGGAGAAGCTAAGAGCTCGGAACCGAAACCCGCGGCCTTAAAGCGGTCTGGTTAGGCAAAGATGGCCAGGAAAGACTGGGGCAGACTGGCGAAATATGTAATTACGGTAACCGGAGCATGCCAACCGAGAGCAGAAAACCCGGTAGCGACATGCACAAACATCAGGACCAAATAGATGCCGAGCACCAACTTCATTCCGCGGCGGGCAATAGGAATCTCGGAGCAACGGTAAAGGGTATAGGCGGCAAGGGCGCCGATGGCAAGCTTGACTGAAAGAAACGAACCCTCGCTGCGATTTAGCAGGTGGGCCATGAAGCCATTTCCTTCGGTGGCCACATTCAGGCGGACCCAAAGAATGGTCAACTGGGCGTCGAGCCAGTTAAGGGAGAATAACAAAATCGCTTTGGATAGTGCGCCCACTCTTGCTCCTCAGAGAAACGTTGTTAAACTCACCACTCCTTTTACGCCAGAACCTCCACAACCGAAGTGGTTGGGAGGCTCTGTCGCATACGGGAGGAACGAGACTCGTACCGTGGTGCTAACAAGAAAGTTCCAATACGGTTTCTGTTCCCAAAATTTTGGAGAACACCACGTGCGACCAAAGCGAAAACTAATGCCTGTTTTCTTGAAGCTTATTATATAAGGCCGAAGGGCGCGGAACACAACCAGCGGCGCTACCTCAATGTCCACCTCTATAGCACAAGCGGTATTAGACGGCGCTAACAGACTGCGGAAGGCCGGCGTGCCGGACGAACGTCGGGAAGCCGGTTCGTTGTTGATGTACGTTCTGGATCGAGATCGTAGTTACATCCTGACGCATGCGGAAGCTGAACTCAGCGACGAACAACTTGAAAAGTTTAGTGCTTCGCTTAACGAACGTGGCCGGGGCAAGCCTTTGCAATACATTACCGGGCGTCAGGAATTTTTTGGTCTTGAGTTTGAAGTCAACAGCGATGTATTGATCCCGCGCCCTGAAACCGAATTGCTGGTGGAAACAGCATTGTCGCTTGTTTCACAGATCGAAGCGCCCTTCATTTGCGATGTCGGTACCGGTTCCGGCTGCATCGTGGTTACCCTCCTGCAGCAGCTGCCGCGGGCACGGGCAATTGCGCTGGATATTTCACCAGCAGCGCTGGCCGTTGCCGCGCGCAACGCAACCCGACACGAGGTTCTTGATCGGCTTTCGCTGATTACTTCGGATTGCTTTGCTGGCCTTGGACCACCGCCTGATCCAGCTTTCGATTTGATTGTTTCGAATCCGCCGTATGTTGCGGAGAGCGCGATGGCGGGTCTGCAAAGGGAAGTGCGCGACTTTGAACCGCACGCAGCGCTCGTCTCAGGCGCGGATGGTTTGACAGTTATCCGGCGGCTGCTGCTTGAGAGCCGCCACTATCTGAAAAACGGTGGCTTGTTGATTTTTGAAATGGGCTATGACCAACACGATGTTGTGCGGCAGCTCATCGATGAAACCTCTTGGAAACTCGTTGAGATTTATGATGATCTTCAGGGCATTCCCCGCACCGTTGCCTTAACAAACCGTGCTTAGCCAATCCCTCCTCAATAAGTTGTCACAATTCTGCGAACCACGGTGTTTAGTCGTCAGAACCGCGCGAAGAACAAACAGGCAAAACTAAATACCCTGAGGAGACGACCCATGAATAAGTGGCTAAGACGCAGTGCGTTCATTCTAACGCTGACAATTGTGACCGCGTTATCAGCATTTGCGGATAAGGAAGGCGATAAAGACAAGGGGATGGCTTGCCGCGATGATTGGCATAGCGATCGTCTGTTAAGTCATTGCGAGATCAAGGAACAAACGCTGCCTGCGGCCGGTGCGATTTCTGTCGATGGCCGCCAGAACGGTGGCGTTTCAGTCAAGGGTTGGGATCGCAATGAAATATTGGCCCGAGCCCGCGTTCAAACCGCTGCGCCTACGCAGGCCGAAGCCGACGCACTGGCTCAGCAGATTACAATCGAAACAGCGGGTGCAAAAATTTTTGCGAATGGACCGGAAAATCGCAGAGACTATTACTGGAGTGTTAGTTACGAAGTTTTCGTGCCGCGACGTTCCGACCTGTCGCTAACAGCGCACAACGGCGGCATTTCAATCAGTGACGTGCAGGGCCGCCTGGACTTCAGCACGACTAACGGCGGCGTAGCCCTAAAGCGCGTGGGTGGCACGGTGCACGGAGGCACGACGAACGGCGGGCTGTCGATTGAGTTGACGGGCGACCGCTGGGACGGTCAAGAGATGGATGTCAAAACAACCAACGGCGGCATTCGCATGTCATTGCCGGAAAATTACTCAGCGCATTTAGAAACCGGCACGGTGAACGGAAATCTGAGCATTGATTTTCCTGTCACGGTGCAGGGAAGAATCACTCGCGAGCTCGCAGTTAACCTGGGTTCGGGTGGGCCGACGATTCGCGCCATGACCACGAATGGGGGAGTGCGCGTGAAACACGGCGTCGGCAACTAGGACCAGACTCAACCTACTGCAACCACGACGCGGCGCTCTTAATTGAGCGCCGCGTTTTTCGTGTCCGTCTCCCTCTCCCTCTCCCTCTGGGGGGAGCTTGTGCGCGTCCGCTTCGAATCGCGCCCGCTTTCGCGTTTCCTGGTTTTACTCTAATCTGTCGGCGTGGATAAATTTCGCATCAGCGGTGGGCGTGCGCTCAAGGGCCGCATCTCGATAAGCGGCGCCAAAAATTCAGCGCTGCCTTGCATGGCCGCTGCCTTGCTGAGTGCGGAAACGGTTACGCTGCACAATCTGCCTTACGTTCGCGACATCATTACCCAAGGCCGACTGCTCGAGGACCTCGGCGCGACTGTGCTGTCGCCGGAACTTCGCACTAACAAGATAAGCGCAAACCACATAGAAATTTTTGAAGCGCCTTATGAACTTGTAAGAACGATGCGCGCGTCCGTGCTGGCGCTTGGTCCATTATTGGCGCGGTTTGGCAAGGCAAAAGTCTCGTTGCCGGGTGGTTGCGCGATTGGCACGCGGCCGATTGATCTTCATTTGAAAGCGTTTGAAAAACTGGGCGCCGAAGTTCGGCTTGAAGCCGGCAACGTAATCGCGCGCGCGCCGAAGTCAGGCCGTTTGATCGGCGCTGAAATTCATTTCGACAAGGTGACCGTAACCGGCACCGAAAATTTATTGATGGCGGCGACGCTGGCGAGCGGCACGACGGTAATGCACAACGCCGCGTGCGAACCCGAGATTACCGACCTGGCGGATCTGCTCAACAAGATGGGAGCACGGATCACGGGCGCGGGCACCAGCACGATCGAAATTGCGGGGGTGGAGGCGCTTGGCCCCGCCGAACACACGATCATTCCCGATCGCATTGAGACCGGCACCTTCATTGCCGCGGCGGCAATTACTCGAGGCGAATTGGAAATAAGAGATTGCCGTCCGGATCATCTCGCTGCCGTGATCGCTAAGTTCCGCGAAGTTGGTGTTGAGATTGAAGAGCTTGGTCCGACGACGTTGCGCGTCTCTGGCCGCAACGACCTAACTGCCAAAGATGTAACCACGCAACCTTATCCCGAATTTCCTACCGACATGCAGGCCCAGTACATGGCGCTGATGACGCAGGCCACCGGCAGCGCGAATATCGAAGAGACGATTTTTGAGAATCGCTTTATGCATGGGTCGGAAATGCAGCGCATGGGCGCGACCATTTCCATCGATGGGCACAGCGCCACGGTCACCGGCCCGACACCGTTAACGGGAGCGCCGTTGATTGCTTCCGACTTGCGTGCTTCAGCGTCACTGGTGCTGGCCGGCCTGGTGGCAAGCGGCGAAACGATGATCGATCGTGTCTATCACATCGATCGCGGGTACGAAAAAATTGAAGCGAAGCTGCGCTCGGTAGGCGCCGATATCGAGCGTGTTCGCGAGTCGATAACGGCGCCGTTGTCTCAAGTGATGACGCCCGCATTGCCGGCTGAGGCATAATGGAAGCTGGCGATTGAAATGTAAACAAACTGTTAGGTTGCGGGTGTTGGTGGCCTTTAAGTTGAGAGCAGCGGCTGCCGCAAACTAACAGTTTGCATTACGAAATATCATGTCCGAACCAAACTGCCTATTCTGCCGCATCATTGCCGGCGAGATTCCCACGGAGTTCGTCAAGGAAGATGAGCGCGCGGTAGTCATCAGGGACATCAATCCGCAGGCGCCGACGCATCTGCTGGTTATTCCGCGCGAACACCTCGATTCGCTTGATGACGCTTCGCAAAAAGACGAGGCACTGCTCGGTCATTTGTTACGCGTCGCAGCCCAAGTCGCCAATGCCGCTGGTCTTGACGAGAGCGGCTATCGCACGATCATCAACACAGGCGCCGGCGCTGGGCAGTCGGTCTTTCATCTTCATGTGCACGTTCTTGGCGGCCGGCCGTTGAACTGGCCACCGGGTTAGTTATTAGAGATTTCTACTCTGGTGCGGCCGGAGAGTCACAGACTATCCGAAGCCCCGATCAAGTGCCTTTCGACGCGTAGCGGCGGTGCGAGTTTAGCCCGGCGTTTCAACGCTGGGATCAAGGTTCGTGCCTGCCTTCGTCGCGTAGCGACGAGGTAGTAATTTTAGTCTCAGGCGTCGCTAAGCGACGCAGACGGCTTTCGCGCCCATCCCCGGCCTTGAAAGGCCGGGCTAAATTCGCACCCACACTACGCGTCGAAGACCGGAACTGATCCCGTTGCGATCGCACTAAGAACTTATCTGAAGTCCGTTTCCCTGCGCTCTCGCACCGCCTTTCAAACACGCAAACGCAGATTTTTTGAACCGTTCTCCTCGCAATGCGTGTAAACGGAGCAGACGGGGGTCGCATCCAAAGATCGCGATGCCGTTTGATTCTTCTGTTTCCGCAACTCAGCCGCGGTTAGGTTCTGCAGTAAGACACGGAGGTTTATGTTAAGGAAGACTTTTACGGCAGCGCTGTTGGCCGCCACCTTGTTTGCGGCATCAGCCTTTATCCAGGCCCAGTCTGACGACAAGAAATTTGAAATCGGGGCGCAGGGTTCGCTGTTACGCGTGCCGGTGCGCACGTTCACGACCGCAGGCGCGACCACCAAGTTCAATGAAGACCGGAAGAACACTTGGGGATTTGGCGGCCGGTTCGGTTACAACTTTTCCCGCCACGTCGGAATTGAAGCAGAGGGCAATTTTTTCCCACGCGACCGCGCCCTGGATGGCGGGCGCAAGCTGCAGGGATTGTTCGGCACGAAAGTTGGGCAGCGGTTCGAGAAGGGTGGCGTGTTTTTGAAAGCGCGCCCCGGTTTAGTGCGCTTCAGTCGCGGCCAGTACCAATTTTCAGGAGGCTGCCCGACAGTTTTCCCACCGCCGATTGGCTGTTTCCAACCGCAAGCAACGACCAACCTTGCGTTCGACCTTGGTGGCGTTGCCGAAGTCTATCCCAGTAAGAACACCATCATTCGCTTCGATGCCGGCGATACGATGATTCGCTTTAAGAGCCAACGACAGGTGGTCGCAGTCGATCCCTCCACCGGCGGTTTGGTGGTCCTACCCGCGGCCGCAGGCACCAAACATAATTTTCAGACGAACTTTGGTTTTGGATATCGATTCTAAGGTAGGACGAGGAAGTAGGGTGAGAACAACCCATCTTAAAGAAGCAGAATTTAACCAAAAGAGACTCGCAAGTCGGGAAGGGTGGCTTGGCCCCGCCGATCGGATGCCACTCAGCAGAGCGGGGCCAAGCCACCCTTCCCTACCTGCAAATTTGTCAGCCTTGAAGGATTCTGTCCAAGACCTTCGGACACTCAGCTCCTTAAGCTACAGCCGGCAGATGAGCAACTCGCGTTCGTAGATCGTTTCTGCGGGCAGCCGATCGTGTAATTCAATAAAAAGCTCTTCGTGGCCCACCACTTCCTGGCGCCAGGCGTTGCGATCGAATGCCTGCAACTCTTCAAACTTCTCTTTCGGAAAGTCCAGGCCGCTCCACTCGATATCTTCGTAATGCGGCACCCAACCAATCGGCGTTTCGCAGGCGAGCGCGCGTCCGCGGGCGCGATCCACGATCCATTTCAGCACGCGCATGTTCTCGCCAAACCCGGGCCACATAAAGTTTCCATCTTTATCTTTGCGGAACCAGTTCACGTGAAAAATTCGCGGCGTTTCGGTCAGTGAGCGCTGCATGCGGATCCAATGGCGAAAATAATCGCCCATGTGATAGCCGCAAAACGGCAGCATCGCCATCGGGTCGCGACGCACCTTGCCGATCGTGCCGGCGGCGGCTGCTGTCATTTCCGAACCCATAGTCGCGCCGATGTAAACGCCGGAACTCCAATTGAACGACTGATACACGAGCGGCATCGTGGTCGCGCGCCGGCCACCAAAAATGATCGCGCTGATTGGCACGCCACTCGGATTTTCCCAATCCGGATCAATTGTGGGACACTGCGAAGCGGGCGCAGTAAAGCGCGCATTGGGATGCGCGGCTTTCGCGCCGGTCTCTTTCGCGATCGCCGGCGTCCATTTTTGCCCGCGCCAGTCGAGACATTCCGCCGGTGGCTCGTCAGTCATACCTTCCCACCACACGCCGCCTTCCGGGGTGAGCGCGACGTTAGTAAAAATAGAATTCGTTGCCAGCGTCGCCATAGCGTTGGGATTTGTTTTGACTGAGGTGCCAGGCGCTACTCCAAAAAAACCAGCCTCGGGATTGATAGCGCGCAGGCGTCCCTTCTCGTCGGGCTTGATCCAGGCGATGTCATCGCCGACAGTCCAGACCTTCCAGCCTGCGAAACCTGCCGGCGGAATCAACATGGCGAAATTTGTTTTGCCGCAAGCGCTGGGGAAGGCAGCCGTAACGTAGGTCTTCTCACCTTGCGGATTCTCAACGCCGACGATCAGCATGTGTTCGGCCAGCCAACCTTCATCGCGCGCAATGTTGGAAGCGATGCGCAGGGCAAAGCATTTCTTGCCGAGCAAGGCGTTGCCGCCATAGCCGGAACCGTACGACCAAATCTCACGCGTCTCGGGAAAGTGAACGATGTACTTCTCTTTATTGCAGGGCCAGGGCACGTCTGCTTGCCCAGCTGCAAGCGGCGCGCCAACTGAATGCATGCACGGCACTACGCGTTTGTAGTCCTTATCGATCTCGGCATAAACCGGCAAACCAATGCGCGCCATGATGCGCATGTTGACTACGACATAAGGCGAGTCCGTAAGCTGAACGCCAATCTGTGACATGGGCGAACCGATTGGTCCCATGCTGAACGGCAACACGTACATCGTGCGCCCGCGCATCGAGCCGTCGAAAAGTTCTTTCAGCTTGCGGCGCATCTGGTATGGCTCTTCCCAATTGTTTGTTGGGCCGGCCGCATCTTTCGACAGCGAACAAATAAACGTGCGGTCTTCGACTCGGGCCACGTCGCTGGCGTCAGAACGCGCGTAGTAACAACCGGGCCACAGTTCTTCATTGAGTTTGGTGAACGTGCCGGCGGCTACCATCTGCGCTTTGAGTGCTTCGTCCTCTGCTCGCGAACCATCCACCCAGTGAATCGTGTCAGGCTTCGTCAGATTGGCCATCTTGTCGACCCAGTTGAGCAGATGAGCGTTGGTGCTTAACGGCACAGTCGGATTGCGATTGCTGGAGGACGCGCCTTTCTCAGTTGGTGCAGTGCGAATTGAAGTCATGGGCATCTCCAAAATAAGTAAAGTAAATCGCGTGACGGAACATCGCGAGCGGACGATTTAGTCAGCCGCGTTTTGCGCATTGCGGCGCTCGTGGGCCAACTCGCGCAGGGCAACTGACAGGTCACGCGCGGCGCGTTCGATGCGATCGGCGACAGCTTCGAGCGAATCGACCTCACTCGATTGAATAGCGACGACGGAAAGCGCGTCCTCGATCAGTTCAATCAGGCGCGTTGCTGCTGTTTCGGTTTCCTGCTCGCCGCGCGTCAGCGGTCGAACTGCGGTCTTTGGTTCCATGCTTGAGATATATGGCCTTTTATTAGATTCGTTAAGCTAAACTCTTACAACACTGAGGCCATCGGAAGCAAGCGGGCTGAGGTTTCAGCAAACATCAATGGACGCAGCACCTACACGGCAGGCATTTACCGCGAAGGAATGGCAACTGATCCAGTCGCTGCACACGCCGGCGCGCGTGCAGCGTTTCTTCAGTTCCATGCCGTACAACTGGGAGAAGCAGGGCGGCACGATGCGCTCGTTTCGCGAAGTTATCAAACGCAACGAGGCCCACTGTCTGGAGGCGGCGGTCGGTGCGGCGGTGATTCTGGAGCAACACGGCTATCCGCCGCTGTTGCTCGACATTGAATCAGTCGATTTGTTGGACCACGTGATTTTTGTTTTCCAGCAAGACGGGTTGTGGGGCTCGATAGCCCGGTCACGCGATATTGGCTTGCACGGACGCAAGCCGTTGTTTCGTTCGCTGCGGGATTTAACGTGGAGCTATTTCGATCCGTACGTGGATTTTAGTGGCAGGATTAAGGGCTACGGCTTGACTAGCCTATATGACCTGGGAAATTACGACTGGCGCTTCAATCGTAGAAACATGTCTAAGATTGAAGACCATCTGCGCGAGCTGCCGCACCAGCGATTGCGCTCGTCCGATAAGCGTTATGAAAAACTGCTGGCGCGCTACCAGAAATATAAGCGCCGATACCCTACTCGTTCGCCGGCTTACTATGACAATCGCAATCAGTGGATGATGTGAACAAGGTTTCGAGCTCCGAGTTTCTAGTTTCGAGTTCGGAAAAGCCAGGAACTCAAAACTAACTCGAAACTCGAAACTCGAAACTCGAAACTCGAAACTAAGATTCTTTAACTACCAGGCCCTCGCGCGAGAACTTCCAGTCTAGAATCTCGGCGCCCTTTTCCGCTCCGACCGCGCGCTCGACCTCCGCCTTGCGTCCCTCAGCACACAGGAAAGCAATACAGCCGCCGCCGCCGGCGCCGCAAACTTTTGCAGCTTCGGCGCCGTTGGCAAGTGCAGTTTCCACCAGATGGTCCATCTGCGGCGTCGTCACTCCCGGCGCCAGTCGTTTTCGGTTCGGATAAGCAGCCAGCATCGTCTCGCGCACTTCATTCCAATCATCCGCAAGCAGCGCCTGACGCATACGCAAAGCCGAGTCGCGTATGGCATCGAAGATCTCGAAAAGTTGGGCGTCGCCGTCGATATGCTTCTTGAAAATTTCCCAGTTGTTTGTTCCTGACAGTCGCGGCTCACCGGTGTAGCAAATGGCGATGCGCTCCTGGATTTTGTTCTCGTCAACTTCCAGTTTCTCACGCTCAATGCCATCAGCGCGGAAGTGCACACAGGAAGTTGAGCCAAACTGAGCGGGGTAGTAATCCTGAAACCCCGCGGGCACGCGAATCACCGTCGTCTCAATATTTGCGGCGATAGAAATGAACTTGCGCTCCTCATAACGGTTTCCAACCAGCCGATTCAGCGCGCCAATGCAGGCGATTGCCAGCGCCGACGAGCCTGCCAGACCAGCACCCGCCGGCGCTTCACTGTTCGCAACCAGATGAAAACCAGTGGTTGGTTTGAAAAAGTGGACCAGCTTGGAAATTAATTCCAGCCGTTCCTCGCGCGCCAGGTCTTCGAGGGCCGCGAGATTAGTCTCGAAAGCCATCTTTCGGTCGCGCGACTCCAGCACAATCTGGCCGTCGTCGCGAGTCTTGATCGAGCAATGAGCGCGCAGCGAAGTCGCGAAGTTGACCGTGGCCGCGCCGGGATGAAACAGATAGAGGGGCCAGATGTCGATAGTGCCGCCCGCAAGATCTACGCGAGTTGGAGCTGATGACTCAATTAGCATGTGTTAGCTTTATCGATGTTGTAAAAACAAGAAATTTTCCATTTACCATTCGTCATTTCTCATTGCCCCATTGCAAACTCTCGCCGGAGCGTGGACAAAACAAACTTGAGTAACAAGTAGTCTTTTGAATGAAAAGTGGTAAATGAGAAATGGCAAAATGGTAAATCCTGAGACTTTGTTAACCGCCACTACTCAGCATCTCGCTTGCTGTCCTTCGGCGCCACCCGTTTCTTTGGTTCACCCTGCCGCGACTGCTTAAAGGGAATGTGCTCCTTAAACTCCTGCCTCAGCCCCAGCAATGTTTCCTGAGCTGTTTGCTCAAGCTCCTGCAAACGTTCTGGATCAGCCTCTTCAACTTTTGGTGACAACCAAAATCGCTCGGCGAGGTAAAACCCAGCGATACCCACTACCACGATGACCAGCAGAACTTTTCCGAGGCGTTGGAAGTCACCCAGAACGCTGATTACGGCGCCACTAAAAAAATAGCCAGCACCGCTGAGAACCAGGACCCACGCAAAACAGCTGGCCAGGGACAGTAGCACAAAACGCAAGTAGGGCATGCGACCGACGCCGTGAAATATGCACGAAGCCCAGCGCAGTCCGTAAATGTATTTCGAAAGAAAGATCGAGAGTCCGCCAAAGTTATTTGTCAGGCGTTCCATGCGGGGCTTGGCGGCGCGATAGAACCGGAGATCGCGAACACCTTTGCGAAACTCGCGGCCGGTCAAGTACGCAATGTTGTCGCTGACCGTGCCACCGAGCGTGCCCGCCAGCAGCACCCAGGCAAAACTGTGATCGCCGAAAAAATAACTGTGGGCCAGGACACCGGCAAGCAGGAGCGTTAGGTCGCCCTCGATCATTACCAGAAGGAAGACGGCGTAGAGACCATAACGACCGATCAGGTCGGTAAGAAAATCGAGATGCATGTTTGGGAAAAGTGAGCAGTGAGCGGTAAGCAGTGAGCAGTCACTAATAATTGCGAATCTCTGACTACTGCTAACTGCTACGGCTCACTGCTAACTAGGGCTCTTCTTCCTTCGCCGGCTTCACTACCAGCACGGGGCACGGCGCATGGCGCACTATCGCTTCGGCAGTTGAGCCAAAAAGAATTCGCCCCAGGCCAGTTCGCCCATGTGATGAAACAACTATTAAGTCTACAGATCTTTCTTTGGCGACGCGCACGATCTCGGAAGCTGCTTCGCCGTGCACGATCAGCTCTTCCACTGCCAGGCCCGCACATTCTTCACATTCAGCAAATTTCGGTAGTTCGCGTTCTGCCGAGTCTTCCAGTTGATCGGCAATATCCGCTAGCGGCAGTGGTTCCGAGATGCCGGAATAACCGACCGTCGGCACCATCGGCTCGATCACGTGCACGCAGAGAATCGAAGCGCCGAAGGTGCGCGCCAGCGATGCGGCATAAGACAGGGCGTAGTTTCCGCATTCGCTGAAATCCGTCGGCAGGAGTATTGAACGGATGTGCATAATAGGGCTTTGGGCTTAGGACTTGGGTCTTTGATCTATCGCGAAGCGTTCCTCAAAGACCCAAGACCGAAAGCCAAAGACCGAATTGATTTTGATTTTACACGCAGAATCACTCGTTTGACACCCCAGATACCCTCGATTATGCTTCGCTCGTTCCGCTTGTCATTGAACCTCGGGAAGTTTACACATGGATACGTCCCCTAAATCAGACCTGAATTTTATCGGGATCGAGCTTTGCGGCACGAAACTGCGCGCGGCAACGGTCGATAATGAGGGGACCATCCGCGAACGCCGGGAAGAGCCGTTGGAGCCGGAAAACCTGATTGCCCAGATAGCCCGGGTGGTCAAAAGCCTGCAAGAGGTGGGCAACAACATCGGCGCGGTCGGTATTGCCATCCCCGGTTTGGTCAACCGGCGGACGGATCGAGTGATTGCCTCGAATTATTTGCCCGGGCCCGTGCGCGAGAATCTCCACGAGGATGCAATGAAGGCCACCGGCCTGCGGGTGGAACTCGAAAACGATGCTAACGCCGCGGCTTATGGTGAGTACAAGATCGGCGCCGGCCGTGGCAGCAAAGATCTTTTCTACATAACCATTGGCGATGGTATCGGCGGCGCAATCATTCTGGACGGAAAACTTTGGATCGGCGCGTCCGGTTTGGCGGGCGAAGTGGGCCACATCACGATCGATACTGAAGGCGATGAATGCATCTGCGGCAATACAGGTTGCCTGGAGACGGTCGCGTCCGCTCCCAACATCGTGCGCCGCGCCAACGAGCGGCTGAATCGCGATTCGACCTCTTCGCTTTCTAAGTTGGCTATGAACAAAGACTTCACTGCCAGCGATATGGCGCGCGAGGCAAAAGAGGGCGACGACTTTTCGCTGATGATGATCGAACGCACTGGCAAATACATCGGCACCGGAGTCGCCAGCGTTATCAACCTGTTGAATATTGAACGGATTGTGCTGGGCGGCGGAGTGATGCAGGCGGGCGAGCTGATTCTCAATCCCATCATTCAAGAGGCAAAGCGGCGCGCTTTCCAACCGTGTTTCGAAGCCACGCAAATCGTGGTCGCGGCGCTGGGTGAGGATGCAGCCACGATCGGGGTGGCGATGCTGGCGCGCGATGCAGCGGTCACCTGAGAGTTTCGCGTTCCGAGTTTCTCGTTTCGAGTTAGCGCTTGTCGTAAAACTAGACGTTGAACTCGAAACTAGAAACTCGAAACTCACCGAGCTTCCCGATGTCGGTCAGCCCACCAGGCCCATAAAACCAAAAACAAACTCAACGCCAGCGCTCCGATACCGAGCACGACTACGCTCGGCGGTGGCGGACTGAAAATGTTGGCAATGTAGATCGCGCCGACCGTCACCAGGAAAGCCAGGAGCCCCCACTTGCCAGTCGCATCCTTCGCGCGGGTCACGCGCAAATAAATCCAGGCTCCAATCGCAAACATCAAAGCCTCGACACTGACTGTCGCGATAATTGAATTCCATAAGCCGAGTCCGAAACGTCGACTACCTGGGTAAAGCGGCATGTCTGGCCGGTGGCTGATCCAGTCCAGTACCCAGTGACTCACAACGCCAACCCATATCAGCAGCGCGCCCCTGCCATAACGTGCCACCAGCCAATAAAGCAGTGCAAACAGGGTGGCCCATCCGATCGCCGCCACCAGGCTGTGCGAAATTGGATAGGAAACGAAATCGAGTGGAGTAAATGCAGTATTGCCGGGTTCAATCCGCACCTGTTCGCGGCCCAGCAAGATGAATATGGGCCAAAGCAGATCGAGCAGCGACGCGGCTGCGATCAGCGCCCCCAGCGAAGTGCGTGG
>JANMKA010000172.1:0-6422 GCA_031371765.1 Blastocatellia bacterium
GTTACGCCTATTTCTTTTCCGACAAGTTTGTGAAAGTGGCTCAGGCCGAGTTCACGCCAGCGCGGTCTCGCCTGCTCTCTCTCTTCGATAAAGCGCAGATCGGACAAACTTTTCTTGACGCTAAGCACAACTATTTATTCGCGCATGATTCCTGTGCGACCTGTCCGACGGGCATGAGTAAAGGAACCTATCTGTTTTATCCGTTGCCCGAAGTAACCAAGGATGAGCAGCGCGGTTTTGCAGGTGTCTTGCTAAGCGAAGGTTTCGTCAGAGATGGCCTGATAGCTCGCACGATCGCTGAGACTTCGAAGGGCCATGAAGGCACTTCCATTCCAGCCATCGCCATTACGATCAGTGACGATAGCAACCAGGTGCTTTATTCAAACGGGATGGCACAAAACGGTTATCTCCTGAAAAGTAACTTCGATCCTCCGTTCTCCAGTTGGAAAGCGGAAGCCGGCTTTAAGAACACGAATCTCGAAGCGCTCGCGCGCGCCAGTTTTTTGCAGAGCGCCGGAACAACTGTCCTGGTACTGCTGTTCTTACTTGGTGGTATAGCGCTGACTCTACGGGCCACGGACCGCGAAGCGCGCCTGGCGCAAGCGAAATCAAATTTCGTCGCCAATGTCTCGCACGAACTAAAGACGCCGCTCTCGCTACTCAGCCTGTTTTCTGAAATCCTCGAACTCGGTCGCGTTAAAGATGAAGAGAAGAAACTCGAGTACTACCGCATCATCCGCCATGAAAGCCTGCGTCTGAACAAGATGATCGATAACATTCTCGATTTCTCAAAAATCGAGGCGGGCCGCAAAACCTATAATTTCGCCGAAAGCGAAATAGCAGAAGTGATTGAGAGTGTGCTTTCCAGCTATCGCTATCAGATCAGCAATTCCGGCTTTGAAGTTCAAACAAACCTGCAACCGGATCTACAGCCAGTCTTGATTGACCGCGAGGCGCTGGCGCAGGCCATTTCGAATCTGCTTGATAATGCCATTAAGTATTCAGGCGAGGTAAAGCAGCTTGCGATCACAACGAAAATGCTGGCGTCTAGTCTGTCGATTGAAATCGCAGATCACGGAATTGGAATCCCACGCGCTGAACAGGCAAAGATTTTCGAGAAGTTTTACCGCGTGGGCAACGGGCTGGTTCACGATGTAAAGGGCAGCGGCCTCGGGTTATCGCTGGTCAAGCACATTATTGAAGCGCATAAGGGAACGATCTCGGTTGCAAGCGACGTCGGTAAAGGAAGTCGTTTTACGATTCTGCTTCCCGTGGCCAGGGGCAGTCGGCAGCGGGCCGATGAAGGTCAGTACCCCTTGCGGTAGCGGGTGGATGCAGTGATTGCCAATCGATAACGCCGGAAGCCATCCACTACCGCGGACGGTACTGACCTCATGGGACCGTTACTGGCGTTTACCAAACGGTATCAATATCACCAGGAGAACAACGTTGGCCAAAGTCCTGATAATCGAAGATGAACCCAACATGGTGCTCGGGCTGAAAGATAGCTGTGAGTATGAAGGCTACGAGGTTTCGGTGGCACGCGATGGGAAGGAAGGATTAGAGAAAGCCTCGACTGAGAAACCTGACATTATTCTGCTCGATGTTATGTTGCCTTTGATGAGCGGCATAGATGTGTGCCGCACCTTGCGCACCCGCGGAATCGAAACTCCGATCCTCATGCTGACTGCTCGGAGTGAGGAAACTGACAAAGTGGTCGGCCTGGAAGTTGGCGCAGATGATTACGTGACGAAACCATTTAGCATTAAGGAACTGCTCGCGCGCATCAGGGCGCATTTGCGCCGGGCGGCAAAACAAGTCGCCGAAATCGAGAGTTTTACCTTTGGCGAGGTGGAGTTGAATTTTAAGAAATATGCGGCGCGCAAAGGCGGCCAGGCATTAGACCTTTCACCTCGCGAATTCGAGATCTTGCGCTACCTGATCCGGCATCGAGGCGAAATTGTCACACGCGATCAACTGCTCGATGAGGTTTGGGGGTATCACAGCAGCCCGGTTACGCGCACGGTGGACAACCATATCGCCAAGCTGCGTCAGAAAATCGAAGCTGATCCGTCCGAGCCGCAACACATTATTACCATTCACCGGTTGGGCTATCGCTTCATCGAATAAACTTCGGCGGGCCAATCCGAAACTATCCACAGATTACACAGATTAAGAACCAGGCAGTTATGTTGAGTGGAAGTTGCCACTCAACTCTCCGGGATTATTCTGTGTAATCTGCGTAATCTGCGGATGTTTTCGCCTTCCTCTCGATACAACTTTTTACAATCTAATTACAGTCTGTGGAGACTTGGAAGTTCAAAGTCTATAGCCTCTCCAGCGACGGACTCAGAAAAGTTGCTGCGAACGGAGAGCCCCGCAAGTCTGCGAGCGCAGTGTTGCAAATTGTTGGAAGCGCCACTAATCACCCGAGGAGACAAACCAAATGAAGCTACTCACGCGAACACTAATACCGACACTTCTGCTTTGCCTTTTGGCGCCGGCCGCCGTCGTCTTTGCCCAGGATACGCCGCCGAAACCCGCCAGCGCGCAGGCGACGGATTTGGGCGCGAAAAAGGCTTTCGAGAGAATGAAAACCCTGGCAGGTTCGTGGCAAGGTACGGTTATGGGCATACCGATCAACTTCACGATTCGCACTGTGTCCAGCGGGACGGCGATTCTGCATGAGGGAGATACAAGTGAAAAGGGCCCTCCAAAACATGAAATCACTATGTTCTACGTGGAGGGGGATCGTTTGCTCGCGACCCACTATTGTGATGCCGGGAATCGTGCTCACTGGGAGGGGAAGATGTCGCCGGATGGAAAGGCGATCGAGTTCAGTTTTCTCGATGTCGCCGGACCGACGCGGGGAGGTTACCTGAGGGATATGGTGATCACAATCATTGACGCGGACCATCATATCGTAGCGTTTACTTTCGTTATGCCAGACGGGAAGCCCATTCCGTTGCGCGGCGAATTTCAACGGACGAAATGATTGGTCATCTCACGGTCTTAGTGTGAACCCATTGGCGTCGACAAACGTTCTCTACCTGAAGGCGGAAACGATGGTCGTTTCGTCTGGATACGATTCACGATTTACTGGAGTACCAATGACAGCACGCATCACGCCATTTTCTCCACGTTTACTCGCCCGCGTGACAGGTCTGTTTATGTTGCTCACAATCCTGGCGGGAGTATTCGCTCAGGGCTTCGTCAGCGAAAGACTTATCGATTTCCGGGACGCTGCAGCTACGGCGACCAACATCCTGGCGCACAAAGGCCTGTTTCAGTTGGGCTTCACCGTCTATCTCATTGAGATGACCTGCCAGGTCACGGCTGCCGTGCTCTTTTATCAATTGCTGAAGCCGGTAAACAGGACGGTTGCTTTGCTGGCGCTCTTCCTGGAATTCACCGGCTGCATCGTGAAGATCGTCGCGCGCGTTTTCTATATCGTTCCGTTATTCGTGCTGGGACGTCCGGCGGCTTTGCAAGGATTCAGTGCGGAACAATTGCATTCTGTGGCGCTCATTCTTCTTAAAGTGAATGACCAGGGCGCTGGTGTGCCTTTGGCATTTTTCGGCTTCTCAACTCTGCTGGGCGCCTATTTAATTTTCCGCTCTACCTTTCTGCCGCGCTGGCTGGGGGTCTTGTCGTTCGTTGCGGGCTTGGGCTGGCTGACGTGGCTTTACCCGCCGCTTGGATACAGTGCGTTTCCCATTGTCGTACTGTTTGGTTTGTTAGGCTCAGCCGCAACGATCTTCTGGCTGCTTGTGTTTGGTGTGAAGGAAGAGAGATGGATTAAGCAGGCGGAAAGTCACATGTTGGGTCGCGCGGAGCGATCTCATTAGCACCGTGGCTTTACCCCGGTGACACGGTCCAAGATCATGCATCCGCCAACCGTTTCACGGTTTTTTTGGGAAAGCCTCGGAGAGGCACACGCGATCTAACCAGGAGAATATCAAATGAAACAAAGCTCTATGTTAACCATCTCGTCTCTGCTCGCGGTTCTCTTGTTTACGTTTCACCTGACGGACGACATCTTCCGCGGGATTGAATCAGGAGGGGTCAAGAACCTGGTTGGGGGGAGTATCATCATGGTCGTCTGGCTGTACGGAGCCACCGTGCTTGCCGAACGGCGATCGGGTTACGTAATCATGCTCCTCGGGTCGCTTCTCTCGTTCGGCGTCCCTATCCTCCACATGAAGGGCAAGGGTGTCGGCGTCGCCAGCGGGGTCGTTAGGTCCAGCGGAGGCTACCACTTTGTCTGGATGCTGATCGCGCTCGGCGTGACCGGGCTCTTCTCGGCCATCCTCTCGGCGCGCGGACTGTGGAGCTTGCAACGGGACCAGTCTCGGTAGTGCAACCCCGAACCTGGAAAGCAGCAGACTTCCCGCAACTCTTTCCAATGCGACTGCCCTTTGAAGCTTAGGATCCAAAGCGCGCGCGATACTCAATTGAGACTATAAAGGCTCAGAACATTTCTCCGCGTTGGACTCGCGCCCGCGCCACCGGTTCGTTGCGCACGTCCTCGCGCGCAGATTGACACTGGTTTATCTTCGTCAGCCAGAGGCGAAGCCGAATAATTAAGCCCCGGTTCCACCTTAATTGCATTTGCAATCTGAACCTTTGCCGCCGTGACTCTCGGCGTACTTTTCAGCGTCCGAAAGATAATCGAACTCAGCTAACTGACAGACACTTGAGCCGCGCGCATTCCTTTCCTGGTCGAAAGTGCGTTGCTCGATCTCCAGCTTGCCGTTGGCACAAAAAACCCGGTATTTATTGTCATCGCTGGTGTGCTTGGGCGCCAGGGTTGGCACGCCAACCACTGTAGCCAAAGCGATAAGCAGAGTTAGCGCCGATCCCAAGAGCAGCCTCGTAGTCTTTTTCAAAGGATAATCCTCCAGCTCGCGAAAGAATCTATTTGAGCGACGCTTCTTCTATCTTTCCGAGAGAACGGTGTCAACGTTTTTTTTGGTGGAGACATTTTTCAAAGTATTATTTTGTAGAACCGAACCAGCGGGCTAAAGCCGCGGCGCTACTGAAATCGCTTCGCGTCGGACTTTTTGAGCAAGGCCATTCAGACCTATTACTGTCCTTACGATTCGCTTAACAATGATTCGAGTTCTTTGGAAGATTTTTCGACGATGAGTTCGGCGTCTTCGACCGCCTGCGCCGCTTTTTCTATTTCAACTGCAATGCTGCGCGCGCGCCGGGCCGCGTCTGCAGAGGCGGCTTTTGCTTTCCGCAACTCCTCCTCGGCTGCGCGCGTTTGCTTCTCGGTCTTCTTCGCTGCCGCGTCCGCCTTTTTCTGCGCAGCTTCGAGAGTCTGCACGTTGGCTCGGGCATCGGTCAGCGATCTCTTCGCGTCCTGCAATGAAACCTTCGCGTCAGCAATTTTCGCCTTACGCGTTTCTACAGCCTGACGGGCGTCGTCACTCGCCACCTTTCGCAACGTCTTCTTGCCGGCACTGTTCGACTTAGGTGAAGTCGTGGCGCGCGCGGCCTTGGCTAATAACTGCGCCATGCCGGCGCCTGAACTGAATCCCGCGAGTGACTCGAAACCCGGAGGATCGACGTCGCTCGTCAAACGCCCCGGTCGTGGACCATCTGCGCGCGCCGCGTACGCTGAGATTCCTTCGAGCGTCGTTGTGATCCGGTGGATCGTATCCGGCGCTGGTTTATTACCCGCATCTCTCAGTAATGATGCCGCGAGATCGGAAAGGTCCGTAAGCGCTTCACGTCGCGCGTCGAGCGTTTCACGCATTTCGGCCAGCTTTCCGGATTTCTGCGCTTTGTGGATGCGCTCACCCGACGCCATCAGTTGATCAAAGGTCTCGCGATGATCCCCGTAGAGCTGGTTCACCGCCCACGCTGAAATGGAAGGCTTGGCCAACGCCTTCACGCGCGCCGCTTCATCGCCACGCCCGCTCTTCTTCAACAGCGCGGCCAGTGCGTTGCGCGCGCCAGTGAACTCTGCCAGCGGCAGGCTGAACAAGGCATCAAGATCGGTTTCGAGATCAGCGGCGCGCTTGCGTTTATGATCGCTGAACTTAAGCACTGCGTCGCCGCCCTGCTTTCCAGTTTTTCTCATTTATAGATCCAGTCTCTCCGATGCATCCATGCTCTTACTATTTTCTTGAAATCCTTCACGGGATAGGGTGGGTCTTAGATCAACCCAACTAAGTCACAGAAGCTTACAGGTTAGGAAGGGTGGCTTGCCCCGCCTCAACTGTCAATTGGCTCAACGTTAACCCCCAGGGACCGTTGCAGAAAATTATTCCCAGCCCGGGAAGGGGCCCTCAGCGGAAGCAATGCGCTCTTATTGTCGCATCCGCTATCGCCGCTAGCTCTTTTTTGTATTTACGATCCCGGGGTTTCGCTAACTATTGACGTGTGGTTACCTCGGAGATATGCTGCGCCAG
>JANMKA010000178.1:0-10700 GCA_031371765.1 Blastocatellia bacterium
GGCGGCACGTCGTTGGAAGGCGCTACCGCTTTCCAGAACGCCGCGCGCATTGTTGCCGAGCGCATTGAGCGACGGCCGGTTGCCGTGGTGTCGGCGATGGCGCGGTTTACGGATGCGCTGATTGCGAGTGTGAAGGAGGCAGCAAGCACCAGCGCCACTGCCGGGATGGCCCCACTCGAAAAACATTTCGATCGACATTTGCGAGTGATTGACGCGCTGTTAGCGAAAGAAGCAGATCGCGTACGACAATTGGTTGAGCAGAGCCGCACTGAAGTGCGCGAGCTGCTGAGGACAGCGACCGCTGAGCACAACACAGACCGCAGGCGGCGTAAGGCGTTGGAAGATGCGGTGGCTTGCAATGGTGAGAGACTTTCGGCGGCGTTGCTGGCCGCAGTCCTCCTCGACAACAATTATTCAGCCTGTGAAGTTGACGCGCGTCGTTGCGTAATCACCGACGATGAGTTTGGCTGCGCTGCGCCCTTGATGACTGAAACTTTTGCCAACACACAGGCGCAACTGCAGCCGCTCATCGAACGCGCCTGCATACCGGTGTTGGGAGGGTTCATTGGATCGACTGCAACGGGTGAAACGACCACACTCGGTCGCGGCGGCTCGGATTACACTGCGGCAATAATCGGCGCAGCGTTGAATTCCGAAGAGATTCAGATTTGGACTGACGTGCCCGGTGTGCTTACTGCGGATCCACGCGTGGCGCCCAAGGCGCGTACGGTGCCGCGTCTCTCGTTCGCCGAGGCTTCCGAGCTGGCTTACTTTGGCGCTCGTGTGCTTCATCCGAAGACGTTGCACCCGGCTGTCGAACGCGATATTCCGGTGCGCATCTGCAACTCACGCGCACCCGACGGCCGCAGCACCGTGGTGGTTGGTGAAAGTGAAATGTCACCGCAAACGGTAAAAGCCATCGCCCATAAAACCGGCGTTACCACGGTGCAGATAACTTCCGCGCGCATGCTTGGCGCTTACGGATTCCTGCGCGCAATCTTTGAAATTTTTGATAAGTATCGAACGGCGGTCGATGTCGTTACGACTTCCGAGGTCAGCGTGTCGTTGTCTCTCGACGACACGACCGCGCTGCCAACGATCGTTGCCGAGCTTGAGAAACTCGGAACTGTATCCATAGAGGAGGAGCGGGCGATTCTTTGCATCGTCGGCGAGGGCCTGCGCAGCACGCCGGGGATTGCGGCGCGAATTTTCTCGACCATCAGCGACATCAATGTTTCGCTAATCTCCCAAGGCGCGTCGCGAATCAATCTCACTTTCGCGGTTGAAGAAACGCGCGCGCGCGAGGCGGTAATGCGACTGCATAGGGAATTTTTTGAGCAGTCCGGCGAAGAGCACACGGCAATTGATGAGTGGGGGGTAAGCATTCCTGCTTAAGGACAACGAGCACGCAAGTACAAACTGCATGGATCTGTTTGAGCTAACAAAGAAACTAATCGACATCCCGTCCGTTACCGGTGACGAAAAAGCTGCCGGCGAGTTTCTTTCTGCGCACCTTCAGAGTTTGGGTTACAAGGTTGAGCGACAGGGAGTTGAGAAAGATCGCTGCAACATTATTGCCACCACCGGCGCGGCCCCGCGAATTGTTCTCTCGACGCACATGGACACAGTGCCGCCGCACATCGGTGCCAGTGAAACTGACAAAGCGATTTACGGTCGTGGCGCCTGTGACGCCAAGGGAATCATTGCCGCTCAGATAACCGCAGCCGAACAGTTACGTGCGGACGGCGTGAATGAAGTCGGGCTGCTGTTTACGGTTGACGAAGAGGCGGGCAGCGAAGGCGCGCGCATCGCGAACGCTAATCCGCAGGCGAGCGAGTGCGAATACTTGATCAACGGCGAGCCTACCGACAATAAACTGGCCAGCTCCACCAAAGGTTCGTTGCGGTTAACGCTGAAGGCGACCGGACGCTCCGCACATTCGGCGTATCCGGAACAGGGCGAGTCGGCAATTGAAAAGCTGCTCGACGTGCTGCAGGACATTCGCCAGTGCCAATGGCCCAGCGACGCGTTGCTCGGCGAAACGACGTGCAACATCGGCGTCATCAGCGGCGGCGCGCGCGCGAACGTAATACCCGCGGAAGCTTCCGCCGTTTTGCAACTGCGGCTGGTAAGCGACGCAGACAGAGTCAAATCAATATTGGAAAAGGCGGTCGCGGGCCGCGCTGAACTCGAATATTTATCGGTGCACAGTCCGGTCCAGCTTTCTACAGTTCACGGTTTCGAGCAATGCGTCGTGCGCTTTACAACCGACATTCCCTATCTGTCGCGCTGGGGCCAGCCGCTTTTGATTGGGCCAGGATCAATTTTCCAGGCGCACACTGACGGCGAATATGTCAGCAAACGCGAGCTGCGCGAAGCGGTAACGCTTTATGCCGGACTGGTTCGCAGTCTGCTTAGTAAGGCGGATCTAACGCACGCGAAAAATATTGCCGAAGGAGCGCCGCGATGAAGTTGGCACTGATTGGATATGGCGCGATGGGCCAACTTGTCGAACAGCAGGCAGCGGCCGCCGGCGATCAGATCGGAATCAAGCTGACGTCGAACGAGTCTGATCAAGATGTGGACGAGCTGGCGGCAATATTACGACGTCATGATGTCGCGATTGATTTTTCCAGCGGACCGATTGTCCTGAAAAATATCGAAGCGTGCGCGCTGGCCGGTGTGCCGCTGGTCGAGGGAACCACGGGCTGGAAAGATGAGGAAAGTCGCGCAAAGGAAATCATAGCCGAACATGCTGGCGCGTTGGTCTATGGCGCAAATTTCTCGATAGGGGTGAATGTTTTCTATCGCATCGTCCGGAATGCCGCACAACTCTTCGGCGGCATGGATCAATATGCGGCGTTCATTGAAGAGCAGCACCATTCGCGCAAGCGTGACGCGCCGTCCGGCACGGCGTTGCAGTTAAAGAAAGTGATGGCTGAATTCATCAACGCCGAAATCCCAATTGCGTCCACGCGTGCCGGTCACATTCCGGGAACACATCGAGTAGGTTTCGATTCCGCCGCCGATCAAATCACGCTGACGCACACGGCGCGTTCGCGTGAAGGCTTTGCGGCCGGGGCGCTGCTCGCCGCTCATTGGATTATTGGCCGCAAAGGAGTATTTGAGTTTTCGCAAGTGATAGATGAAATTCTTAGTAGTAACAAAGGCAAAGAGGAGAAGTGAATCATCAAGACTCCTTCGTGGCGGCATGAAGTCAGTACCGCCTGCGGTAGCAGGTGGATGTTTAAGGTTCTCGTTCTCAGAAAATGCCGATTCTTGGATCGCCAAGGCGAAGAAGAGAAGCATCCACCCGCTACCGCGGGCGGTACTGACTTCACTCATTGGGTTGTTGGTCATTAGTAGCTGATTTAAGAGAGGTAGGAGTCCATGACGATCAAGATTGATTGGCTGCGCGGTTGCGCAACTGCACTGGTAACGCCATTCACTTCCGACGGCGCGATCGATGATGCCGCGCTAACGAGGTTGCTTGAGTATCAACTCAACAACGGCGTGCGCTTGCTGGTTCCCTGCGGCACGACCGGCGAGAGCGCGACGATGTCGGAGGCAGAAGACCAACGCGTCATCAGTCGCGCGATTGAACTGGCGCGTGGTCGCGCAAAAGTCATCGCCGGCACCGGCAGCAACTCAACTGCAGCCGCCATCGAGAATTCGAAAATCGCGCAACGTCTCGGCGCCGACGCGGTCCTCGTCGTCGCCCCGTTTTATAACAAGCCCACTCAGCACGGACTGTATGCTCATTTTCGCGCGATTGCCGAGGCTGTCGATTTGCCGATTGTTATTTACAACGTGCCCGGCCGCACGTCGTGCAACATCGCCGCCGAAACGACATTAAGGCTGGCGCGCGATTGCGAAAACATCGTGGCGGTTAAGGAAGCGTCGGGAGACTTGTCGCAGATTATGGAAATTCTGCGTGGGCGGCCTGCGGGGTTTAATGTTCTCTCAGGCGATGACGCGATCACGTTCGCGTTGATTGCGCTCGGCGGCGACGGCTTGATCTCCGTTGCCTCGAATCAAGCTCCCGCACTGATGTCGCGTCTGGTGGATTTAGCGCTGGCAGCGAAATGGGATGAAGCACGCGAGCTGCACTATCGCCTGTTACCGTTGATGGAAACAAACTTTATTGAGTCGAGTCCCGGGCCGGTGAAAGCCGGGTTAGCAATGATGAACCTGATTGGCGAGAACTTTCGCTTGCCGCTGGTGCCGATTCAGGAAACCAGTCGCGCGCGTTTGCGCGACGTGATGGCCGAGCTGGGTTTACTTAAGGAAGCTTCGCATGCCACTTCGTGAAGATATAGAAGCACTCAGCGCGCGCGCCGGTGGTGAATTTGATCCGGACGATCGCGCCTTATTTGATCGGTTTAAGATTGCCTTGAACCGGGGCGAGGTGCGCGCGGCTGAACGTGCGGTGAACGGGACCTGGAAAGTGAATTCCTGGGTGAAGCAGGGAATACTGCTCGGTTTTCGCATGGGCCAGCTGGTGGACATGTCCGCCTCGTCAGTGCTGCGCTTTTTCGATAAGGAAACCTATCGCACGCGACCGACGACACTTAACGAAAACATTCGCATCGTACCCGGCGGCTCGAGCATACGCGAGGGCGCGTACATCGCCTCGGGCGTAGTTTGCATGCCGCCGATGTATGTCAACGTCGGCGCTTACGTTGATGACGGCACAATGATCGACAGCCATGCGTTGGTCGGATCGTGCGCACAAATCGGCAAGCGTGTGCATCTGTCGGCTGCCGCGCAAATTGGTGGCGTGCTGGAACCGGTGGGCGCCGTTCCGGTGATCATTGAAGACGACGTGCTGGTCGGCGGCGGTTGCGGCGTTTACGAAGGAACGATTGTGCGCGAGCGCGCGGTGTTAGCGGCGGGAACGATTCTCACCGGCTCAACTCCCGTTTACGATTTGGCGCGCGAAAAGATTTATCAACGAACAGCCGAAGCGCCGCTGGAGATTCCCGCGGGCGCTGTCGTAGTTCCCGGTGCGCGCAACGTGCGCAGCGAAGTGGGAAAGGCGTGGGGGCTATCACTCTATGCGCCGGTGATCGTGAAATATCGCGACGAGAAGACTGATGCGTCGGTGCAGTTGGAAGATTACCTGCGGTAAGTACTAACACTTGACCGACCTTAGCCAAGCTTCTAACATCTCTAAGATATGAGCAACAAACAGATTGTTGAAGACTTGCTGCAACGGATTCCCGAGGGCGCGTCGCTACATGATATTGCTCAGGAGATCGAGTTTATTGCTGCTGTGAGGCAGGGACTAGATGAACTGGATCGAGGTGAAAGGATTCCGCTCGAGGAGATCGAGCGTGAGCTTCCCTCATGGATTATCAAGTAGCTCTGTCGCCATCGGCCCGCTCTGACCTTTGTGCAATCGTCCGTTACATCTCTTTCGATGCGCCTGACCGCGCCATCGAATTCGGTGAATTTCTAGTCTCGCGAACACGTTTGCTCGCGCAATCCCCAGAAATTGGCAGAATAGTTCCGGAGTTTCAAGACCCTTTCATTCGCGAGATTGTGGTGCGCTCTTATCGCATCGTTTACCGCCTCGACAAGACGCAGCGCTCAATCGATGTCATTCGCTTTTGGCACGCAGCCCGGGCACACCGAGCATCGACACCGAGTCATGAAACCATTCCAACCACCAAAATTTCTCCGCGGCATTGAACGGAGCCCGATTCGCGCGATTACGGATCGAGCCAAGCCGGAGGACATCAGTTTCGGTCTGGGCGAACCGGATCTGCCTACTCCGGAAGTAATTCGCCGCGAAGCAATGCGCGTCATTCAGGAGGAACGCAACGGCTACACGCTGCAGGCCGGATTGCCGGCCCTGCGTGAACGCGTGGCCCATGATTATCCGCACCTGAATCTCTCCACCGATCAAGTGATAGTCACTGCCGGCTCGCAGGAAGCCATGTACCTGGCCTTGATGACGCTCGTCGAAGCGGGCGAGGAAGTGTTGATTCCCAACCCCGGCTTCGTCGCCTATCCCACGATTACGCGCATGGCGGGTGGCACTCCGACTTTCTATCAACTACCAGCCGCGAACGAGTTCAGCTTTGATCTGGCTGACTTCAAACAGCAGCTCAGCGAAAAGACGAAGGTGGTTGTTTGCACCAGCCCATCAAACCCGACCGGTCGCACCTTAACGAACGAGGAATTGCGCGGGCTGGCCCAGGCGGTTGAGGCGAGCGGGTCGAACGCTTTCATCATCAGCGATGAAATCTATCGCGATCTCTATTACACCGGAGAACGTGCCGGCTCAATCTCGGAATTCTATCCGCGCACGGTGGTGATTAGCGGTCTTTCAAAATCGACGTGCATGACTGGCTGGCGGTTGGGTTGGATCCTTGGTGACGAAGCTGTCATTCGTGCCGCACATCTGCTGCATGGTTATGTCACGACCTGCGCCTCAACAATTTCGCAGAAGGCGGCACTCATCGCCTGGAGTGACGAAGCCGTCGCCGCGCGCCGTGAGATTCGCGAAACGTTTCATCGTCGTCGCGATCACCTGCTGGCAGAATTGCGGAACTCAGGTTTTCGTTGCATCACGCCCGACGGCGCGTTCTATACGATGGTTGATATCCATGAATATGGATCGTCGCTGGAAGCTGCCGAGACATTTTTGCGGGCGGGCGTCGTAACAGTTCCCGGTAACGCGTTTGGCAGTGAAGGGGAAGGCTTTCTGCGCGTCTCGTTTTGCGCGGACTTGCCGGTGCTCAGCGAGGGTGTCGCGCGTATGAAGGCGGCGCTGGATGGATTATCGAAACAATGAAGCTCTTACTGCGCGGCTCCGCCGCAACCAATTCACCTGAACAGACGCTTGCAGGCCGAGTGACTTTTAGAATCCATGACTAAAAAACTTCGCGTAGGAATTCTCGGCGCTACCGGCATGGTCGGGCAGCGCTTTGTCGAATTACTGGAAAACCATCCACAATTTCAGATCACGGCGCTGGCCGCTTCCGATCGCTCGCAGGGGAAAACTTTTGCCGAAGCTTGCACCTGGCGTCTTGCCGGCGCCATGCCGGAGTTCGTCAAATCACTCCCGGTGCAGGCGCCGCACCCGCCGCTTGATTGCGAGTTAGTGTTTTCAAGTTTGCCTGGAGACATTGCGCGTGAAACAGAGAGCAGTTTTGCCACGGCCGGCTATCCGGTGATTAGTAATTCTTCAGCGTTTCGGATGGACCATGATGTACCGTTGTTAATTCCGGAAATAAATCCGAAACACCTCGCGCTGATTGAAGTGCAAAAAAAATCCGCTGACGGACAACACGGATTCATTGTTACTAATCCAAACTGCTCGACCATCATGTTGGCGCTCGCACTCGCGCCCCTGGACCAGCGATTCGGAATCGAGAGTGTGATAGCAACCACAATGCAAGCACTGTCTGGAGCCGGTTATCCCGGCGTCGCTTCCCTGGCAATCAGCGATAACGTTTTGCCCTTCATCGAAAGCGAAGAAGAAAAGATCGAGCAAGAGACATTGAAGATCCTGGGCAAGCTAAACGGCGCAACGATTGACGACGCGCCAATGAAAGTCAGCGCGCAGTGTAATCGAGTAAATGTTTCCGATGGGCACATGGCATCAGTGCGGGTGAAGTTCAAAAAACATCCTTCACTCGAGGATGTGAGGCAGGCGCTGTCATCGTTCAGCGCTTTGCCGCAGGAGTTGAAGCTTTATTCAGCGCCGGAACAGGTAATCATCGTCCGCGAGGAAAAAGATCGCCCGCAGCCGCGCCTGGATCGCGACGCCGGCAACGGCATGAGCATCACTATCGGCCGGCTGCAACCTGACAACGTATTCGACTACCGTTTCGTTGCCTTGAGTCACAACACAATTCGCGGCGCCGCTGGCGCTGCAATCTTGAACGCCGAATTAATGATGGCGATGGGACA
The DNA here is from genome assembly GCA_031371765.1 of Blastocatellia bacterium. GTDB lineage: Bacteria > Acidobacteriota > Blastocatellia > Pyrinomonadales > Pyrinomonadaceae > PSRF01. The sequence goes on from JANMKA010000178.1 coordinate 7,924, forward strand.
CCTGAAATGAAAAAGTTAATCTGCGTGATGTTGCTGTTGGGAATTATTGCGCCGGGCTTCGCCCAAAAAGATAAAAAGCCGACGGCGCTGGAATCGATGGTTGCGACCGAGTTGGCCTTCGCCAAAATGGCGAAAGAGGTGGGGACACGTCCGGCGTTTAGCGCGTTCATTGCGGATGATGGAATTCTGTTTCGGCCTGGTCCAGTCAAAGGAAAAGAATGGCTGGCAAAAAATCCGGCGCCGGTTTCTGACAAACATCCGTGGCTGAGCTGGTATCCCACCATCGCGGACATCTCGCTGGCGGGTGACATGGGTTACACCACCGGACCGTGGGAATTCAGGCCCGACATCAACGATGCCAAGGCAGTTGCGTTTGGCAGTTTTTTGACGGTCTGGAAGAAACAAAGCGACGGGTCGTGGAAATTTGCGATTGACCTGGGAATTTCCGGACCGCAACCCAAGGAAAGCATTGCCGCCTGGCAATCGCCCCAGAATTACAAACGAGAAAGCAAAGCGGCGCACGCAAGTGTCGAAGCCGAGCAGGCGCTATTGCGCGCCAAGGACAGCGAGTTCTCAAGACTTTCCGCCATTCGCGATGCGCAAACATCCTTCAACTCTTTTGCGTCCCCGGACGTGCGCGTATTTCGTGATGAAAAACTTCCTTTCATCGGAAAAACTGCGGGCCTAACCGCTCTGCCCGCGGCGACCAGCAGCTGGACCTGGGAGCCAACCTTTGCGGATGTATCGCGTTCGGGTGACCTCGGCTATACCTATGGAACTTACCGGATAGCGAGCAAGAATGCGCCGTCAAAAAATGTGGAGAGTGGCAACTACTACCGCATCTGGAAAAAGCAGGCAGGCAAGTGGCTCGTCGTCGCGGACCTTACCAATCCGGTTCCTGAAGAGAAGCAGACCTAGCTACCCGTCCTCTCAAACAAAGACAAAGCTTGCTGCAGATCGAGATAGTTAAAACCGCTAGCGGGATAATACCGGCAGAGCGTTATTATCAGGCGCCAGCGGGATAATGCGCTGATTGGGTTATTATCAAGCACGAGCTCGATAATATATAGTTCGGCGCTAAGCTCATCGCGCAGTTCACTGCCCAGTTGAACGGAGGAATCAATGTCGCCCTTCTTTCTCGCCCTTCTGCTCATGGTGGCCGCGTCCCTGCTGCTTTCTCTGGCCGCAGCGGCCCGAACGATCTGGCTACGTTTACGCCCCGCTAGAGCGGCGCAGCTCGGCGTCGATCACTCGCCACGCTATTCAAACGCTTCCGATTCCCTCTTGCTCCTCGGCGTAGCGACGTCCTGGTACAGCGTTGCTGCCGGTTGGGCTGGGCAGCTGGTGTGCTATCCCATCTATGCCGACATGAGCGCCTACGGTCCGCAAGCCTTCCATGCCTACAGTCATGCCTATCTTTCTCGGTGGGCGACGGGCTCTGCGCCCCTTGGAGTGATGTGTCTGACCTGGGCGATCCTCTTGTGGGTGCCGTCGCGAAATGTGCCGAAGCGCCTTGTATGGAGCATCGTCGCCCTTTGCGCCGCATTCGCGGCGGTCACGCCTTTTGCTGCGATCGCCCAGGGCAACATGTTCGCCGAGGGGTTCTCGAATGATCAATACGCCCGCCTGATGTTTTGGAACGGCGTGCGAACCGCCATTTTCACTCTTATCGGATTCCTTGCGCTCGTCGCGATGCGTCGGCGATTGATGTTCAAGGAACCACCGAGCGCCTAACAACCGCATGCAGCGGACGGCGCTGCGCGCCGCCGCTGATGCTGAGCGTTCGGCGGCTTTTTGTAACAAATGCCTGACACCTTTACAGCAATCCTTGGAGTACTCGGACTTACCGGCGGCGGGGTCGCGTGGCTTAATTACCGAAAGGCCGTGCTCTGGAAGCGCGCTGAACTCGCGAATAACTACCTTAAGGACTTTAACAACAATCCAGAACTCGTTTTTGCGGGGCGATGTCTCGACTGGAACGGTGGCAAACTGGTCCTACCTGAAAACCTTCGACCATACCTGCCCAATGGCGAACAGTTCATTCAACATGATCGACATGTCTTCGCCCAAGCATTGCGACCAGATCTGCAAATCCACGAAATGGACGACGATCCACGTATTCAGATCTACAGAACATCGATGGATTCTTTTCTTTCATGGTTGTCACTGATTGCTAGCGCTCTGGATCGCAAGCTGTTTCTCGTAGCTGATTTGCAAGACGTTGGTTATTGGGTCGCCAAGATCCAAAGCGAGGTAGTGTTACATCCGTTTATCATCGCATATGGATACGGGGCGAACATTGAGTCGTTGATTCGATTCTATCGGAAGAAAGATTCACCCTATAAGGATTGGGTATTTCCAATTAATGCTGACTACAAAAGCTGCAAACCGGGCAGAGTTCGTTCGGAACGAACGCCTCGGTGATCCATCGCCGCCGCCGAACAATCCATCTGAGGCTGACGAGTCAAGAACTTTTTTGTGACTCAGGCAGCGTTTTTCGCAGCGTAAGACAATAAGTCCGCTGAGAGCTGTAGTTGATAAAGCATTGCTAACCAGCAAACATGCTTTTCTTCAGCCCGGCGAAAGATTTATAGTAGAGCCGCTCAGTGCGACATCATTTGAGGGTTCGTTATTGGGCTAAAGCGGAGAGCGGGGGTGCGAAAGACTTGTTATAAGCGTTCGCGCGCTTAACCTTGCAGATTCGTCACTCCCACTCCGCATGTTCCTTGCTACCGCTGCCACCTTAAAACCAAAAGCAAGTCGACAACAGCGGAAAG
>JANMKA010000192.1:0-4395 GCA_031371765.1 Blastocatellia bacterium
AAGGAGGGCCTGGACTTCAAATACGGTGATCGTCACAAGAAACGGTCTGTTTAGCGCTATCAGGTTTATCAGCTTTCGAACCTGGTGGCGACGTGACAGAACGTAATGGGCGACCTCGTGCACAACGATCTCGACGAGTACACCCATAAGCTGATTTTCTCCAAACGATCGGGCGGCGCGCTGATACCTGAACTACCGGCGCCGCAGGAGGAACCCGAGGTTTTGGAATCGCTGTCAGGCGGAGTGGGCTTGCCCATCCCGCAGGCGACAAAGGCCGCCAAGAAAGGTCAAAGCCGCAGCGAGAAGACTGAAAACTAAGTCAGAAGTTTCTCTGAGAAGCGAAAAGCGCCGGTCACTTTCCAGTGCCGGCGCTTTTGCTTGCATGCTATTCCAACTAGTTTCCGTTAGCTGGTCTTGGCTGATGCTCAATCCGGTAAAGCGCCCGACGCGCAGCTTCAGCAAGATAAGGATCGCGCGCCGTTTCCACACTGCGTAAAGCTGGAACCGCGGCGGCATCGCCAATCAAACCCAACGCAACGGCAGCTTCGCGACGGACATCGTCCGGCATTTTCTCATCTTGAAGCGCAGCCACAAGCGCAGGCAGGCCAACGCGACTGCCAATCTGACCCAACGAACGGGCTGCAGCGCGCAACAAAAATAAGTCTTTTTCTTTTTTTGACTTCTTGCCAGAGCGAGTCGCGGCGCCAAATCCAGGTGAAAGAGTTTCAGCGAGACTTAAGGTCGCCGCCGCGTCCCTTATTTCGCCAAGCGCGACCGCGGCTGCTCCGCGCACGGAATCTGTCTTATCCGATGTGAGTCTTTCGATCAGCGGCTGCACGACGCTATGCTCACGAGTCTTTCCCAGCGCAAACGCCACCTCGCGACGGACAAACTCATCCTTATCGGCAAGCATTGGAATCAGCAATCCAGCTCTTTCGCTTGCCGGGAGGGATGAAATGGCCGCTGCCGCAGTTGCTCTAACAACGGACACCGAATCAATAAGCGCCGGCAATGCTGCGCGCGAGGCTGCGGCATGATGCATCGAACCGAGGCGAGTTACCGCGTCACGACGCTCCTCAGTTTCTATTGAGCCCAGACGTCTTGTTTGCTTCTCAATCTCAAGTTGTAGCGGCGTGAGTGAACCTTGCGGGGTCTGCAAGCCAAACGAATGGGCCTGCGTAACCATCGCCTGGTTCGGGCAACAAACAACGGCAACAAGAAATAGAGTTAACCAACCCGCAGTTCGCTTTAGCTGTTGGGACAATGATGTCATTTGATCAGTCGCAAATTATGCATTGCGGTTTCGAGTCGTTAATCAATACGCGCGGTAATGGCCTGCATTGAATCTACAATCAGAACAGCAATGGGAGGATAAACCACCAGGTCCGGAATCAACAGCGCCGTGGACGAGAAGAAAAGCATGTTCGATTGGACCACTTCCACTTTGTGCCGGAATAGCATGGTCAGGTCGCTGAAGAAATCCTGAGCATGCCAACCAATCAACAAACCGATTCCGATACTGATTCCGTAACCAAGGAGTAGAAACGTATAAGCCGAAAATCGCGTGTATGGCTGTTCCGGTCTTTCGCTTTCCTGCGTGATCGAACTGTGGATCGTCTTTGGACTGTAAGTGTAATGGTCTAAGTATTCCCGCAGCCGAGTAACCAAATGCCACACGCCAATGACAAACAGCGTAAGCACAATAGCACGGCCCAGGTAACCAAACGTCTCCCACAAATGCGGGCGAATCATCGCCACAAAAAAAGTGGAGAGGAACAGCGACACGGTGGTGAAGACGGCGCGCTGGCGCTCTCGAGTCTCACGCCGGTCCCGCTCAAGAACCTCATCTACCACCCGATCCCAGCGAGCCTGAACCGTCAAGTTTCGCGCGCGGCGGGCGTGGGGATTGTTGGAGTTGAGAATGGAATACCCACTGTCCCGTTCGGCGCTTAGTTGCTCGTCGTAATACGCGCGCTCCTGCGGATCCATCAGCACGCGATAAGCGCGTGACAGCAGCGCAAAATCGCGCGCGGCTGTTTCCGAACCGGCATTCAGGTCCGGATGGCGAAGTCGGGCAAGTTTGCGATATGCCGACTTCACGTCAGACTTTGAGGCAGTTCGCCTGATGCCTAAAACTTTGTAGTAATCAGTCACCGTAGTACTTGCCAATGCCGCTTACAGAGCAGAATCGGGGTTATGCCGCGGTTAAATTATAACACCATCCGGACTTATGTAATGGAAGCTAATCGAAAGGCGGAACCTAACTGAGTTGTGAGGGGGCCAAAGGGGCGGCTCTTAATGCCTCGAGCGGCCATCGAGGGGGGCGAGGACGTTTTTCATTTTGTGAGTGGTTACGCCCCTTTGGCTTTTGCCACTCTCTATTCAACTTCAGTGCCACGTCAAAAGGATGAAAGAATCCTAGTAACTTTCAGTATTCGCAAAAAACTCAACATACAAAGTGTCAAGGGATGAAGACGGTGGTGTCTACCCTTGAGTACACCGGCGCTCATTTCTTCGCCGTTTTTAAAGACTCGCGTTCGACAATTCTTATTAGCGTCCGGACCGCGATGCCAGTTGGTCCCTTTGATCGGAACGGCTTTGCCTCATCGCCCCAGGCCGTGCCGGCGATATCAAGGTGCGCCCACGCGACGCCGTCGGCGAACTCTTTTAAGAAAGCGGCGGCGGTAATGGTTCCTGCCTTTCGCCCGCCCACATTCTTGATGTCAGCGATATCGGATTTGATCTGCTTGGAATATTCCTTATCCAACGGTAACTGCCAAAACTTTTCGCCAACTTCTTTACCCGCCGAGATGACTTCGTCTATCAATTCCTGATCCGTGCCGAGGATGGCGGCGTTGACGTCCCCAAGTGCAATCGAAACTGCGCCGGTCAAGGTAGCCATATCAACGATTCTCGTAGCCCCAAGCTTTTTCGCGTAAGCGATCGCGTCGGCAAGAATCAATCTTCCCTCGGCGTCAGTATTGATAACTTCAATCGTCTTTCCGGTCATCGCGCGCACGACGTCGCCGGGTTTCGTGGCCTTACCCGAAGGTAGGTTTTCCGAACAGGGTACAACGCCCAAAACGGAAATGGACGGCTTCAATTTTCCAATCGCCCGCATGGCGCCGATGACAGTTGCGCCACCCGTCATGTCGTACTTCATCAACTCCATGTTTTCTCCGGGCTTGAGAGAGATGCCGCCAGAATCAAAAGTAATTCCCTTGCCGACAAACGACAGCAAGCCTTCGGCATCGCCATCTTCATTTGCCGGACTGTACTTGAGAATGATCAATTTGGCTGGCTCATCGGAACCACGCGAGACGCTCAACAGCGAACCCATGCCTTCCTGCTCCATGCGCGCCTCGTCAAGCACATCAATGCTTAAGCCGCACTCAGTTGCTACTTCGCGCGCCCGGTCGGCCATCATCGTCGGTGTCAGGTAAGCTCCCGGCTCGTTCGCCATGTCCCGGGTAAAGTTGACTGATTCTCCGATGATTTGCCCACGCCTGATGCCTCGTTCGATTGCTCCGGCGTCAGCGCCGTCGATGAAAACTGTCAGCCGTTCAATCAGCCTTTCCTCCTTGTCGGATGTGCGGTACTTATCGAGATCAAAGGTCGCCATAATTGCGCCCTCGGCCGCTGCAGCCGCGGTATCTTCGGCGTCGCCAGCGAAGCGTGGTACCAGGGCGATCGACTTGATGTTTTTACCGCGCAGAGTGCGCACTGCTGCTCCGGCCATCTCAGACACCGAACCGCGAGTGTATTCGCTTCGCTCACCGACCCCCACCAACAACAAGCGACGAGTTTTGGAATTCCGATTGCCCGACAGATGAAGGAAAGCGCTCTCGCCCTCTTTGCCTTTCATCTCTTCGCTGTCGAACACAGACTTGATCACACCGCCGCAGGGACCATCGAGATCCTTCAGAAACCCTTCGTCGCCTTTTTCATCTTTGAAGACAGTGACGGCCAACGCCTGAACATCAGTGTCCTGAATGCTTCCGGTTCCAACTTCTATTTGCATGTTCTGTTTCTGCTCCTAAGAACTCTCAATAAGATTTATCTATTACGTTCTTTCAATTGCGCCCGCGTCTCTCTTTCAACAGTGCGGCGCAGTTCGGTTTCACGCTTGTCGTAAAGCTTTTTGCCGCGCGCAATCGCCACTTCGATTTTAATGTGACGATTTTTTAGATAGATGCGCGTCGCAACCAGCGTCATTCCTTCTTTGGCGATGGCCTCGTCTAGACGCGCGATTTCCCGCCGGTGGAGCAACAGCTTGCGGGTCCGCAGCGGTTCGTGGTTTTCGCGGTTGCCATGAGCATAAGGCGAAATGTGGGCATTAAACAACCAGGCTTCGCCGTCGCGAATGCCAACGTAACCTTCTTTTAACTGCACTCG
>JANMKA010000006.1:0-17254 GCA_031371765.1 Blastocatellia bacterium
TCTATCTTGGCACCGGCCATGATGGAAAAATTTTTCGCATCGGAGCCGACGGTACGGGCGCGTTGTTGTACGACGCGGCAGAACTCGACGTCACTGCTTTGGCGGTGGCGCGCGATGGCTCGATTTATGCGGGCAGTTCTCCTGATGGCAAGGTCTATCGCATCACTGCCGCTGGACACGCTGAAGTGTTTTTTGATCCAGGCGACAAGTACATCTGGTCGTTGGCGATCTTGAACGACGGCTCGCTCGCGGTCGGCACTGGAGACAGCGGCAAACTCTATCGCGTGCGCGCGGCCGGGGCGAAACCGGAAGCGTCACTCTTGTTATCAACTAATCAAACTCATGTGATGTCGCTGGCCGTGACGCCGCAGGGAGATTTGATTGCGGGAACTGATCCGGGCGGGTTGGTGTTGCGCATATCGCCCGACGGCAAAGCGTTTGCATTGTTTGATGCGCCTTTGCGCGAGATTCACGCGCTGGCGCCGGCGGCCGATGGCTCGGTATACGCTCTGGCACTTAGCGACAGCGCCGCGACCAGCCGGCAACAATCGACGACCGTGGCGGTTCCGCAAACAGCCGAGGCCGGTGGCACTGGCGCAACGTCCGTCACCATTACCGCGATTGATGAAAGCGGCAATCCGATTCAATCAGCCGCAACTGCGGCGCGGAGTCGAACCGACATTACCAACGCGCGCAGCGTGGTCTTTCGCATTTTGCCCGATGGCGCCACCGACATTGTGTGGAGTTCAACTTCGGTCACCGCGTTTGCCGTTGCGCCGGCGTTGGAGCAGGGAAGCGTGTTAATTGGCACTGCCGACAAAGGACGAATCTATTCGGTTACCAATGACGGCCGCGACACGCTGCTACTGCAATCGACTGAAGGCCAAATATCGTCCTTCCTGACGCGCGCCGGTCAAATCTATGCAGCTTCCAGCAATCAGGGAAAGCTGTTTCGCTTCGGGCGGGAAACTGTCGCCGAAGGTACTTATGAATCACCGGTGCGCGATGCAAAACTAACCGCGACCTGGGGCCGCATTTGGTGGCGCGGTGAGGGCAACGTGGAACTACAAACGCGCAGCGGGAATGGCGAGCGGCCTGACACGACCTGGAGCGAATGGAGTACTGCGTATCGCAACGCGGACGGTACGCAAGTGACGAGTCCACGCGCGCGCTTCATCCAATGGCGCGCGACGCTTCGCAGTGGTCCAGGCGCCGCCGCGTGGATGGAAGACGCCACGCTCGCTTACCTGCCGAGGAACGTCGCGCCCGAAGTTTTGTCTATTACATCCTTGCCTTTCGGCATTGGCTTGCAAACGGGCGCCCAAATTCAAGTTGATCCCAACATTGAATCATCGGGTCTCGACCCGTCACTGTTCGGCGCCGTGGCTCAGGTGCCGCCGCGACGCATCTTTCAGCGTGGCGCGCGCTCGTTTCAATGGCAGGCCGAGGATCGCAACGGTGACACGCTGGAGTACGCGATTTACTACCGCGCGCTAAACGAAAGGACGTTTAGACTGCTGAAAGATAAGTTGCGCGACAACTTTTATACGATCGATGGAGCAACACTGGCCGATGGTCGCTACATCATTAGGATTACCGCTTCGGACGCGCCGGAGAATGCCGCGGGCGAAGCGCTGAGCGGCGAGCGTTTGAGCGAGCCGGTAGATATTGATAACACGCCCCCGGTTGTGCGCGTGGCCGCGGTGCAACCGTCCAGTGGCGCAGCAGCGACCGGCTTCGACGTCAACGACGCCACGGGCAAAATCAAGCGGGCGGATTTCAGCGTAGATGGTGGCCCGTGGATTCCCCTGTTCCCGGATGATGGCATCGCCGACAGCGGGCACGAGCGCTACACAGTGTCTCTGCGAACCCTGCTTGCCGGGGAACATTCGGTCAGCTTACGGGCTTTTGACAGTAGCGGGAACGTCGGCACGCTAAGTATTACGGTGCGGCGTTAGTTGAAAAACAGGCCGGAAAGCAGGCGAATTGCCTGCACGATACGGTGCGACACGGTGCGATACGGTGCGTTAACCGTTGGCTGAATGGCAGGTCCGGATACAATCTGGCTGATTTGATTTCTGGCATCGTTCTTGCTCGCTGACGGGCGGCGCGTCTCTTCTCACTCCCATGCGCGCTTTAGAAATGCATGAGGAGGACGGAAACAAGATGTTCGACTTAAGACAAAAATTCCTGGCGGTGGTGATTGGCGGTTTGCTGCTCGCGAGCGGCGGCAGTGTCTTTGCTCAAAAGAATGGAGACAAACGCCCCCCGAAAGACGAAAACAAGGTCGTTGTCCAACCCAAAGGGGAAAGGCCCCCGCCAAGCAACAACAACAATAACCAGGGAAACAGGGGCGACGACAAAAAGAAACCCTAACCGGTTTAGAAAAACCCTAAAGTTAAGAAGCCCGCGCAACTTTAAAGTTGCGCGGGTTTTTTCTGTGTCTCTAGGTTTGTGCGTGCACGCCATTGACGCATTATGGACGTCAGCATTCATCTGAAGGTTACCAAGATTGAGGGAAGGGCCCATCGATGATTGGATTTGGCCGACTGGTAGCGGGATAATGTCACTTTTCCGGTATTATCACGCACGAGGCAGATAATACGCTCATAGGAGTATTATCAAGCCCTTGGCTGGATAATATATAGTTCGACAACAGCTACTTGAACGAATGAAGCCAATTTTCCTTCTCATCTTGCTACTCACTCTACCCGCTGTTGCCCAGCCGCAGAGGTGTAAGTGCAAATTACCAAAAGCGTCTACTAACTCCACAGATGATGATCCAGAGAGGCAATATATCTACAAGAAGCTCTATGGTCAGATAAACGATTTGAATGGCAGGCCGATATCCAATATTAAAGTGAACGTTTATCCAGTTGACTCACGAGGCCAACCCAAAGAGTCGATGGTGGCTTCCTGCATAACCGACAAACACGGACTGTTCTGTTTCCACAACTTGCCGAACGGCACGTACGAATTGCATATCATCGATGACGACCCCAGATCGAACGGGCCATTTGAGAACATTAGCTTGACTGTCACCGTAGATCCACATAATCGCAAAAGCACGAACAGACCAGTCAGAACCTATTTGGCGTTGCGCATTTGAACCGCTGTTGTCGAACAAATCGTTGGACGCGAGCGGCGGGAGCGTGTTTCTCAACTTGATTCATCCGGCGATGCTTGAATGAATTCGCGCCGCCGCGTCAACTCAGACGTTGGCCCGCATCATATGATGAAACTATCCATCGCTATCTCGCTTCTATTGGTTGCCGGCGTTGTAATCACGTGCGCCCAACCCCAAGGCGAATCTATTGCCGAGTCGCATGTCCGAGCCAACGTTCCCGATGAAAAGGACTTTGCCAAATTCCTAAAGCGGGATCTTGAACAATATTTTAAAGATTCGACAAAGAAGACCGTCACCGTCGAATATGAACTCTTGCGAAACGGACCAACTCAATCGGGCATTGCTTATCCAAAATTTTATGCCTGGGTGACTGTGCGCGATAACACGACGGTCATTGACCAAGGCGCGGTGCGTGTGGCGGCCGTTGAAAAGAAACACTTTGATGTCACCGATTTCGTCAGCGAAGCGGACATCAAGGACGCGCCCATGATCTTAGATCGAATATTTCCCAAACCCGTGGCCGATAAAATCCGGGAGCGGCTTGCTAAATAAATCGTTTCTTCGATCGGCGGGCCAACAAATCGTTGGACCGGAGCGGCGGTTGCGCCTTTTGCATCATCATTGGTCCGGCGAGGGTTGATTGAATTCGCGCCGCCCGGTCAACTCAAACGTTCGGTTGCTTCATTATATGAAGACAAAGATCTCGATCGCTCTCACGCTTTACTTCGCACTGCTCCTCTCCTCGTGCGTGGGGTCTAGAGAAACGTCTTTCTTTTCCAACTTCTCGGTTCGACAGTTGGTCGAACGCAGCAAATCCTCCGCTGGCCTCACCTGCGATGCAAACGGTGGCGGTGGCGGCGGAAGCATCGGCACGCGTGCTGGTGGCATAGGTTTCGGCGGGACACGATTCAACTCACACACGAGTGATAGCTTTGGATGTCGGCTGAAATCTAACGAGCCAGAAGATTTTGAAACGCACTTATTTGCCGGACTGGAACTTGATGTGCAACAGGCGCTGCGTGACAGCGGCGCGCAAATCACCGAGAACGGGAATCCGAAACCTGCCACTTTCTATTTCGCGTACACCTTGAAGAATGTGCGCGGGCGCGTGCAGGTTTCAGGCACCAGAATCGGAACGGACTATTACGACGTGCACGCTGATCTCGATGAAAGCGGAAACTAGCGTCGACCTGCTCTTGATGGAACGCAACATAACAAATCGGGTATGAAAGTCGAGGTCAAGCACAGAGATCTCCGGAGCCGCCAAAGTCGTGATTGACTTCGAGGGCTGTGGACCGATTGAATTGCGGGTTGCGGATTTGGCATTGCAGATTTGAAATCGGGCGGCATCAACTCAACCGTTCGATGGCCGTTCTTTAATGTAAGTGTCAGACTCGAAAAGTCTCGACTTGTTTCCAATCATTTCGCTCATAGGCCGCCGCACGCGCTTCCGGCGCCCTTGGCACTGTCATAGCTGGTTTTAGCGGACGCGTCACCAGCACCGGGCAGGGCGCCTGGCGCAGCACGCGATCAACATTTGAACCAAACAAGGCACGACTCGCAAAACCGGCGCCATGCGCGCCAATGCAAATCAGATCAATTTCATTCTTCTCCGCATAGTTAAGAATCTCGCGATAGGCTTGTCCTTCAGAAACAGCGTGCTTGACGTCGCACCAGAGTTGCGCTTCGGCTGGTACGGCCTTTTGCAGCCGTCGCGCTGATTTGTGATAGGCGTCTTCCTTGCCCAGCGGGAACCACGAAATTTCGGACTCTGCAACCGAAGCCTGCGGCAGTACGTGCAGTAGGTGCAGTTCGGCCTGATACTCCTGCGCGAACGATAGGCCGGAATTCAGTGCCAGCTCAGAATCGGCCGAGAAATCATAAGCCACCAGCACTCGCTTGATGGTTATGTCGTGACTCGATCCATTAACCCAATCGCGCTGGTCGCTATGCATCACCAGTACCGGACAGGGAGCACTGCGGCAAACCGCTTCCGCAGTCGAACCAAGTAACGCCGCCCGATGTGGCCGGCGCCGCGAACGCATCACAATCAAGTCAACTCCATGCTCGGCAGCATAGTCCGAGATTGCAGTTCCCGGATCGTTGCCTGGTTCGACTACGCGCTGCCAATTGATCGCTGCCAGTTCGACTGGACCAAGATAGCGAAACAATGCTTGCTCGAATAAAGTCTTAACCTCGCTCCGGCCCGCGTCAGAATCGCCACCGCCTCGTTCGCAATGAAAGGCGATCAGCTTAGCGCCGTAAGTCCGCGCTAACGCCAGCGCGTAACGCAAGGCCTCGTCCGAATCGGCCGTCAAATCTGTGGGACATAGAATGCTTTTTATGGACATAGCGTTTTGGCTTTGAACCCTTGTCACCTCACTGGTCATTTGAGCAACGACCGTGCCGGACACAAACAAGGCTTTTTGTGGGCCGCCCTCGGATGTTTGCGCAGTAATCCGCGAATAGCGGGGGAGATTCCTCAGGGAGGTATCCCACTTATAGAGTTTGTTTAATGAATACGAGGCAATTCCACTGCGCTGAACCAGGTTGGCTGGGAATGCTTCTTGCTCGGCTTCAGTGTGCGGGCTAAGGCCCTGTGCCGGACGAGGGGTAATTCACAAGACACTATGCAAAATCAAAGCGGTTTGAACCCGATTGTGATCCGAGGTATGCGAGCGTTGCCGCCCTCAGATTTGGCGGCTTACCCGCTCGCACGCTGTAGACAACTGCGTCACATGATCGGCAACACGCCATTGCTCGCCATTCGGCTTTCCTTGCGCGGCAAAGAACGAATCGTCTATGCCAAGGCCGAGCACATGAACATGACGGGCAGCATCAAGGATCGGATGGCGTTCCACATTCTTAAGCAGGCTTACGTAGCAGGACGCTTCAAAGTCGGCAATAAGATTGCGGAAGCCACGAGCGGAAATACCGGCATCTCGTTCGCTGCGATTGGTAGAGCGCTCGGCCACGAAGTTGTCATCTTCATGCCTGATTGGATGAGCGAGGAACGTATTGCCCTAATCAAGAGCCTGGGCGCGAAGGTTGTTCAGGTCAGTCACGAACAGGGGGGATTTCTCGGCAGTATCCGGCTGAGCGAAGAATTGGCACAACGCGAACCCGGCATCTTTTTGCCGGCGCAATTTGCAAACGCCGCGAACGTGGAAGCTCACGAAAAGACCACCGGACCCGAAATCTGGTGGCAGCTATTTTTCAACTCGATCAAGCCCGATGCCTTCGTCGCCGGCGTTGGCACCGGCGGCACAATTATGGGCGTCGGAAGATTTCTGCGGCAACGGCATGCCGGAATTAAGATTCACCCTTTGCAACCAGCTGAATCTCCTACGCTTTCGGCTGGGCACAAGGTTGGACATCATCGCATCCAGGGAATCTCGGATGAGTTTATACCTGCGATCTTACAGCTTACGGAGTTGGATCCGGTGGTAAGTGTGCATGATGGCGATGCAATTTTGATGGCCCAGAAGCTTGCGGCCAGGCTCGGTCTCGGGGTCGGCATTTCATCGGGCGCCAATTTTCTCGGAGCCTTGATGATCCAGGACGAGCTGGGCGCAGATGCCGTAGTTACGACGGTCTTTCCCGACGATAACAAGAAATACCTGAGTACCGCTTTGTTGCGCGACGAACCAGTCAGAGACGGGTATCTCTCGTCCGAAGTGGAACTATTGTCATACGAAGCTTTCAGGCGAGTCTGTCATACCTGCTTCGCGGATGATGAATAACCAGCCAGGCGGTTTACCTTCTGCGAGGCCGCAGCAACAATCCGAATATTAATCCAGCAAACGGCGTGAATAGAGCGCACTAGTGATTTCAGTTGCGACGTCCATTGTTGTTCTCCCCAGCGCCAGGCGCCGCTCACAATCATGACGACAATGGTGCGGCGGACAATGTCAAAAGCGACTGTGCAAAGTTACTGGAGGATATTCTGAATGGTTATGGTGACCATGGGCATTGATCCGGTGGTGCGGTTGTAGGAGACCCAGAAGCCCAGGCTTTCATAACGCACCATGCGGTACAACGAACCGTTTAGAGTTTTTTCTAACTCGCCGGTAACCACCGCTTTGTAATCAGGCGCACCGATCCCACGAAGGTAATCAACCGAAATGCTGACCACTTTGTGCTCGGCATCGTATCCAATTTGCGCGGTTTCGTTATCCGAGAACACGTAATAGTCCTGATCGTTGCTTTTGATTGCCGGCACACCAAGTTTGGCGCGCGTTTCCGGCGCCGTCATGGCGAGACGGACACCTTTATACTCGCGGTAGAGCGGCTGCTGAGTCGCGGTTCCGCTGGCAAACGCCGTTCGACCCTCGAGCGCTTGCGCATTTGCGCCGGCACTCAACCCCACCATGGCGCAGACCATCATAACGCCAAGGCTTGCTAAAAAATTGCGTCTCATGTTTTTCATTTCAACCTCCCAAAAATTCCATTAACCAAAGGAAACGATCCTGGTGGCGGCGCCATCATCGCTTCACGCATTTGGATTGCGGTTGCCAATCGTTTTTCCCACCGCCCATACCTGCCCACCGGAGCGCATTTGTAAGACAATTGGATCAAGCGGGCGCAAAGGTGGCCCGAAAAGTACAAAACCAGTCCGTGCGTCATAAGCTCCTTTATGACAAGGACAGATCAGGCAACGTCGCGCTGAGCTAAAGTCGACCGAGCAGCCACGATGCGCGCACTTTCGGGCATACGCTAAGTACTGACCGTCAGGCGCGCGAACCAGGACGGCTGGGTCGTTAGAAGTGGGGTAACTGAAATAAAGGAATGAACCAGGCAGAATGCTCTCGGCGCCATCGATTTTAAGTGGCGGGTATGCGAGTAGCACATCCTCACGATGGACATCTTGTGCATTCAGCTGGCTTGCTGCGAATGCCAACGTGGTCGATGCCAGCAAAGCACGATTACAGAATCTCCGGCGTGTTATCGTTTTCTCTCCAGAAATCATTTCTGAGTTCATTGACGCGACCTTCTTTCCCCAGCCAGGAAAAACAGCTAATCGTGATATCTGAATTGCAACAGCCGTACCTGTTGGGAGCCCTGTTTTTCCTGCCAAAACAAGGCTCCGCGGCAAAACTCGCTGAATAATTGCGCGCTTTCTCGCAGCCTTTGGTGAAGTTTTCGCATGGCGACACGAGCGCAAAGCGGCAGGATGAGAATTGCGGCTACGTTATGTGCAGGTCAGACTAGTTAGAATATTTACGCCAGGCTCTTAAGCAGAACGCCAACAAAGAAAGCAAGCGCGGCGGCGATGCCCCCAACCAGAAGAGTGGAAAGACCGGAACGCCACCAGGAAGCACTGGACCAACGACTCTTCACCGAACCGATTAAGAAAAAGACTGCGCCGGTAAGCAACGTTGAGAACACGATTGCGCTCTTCATGCTAAGCAGGAATGGCAACAACGGCGCGAGGCCGCAGATGAGGAACGCGCTAAGCGTGCTGACAGCCGCCAGCCACGGCGAACGCGCCTCTTGCGGCAGACCATATTCATCCGCCAGCATCGTTTGCACCCAACGCTGGCGATCGGACGTTATTAATTCCACGACGCGATCCAGCTCTGCTCCTGCAAACCCTTTCCGCGCGAAAATTTGGCGCACTTCTTCCCGCTCGCCTTCGGGTGCCAGCTCGATATGCCGATGTTCAATTGCCTCGAGCCTCCGAATGTCGTCGTGCTCGGCTTTTGTGCCGAGAAAGTTGCTCGCGGCCATCGAAAAGCCGTCGGCAATCAGGTTGGCGAACCCCATGATGAGGATGATGATTGGGGAAAGCTGTGCGCCCACAACGCCGGTAACAACCGCAAAGGTAGTTACCGATCCATCAATGCCGCCGTAGATCCAATCACGCAGGTAATTATGGCGCGGCCCGGCGGCAAGCCGATTGCCGATGGCCTCGATCGTGTGCTCATGTTCCATCGACTTAGAAATGGAGACTACCTGCGGGACAAAGATTAAGGGTTGACCAGGGGGTCCGTTTCACCTTCCGCGACACCGGTTATGCGATCTATGCGCAACCGAAAAACCACGCTGTCAAGCGCGCTGGCGTCTTGCGCCATAGTCGACTCTACCGGAGTCAGCAAAGGAAAACGCGCTAGCAATTTCCTGAGAATTGATCTGCGCTCGCCGGGGTCATGAATCTCCTCGTAGTTGCCATAGGCAATCGCGCTGCGCCAATTGAAATCGTTGACAATATCGTCGACCTGTAGGCAAGCACGCGGATGTGCGCGAAGGATGTCTATTTTTCGACCGGGAAGAGAATGGCTGTAGACCAACTCGTCTTCGAAGAGGTAATTAATCGGCACAACATAAGGCTCGTCATTGTCAACGCAACCCAGCCTGCCAATCCTGGCTAAGATCAGCAACTCTCGTCCTTCGGTTTCATTTAGTGTTCTCATAGACTCGAACCTTCAGCAACGGCTTAACTGAGGATTAATTCAGCGCTACACCGAAAGGCATTCAAGCCTTATGCCAGTTACGCGAATTACAAAATGCAAGCGAATCTGAATTTGAGGAAGACTGCCTTGGGGATTTTGGCGTGTACGTGTGTGGATATCCGCAGCCTAAGACTGAAACTCAGTCTTCGCGCTGCGTCGGCAGGTGTACTGAAAAGGTCGAGCCAAGGCCCAAAGCCGATTGGACTTCGACCCTGCCACCATGCGCGCGAACAATGCGCCGCACCGCGGGTAGGCCCAATCCGGTGCCGCCTCTGGTGGTGGTGAAGAAGGGATTGAATATGCGAGGAAGATTTTCCTCGCTGATGCCGCGGCCTTTGTCAGAAACCTCGATTACCACCTCGTCCGTCTCGGCGTTTGTGTCGTCCTGAGGCGAGTGAAAGACACGGACAGTAACCGACCCTTGATTCTCGGTTGCCTCGATCGCATTGATAATCAAATTGAGTATTGCGTCTTCTATCTGTCCGGCATCGATCGACATCATGATCGGTTCAGTGGGAACGGTGAGTTGAATAGGTATGCTGCCTTCGGACCGGGCAAAAACCTGCGCGCGCGCAACGCTGACAGCCCGCTGCACAACTTCTGTGAGGGAACCTGGTTTCGTCGCCAGCACTCGCGGGCGAGCGCGATCGAGCAACGCCCGCACTGTCTGATCGATGCGCTCAACCTCGTTGCGGATTCCGCGCAAAGCTTCGTTGTCGGGATCGTGCGCGTCGCGGCGGCGCAAAAGAATATCAACCACACCCTGAATCCCCGCCAGCGGGTTCTTGATTTCGTGGGCCAGTCCGGCGGCCAGTTCGCCAACCAGAGACAACTGCGCGGCTTGTCGCAATTCGCTTTGGAGCCGCTTTTCTTCAGTGATGTCGGTGTTGACGACGAGCTTCTGCTGCGGCTTTCCCGTCGCATCCCGCACTAAGGTCCAGCGACCTTCGACGATGATCCTGCGACCATCCGCTGTTCGCTGGTTAAGTTCCCCACGCCAATTGCCGGTCTTTTCAAGTTGTCTCTTGGCTTCGTCAAATCCTGGAGGCAGATCTTCGAATAGCAATGTTCGCGCGATTTTTCCCATGGCTTCTGCGGCCGTCCAGCCATACATGGTTTCTGCGCCTTTGTTCCAATAAAGGATCGTGTCATCAATATCGCGCACCATAATCGCGTCGTGAGCTTCGTCAAGCAATGCGGCCTGGCGACTGATTTCCTCTTCAGCCAATTTGCGCTGTGTGATGTCATGACGAATCGCAACGTACTGGTAAGGCTTGCCGTCAGAATTGAGGAAGGGAACGATAGTGGTATCAACCCAATAAATTGTCCCGTCGCTGGCGCGATTTTTCAGTTCGCCTTTCCATACTTGCCCACTGGCAATGGTGGTCCACAGGTCATGGATAAATTCTTTGGGATGAAACCCAGAATTGATGATGCGATGATCCTGACCCAGCAGTTGTTCTCGTGAGTACTTTGAGATGCGACAAAATTCATTGTTGACATAGTTGATGATGCCGCGTTGATCGGTGATCGCCACGATGGTGGACTGGTCCAGGGCGAACTTGATATCGGCTAGTTCTTTAAGCGAGCGTTCCAGTTCGCCGGCATTGCCGACAGCGTTAGCGCTGAGGAATGTAAGTGGGGAATCAGACATCGAAGGGAAAGTATAAGAGATTTTAGTGTGATGTTCGAAGAACCGACCTGATCCACGCCGAAGGGAAACTGAAACACTTGTCAGGACAATTGTCAGACCTTGGCGCGCGCTTGAATTTCTTCAAGTTTCTTTAACCGGTAGCGCAGCTGATCGCGCGAAATCCCTAGTAGTTCGGCAGCCTTGGTCTGATTGCCATCGCTTCTTTCGATTGCCTGGCGCACCAGCGACATCTCAACGTCCTCAAGCGCAACGCCCTTCGGAGGCAAGCGAAAGTGGTTTGCCTGCTGTGTTCCATCGCCGGAGGAGCCACCTGACGTCAGCCCGTCGTCCGTTAGATTGCGCGGCAAATACCTGACGGATATTTCATCCCCATCTTCCAGAATCATGGCGCGCTCAATTACGTTGCGCAGTTCGCGCACATTGCCGGGCCACTCATATCTCGCAAACGTTTCCAATGCTTCCCGGGAAATCGTGCCGATGTTCTTTCGCAATCGCTGTCTAAAGCTGGTGAGGTAATGCTCCGCCAGCAATCGCACGTCGTCGCCTCGTTGGCGCAAAGGGGGAATATCGATCTGGATGACTGACAAGCGGTAAAAAAGATCAGATCGGAAACGCCCTGCTTCGCCTTCCGTGCGCAGGTCACGATTCGAAGCAGCGATGACTCGAACATCAAGCGGCAAATCTTTTAAGCCGCCCACGCGTCGAAACGAGCCCTCTTCCAGAACGCGCAAAAGCTTTGCTTGCAAACTCAACTCCAGCTCGCCTATCTCGTCAAGAAAAAGCGTGCCCCCCTCGGCTTGTTCAAACAATCCCTCATTGCGGGCTTTGGCATCAGTACACGCGCCCTTCTCGTAGCCGAACAATTCGCTTTCGATCAGCGTGCCCGGAAGCGCGGCGCAGTTAATGGCGACAAACGGAGCGGTGGAACGCGTCGAATGATAATGAATCGCCTTAGCGACTAGATCTTTTCCGGTTCCCGACTCGCCTTGCAAGAGAACTGAAGAGACCTCGCTCTCGGCAACTTTGTGCGCCAGTTCCAGCATCTCGCGCATGGCCGGCGATTGACCGACGATCTGCTCAAAACTGAACTGTTGCAAGCGCTCACGTCTGAAAAGGTTTACCTCTTTGCGCAGCCGGCTGGCCTCGATCCCGTTCCGAATAGCAACCTGTAATTCGTCCAGGTTGATCGGTTTGCCGATAAAGTCGTAGGCGCCACCTCGCAACGCCGCGATAGTCTCATCCACCAGCACGTTCGCTGTAATCATAATGACAACTGCATCCGTCTGGCGCCGGCGAATTTGGCGCAGCACATCCAGGCCCGAGCCGTCAGGTAGATTGATATCCAGCAGCACCGCCGCCGGCGCTTCGGAGTCAAACGATGCCAGGGCGGCCGCCGCGGTTTCTGCCTCGATGGCTTGATAACTCCAGCCGCGCAGCGCCTCACCCAGCGACCAGCGGATCATTTTCTCGTCGTCAACGACAAGGATTTTCTTTTTGGAATCGTTCAGAGCGTTCTTGTCCAACTGAAATTAGTAAATGCTAATCGAAACCATGCGTGAATGGTAGTCAGGCAGATTCCTGAAAGCGAGTCTGCCCCACGGCGCGCGTTTTCACTGGCTTATCAATTACTGCCAAGTGCTGTTGAAACAGTTCCGCCGACGCCTCGAGAAAGTCGTACGACGTAACTATTCCGAGCAGTTGACGATCCTCGACCACCAGCAGGCAACCGATGCGTTGTTCGCGCATGATCTTGATCGCTTCCAGCGTCGGAGTTGATGGCGAAACTGTAACCGGGTCCGGCACCATTACCTCGCTAACGGTTATGGCATTGATGCTCTTTTCATGATTGCCCGAACTAACCAAACGAAGCAAATTGCGATGGGTTATCAAACCAACCAGGTGTCCCGCCTCATTCTCAACCGGTACGTGCCTGATGTGCCGCCAGTCCATGACGCTTGCTGCCAGGTCGATTAGGTCGCCCGGCTGGACGGTAAAGAGATCGGTTGACATGAATTGGCCTACGGTTCGATAGCCCTGCTCCCACGAGCCAGGCTTTGACTTCTTCACTTCCGGCCAGGTGTGCACTGGATTACCTTTCTTTTGACACGCCAGCATCGTGGCAGTCAGTTGCCTCAGCCGGACTTCCTTCGGTCCTGTTTGGTCCAGCGACGTCAGCGATTTCAAAGCCCAACGCGCGCCGGTCTGTTGGCTGCGCACGCGCTCTTCGATGATGCCAAGGTATTTGTGAATGTCGGCTGCTTCAACTCCAGCACTCGCCAGTCCCTGGTGGGCCAGCGGCAGCAATTGCTCGAGCACGAGCGATGATGCGGAAGACGATTGCCCCTCGATCCAGTTGAACTGCGCGTCGAGACCGTGACGTGCGGCGCGGAAAAAGTTTGACTTCGCGTCATCAAACGGCATGCGTTGCGAAATGTCGCCGTACTCCTGGGGCAATGCCAGCATCAAGCCGGCAAAGAATGCAGTATTGGCAATCTCGTCGATAATTGTTGGCCCGGACGGCAGCGCCCGATTCTCAATTCGCAGGTGTGGGGCACCGTCAGAAACTCCGTAACACGCGCGATTCCACCGCCAAACCGTACTGTTGTGCATTCGCAGGGCCGACAATTCCGGAATCTCGCCACGCGCCAGCACTTGAAATGGATCTTCGTCGGGCTGCGTGATCATGATTGGCCGAAAGCGGGAAATCTGCTCATGAAAAAGTTCGACCACCGAATGTTTCAGCCAGTTCTCGCCAAAGCTGACTCGGGTTGGATGACTGCGCGCGAGCTGCGGACGTGAACGAGCATCAGTTGAATGTTGAAACAGTGCGACTCGTGTTTCCTGCCAAAGGCGATTACCAAATAGCAGTGGAGAATTAACCGCGACTGCCAGCAGAGGGGCCGTGATGGCCTGGGCCATGTTGTAGTGCGCCGCAAACTCTGCCGGATCTGTCTGAAAGTGAATTTGAAAACTCGTGTTGCACGACACCATCATGATGTTGTCGTGCGTTATTTGCAGTTCGTCCAGGCCCTTGATGTGGATCGACAGCGGACCCCCGCGCAAGCGCATCACGCCGCGGTCCAACTCGTGATAACGGCTGACCGGCGTCAGATTATCGAGCGTCAGATCTGATTTCTGCAGGGTAGGCAGGATGCCCGCAAGCAACACATCAGCGGCCATTGTCTTTGCGCTCGCACTCGTTACAGCAATCAGCGCACTGAGTTCATTGTGCAGCTGCCGAAAACAAGCGCCGGTCAACATTAGCGGCGTGAGATTCGCCTCGAGATTGAATCGGGCGATTTCGGTTGTCAGGCGCGGCTCGTTGGCGTGCTGCAAGACTTCCTGCGAGATCGGCGCGGGCCGCAGGTCGCAATCGATGAGGAACATCTCCTGCTCAGCGCCGATGCGCCTGACGCCAGTTTCTACCAGACCGCTCTCAAGCATGAAAGCCAGCGCGCGCAGATCATTCAGCACGGCCTTCATGAAGACTTGCGACTTCTCCTGGTCAAACTGTTCTACGTTATGTTCGCCCATGATTACAACTCGCTTTTCCGCCGAATATGTGTCGATTAGGGGCAATTCATATGCCGACTTCAACTTCCTATAAACGCGAGAAAAAACAATTTATGAAGACTGGAACCCAGCGGCGCGCTGCGGATTATTTCGGCGCCTGGGGAATTTGACGCCGCACTTACTTTTGAGCCGTTTGCGCGTCCTTCTTTGCATGGCACTCGACACACTGAAACATCGAAATATCGCCGAGGTTCACTGGATGCTTGAAGGGCTGGTTTGCCTTGTGGCACGTTTCGCATTTGCGATCTGCCAGGCCACCTAGATCCACCGAGTGTTGCACTGATAACGGCCTGAGCACAGACGCCGGGCGCGCGGAGTCAGACAAAACCGTGTGGCAGACATTGCAATCCTTCGGAATCATCTTGCCCGTGTTGCTGACGTGTTCGCCATCGTGACAGCGGAAACAACCTGAAGAATAAAGGTGGCCGATATTGTTGGGGTGCGTTTCCCAATTGGTCTTCATCTCGGGAAAGAAATAGGTTTTGTAGATTCGCTGGACCTCACTGACGTTGCTCTTAACCAAGCCTGCTTTTTGGCTGTACAGTTCGCCGTAATTGGTTCGATAAAACCCATCGAGGCGAGCGCCGATCGCTGAGACCGCTTCACCCTCAGTTGCATAAGTTTGATTCAACGCGGCGATTGCTTCGCGTTTGAGATACGGCAGCGAAGGATCAAGCCGGCCTGCCGCGAACGATTGGTCAACTGCGACATCGGGCGGCAGATAAGTATGAGCCGGCCGATTGTGGCAATCAATACAGTCCATCCGGCGCTGCTCACCCGCTGCGATTTGTTCAGTGCTGAGCGGCCGCGTGCGATCGTAGTATTCGGTCACATTTCCCCGCCGGTCCTTCACGCGAATCCAGGGAATAACCTGCCGGTGAGTATCAGTCGCTATGTAGGAAATCTCATTGCCGAGGTTCATGTGCCAGTGTATTCCGGCAACTGGGCCACTGTCCGGATTGCCCCCGCCGACGTTGATCAGCATGCGCGTTTGTCGCAGGGAATTCTGTTCGTCATAAGCGTAATGATTAAAAGTCTTGAGCAGCGCGCCATAAAACTTTGATGGCCAATGGCATTGCTCGCAAGTTTCATTTGCCGGACGCATGTTGTGAACCGGCGTGCCGATAGGCTTGGAATATTTATTAAAAGCCAGCGAGTAAAGCTGCCGGGCGCCGTTCATTTTTGAGCGCGCATAAGCATCGGCTCCGGAACCGACATGACAATCTACGCAACGAAGCCGGGCGTGCGAGGTTGCCTGGAAAGCTACGTACTCGGGCTTCATTACGGCATGGCAGGTTCGCCCGCAGAATTCAACTGACTCGCTGTACTCGTAAGCGCGATAGCTGCCAAACGAACTCATGAAGATGAATATGAATGACAACGCGGTTAGCGAGAACGCGATCCGGCGTTGCCGCGGCTCGTTCAAATCGATTTTTGGATAGGCGGCAATTTTTGAATCAGGCCAACGTCTGCGCCGGCGCCGCTCGAGGAGCAGGCCGGCGACAATAATGATGATGCCGAGGATCAGAAAGGCAGGCAGAATTGTGTAGGTGATGATTCCGAGGTAGGGGTTCTCCGCAGTCTTGGTCAGTTCAATAAAGAAAAGCAGCAGAATGCTTACCAGACTGGCAGTCACGAGCAGGGCGCCAGCGAAGCTGATGTAGTTGCGAAACAGTGAAGGAATTTCTGGAGCCGGTGCTGCTTCGGTGCTCAATGCGTGCCTCCTGCGAACCGCAGTATTTCCCGAACATGATCGCAAGCGGCCCGAGCAAGCAGGCAATCGCCTACTTACTCAGGCTTCTTAACGATGGGAAGGTCCGCGCGCTGTCGAACCTTATTGCTTAATCGACTTCATGTAGTCGACCAGAGTCTTTGCCTGTTCCGCGGTCACACCCTTTTCGCCGTAACCCGGCATGTTGGGTGGCTTCTCGGGTTTCTTACCTTTTAAGACGATGTCAACGAGTTGATCATCTGGCAGAGCTTTATCGAATCGCTTATCGGCAGCGGCTCCATGACAGGCAACACACTTCGTTTTGTAAGTGCCGGCAGCATCAAAAGGGTCGTCAACCGTTGCCTGCGCCGGCACCGGACCGAGTAGTAAAACCGCGAACAGCGATGCGGCAACCGCGGCAACAGTCATGCTTATCAAGCGCGTAAGGGTAAATCTCATTATTGCATCCACCTTCTTTAGGAAACTTCCCAAGCTGAGTTTAATAACTTCATCCCTTTCGCTTAGCGCAATGCCCATGCCGCCATAACTATTGGGTTCCGGCAGGGTCTGTAGCTCCGTTTGCGGTCTTTTGCGCAAAGCATTGGGAAATTCCCCAGTGTAAAAGCTGGTTCAGGCCGCGGCCTTTTTGTGGCAAGCCACACACTTCTTTGAAGTTGGTGGCGGCGGCGTCAAATCAGGTCTGGCTTTCACCGCGGCGTCGTGACATGCGCCACACG
>JANMKA010000067.1:0-37356 GCA_031371765.1 Blastocatellia bacterium
GAACTGATACGCAGTTAGGCAATCCCCAAAGTTCTCAGAAACGATTCACACAGGAGACTTATCTATATGATGAACAGCTTGCGGAAACTAGCTCCGATTTTTGGAGTAATAATCTTCGCATTGGCCTGTGGGTTAGCTGTACAGGCGCAGGTTACCACTGGTAGCGTGCGCGGTACTGTTACTGACCCAGCAGGCGCCATCGTGACCGGCGCAACGGTTACGATTACTAAAAAATCAAACAATATTTCAAACACCACACAGTCCTCTGGTTCCGGCCAGTTTGGATTCGAGAACCTGTTGTCCGGCGACGACTACAGCGTTTCGATCGAAGCGCCGAATTTCAAAACCTTAACTCTCTCTGACGTAAAGGTGCAGTTGGGCCAAGTCACAGACCTGGCGGCGGTTTTGCAGGTTGGTGCAGTGGGTGAAACTGTAACAGTCACAGCCGGTGGCAGCGAGCTGGTCGACACCACAACCACCACCCTCTCGAAGACCTTCAGTGAGAGGCAAGTCGTCGCGTTGGCTCAGACCAACGTCGGCGGCGCGTTCGGCGGCGGCGTTAATAACCTCGCCTTGATCGCGCCTAACGTCTCGAGTTCGGGCGGAGTTGGCGTCGGAGCCGGCGGCTCGGTAGGCGGCCAACGTCCCCGCAACAACAACTTCATGGTGGACGGCGTCGACAACAACGACAAGTCGGTCACTGGACCGGCAATTTATGTTTCGTCCGAAGTAGTCCAGGAGTTTTCGCTCCTGCAGAACCAGTTCTCGGCAGAGTACGCGCGCTCGAATGGTGGCCAGTTCATCACCGTCACCAAGACGGGAACGAATGATTTCCACGGTTCGTTGTACGGCGGCATTCGCAACCGCTATCTGAATGCGCTTGATACGCGGCAGATAGAGGACGGCTTCGTGCGCGAGAAGGGTCCGGGTTTGAAATTCATGTCACGCAGTGACTTCTTCCGCGGCGGCTTTCACGCTGGTGGACCTGTCTGGTTGCCTAAGTTTGGCGAAGGTGGTCCCTCATGGTGGAAGGGCAAAGATAAGCTCTTTTTCTTTGGATCGTATGAGCGGTTGCAAGCGGGCTTTGGCTCAGTACCGGCCGGTATCACGGCCTTTACCGCTGGAGCGCTGGCCACGATAGCGGGAACGGCGGGAGTTTCGGCGACGAACTTGGCCATCTACAGACAATTCGTGCCAATCGCGGCGAATGCTACTGCCTTCCGCAATTTCTGTAGCGTTCGGCTCGCCCTGGATGGTACGTGTCCAGGCACTAACTTGCGGCTTCCTATCGGTGCGATCGATCTGCCTCCGCAGCCTCAGTTTAATAAGCAGAACAACTTCGTGCTTAACCTCGACTTTACCCAAAGTTCAAAGACACAGCACCGTGCACGCTATAACTGGACTGACAACTACGGCGTCGGCTTGGCTGGTCTGCCAATTTTCAACGAGCCGGTGCCCTACAAGAATCGTTTGTTCTCGTACACGTTGGTTCATACATTCACATCGAATCTGGCAAACGAGACTCGTCTCGCCTATCGCCGAACCGATTCTTCGTTCCCGGTCACGACGTCATTCCGCTTTCCGGGACTTGACACGACCTTCCCGAACATCGGGTTGCTAGATATTGCGGTGGATATCGGGCCGAACGGCAACTTCCCGCAGACCGGCATCGAGAATAGCTATCAGGTCGTCGACAATATGACCTACACCGCCGGTGCACATTCGTTAAAGTTCGGTGGCGACTTCCGTCAGATCATCTCGCCGCAGACTTTTACACAGCGTGCCCGCGGCGACTACCAGTACGGAGAGGCTCAGGCCTTTCTATACGACCTGAGGCCAGACTTCACGGCCCAACGCAGTGTTGGCGATGCGGTTTACTACGGCACACAGAAGATTTTCTATGCCTTCGTGCAGGATGACTGGCGCATACGACCGAACCTGACCTTGAATTTGGGTGTGAACTATTCCTATCAAGAACCACCCAAAGGAACGCAACTTCAGGAGCTCAACGCGATTGCGAGCGTGCCGGGGCTGCTTGAGTTCCACGCTCCGAAAGCTCAGAAGCGGAACTTCTCGCCAAAGGTAGGATTTGCCTATTCTCCAAACTTCTCTGAGGGCATGCTCGGCCGCCTTTTTGGAAGCAGCGGAAAGAGTTCGATTCGCGCAGGGTTTTCGATGGGTTACGACTACATCTTCGACAACCTTTACATCCTGTCTTTGCCGCCACAGGCGCAGCAGACAATTGACACCACTGTCGGTGGCGACGATCCCTTTGGTAATGCCTTCCTTTACACACCGAATTTCCTGGCAAATGGCGGCATTCGAAATGTGCTCGTGCCGGCGGCTAACAATGCAGCCGCGGCGCGCGCCAACACTGGCTCGTGGGTTCCCGATCAGGAAGTGCCGTATTCGCTCACCTGGACTGGCAGCTTCCAAAGGCAATTCGGCAAGAACTGGTCGGCCGAGGCTCGGTATCTCGGCACGCGCGGTGTCCACCTGCTGACCCAGAACCGCATGAATCGGCAAGCCAAGGTGGGTAACGGGCTTTCTGGTCTGCCAACGTTCTTGACAGCGCCAAGTCAAGCGACGCTTGATGCTCTGCCGCTGACGCTGACCCAAATCAACGCGCGCTCTAACTTCGTGCCGCGATTTGCCAACGCCGGGTTTAACGGCGGCAGCGTAGTTGGCTTTCTTTCGAACGGCAACTCGACGTACCACGGTCTTTCAGGTCAGCTAACCCGCCGCTTCAGCAACGGGTTCCAGATGACCGCTGCTTACACGTGGAGTCACCTTATCGATGACACCACTGCCGAAGTATTCTCGACAGTGCTCAGTCCACGACGAGTGCAGGACTTCCAGAACCTGAAGCCTGAGAGGGCTGATTCGGCCCTTGACCGCCGTCACCGCTTTGTGACGGCCGTAATCTACGAACTGCCGTTCTTCAAGAACCGCACCGGGCTTACGCGAACATTGCTTGGGGGATTTGGTGTCTCGGGCACCTACACTGCCGAATCCGGAGAGAAGGCGACGGTGCTTTCAGGCACGGACGCGAACCTGAACGGCGACGCCGCTCCGGACCGCACCATTCGGAATCCTGCCGGAGTGCGCGGCACGGGCACCAATGTCACGACGCTGAGGAACACTGCAGGGGCGACCGTCGGCTATCTGGCTGTTAATCCGAATGCCGAATATATCAAGGCGGGAGCGGGAGCCATTGCCAACGCTGCTCGGAACACGTTGCAAATGCCGGGAATCAACAACCTGGACTTCTCTATCTGGAAGTCCTTCCGGTTGGGTGAGGTCACGCGCATTCAGTTGCGTGCTGATTTGTTCAATGCGTTCAACCATCCACAATACATTCCGGGCTCGCCGAATGACATTCAGCCCGTTTCTACTTCTGCGTCGAAGATTAACAGTTATAACACTGCTAGCTCGGCGCTCTTCAACCAACCCGACCGTATCTTTTCAAGTAACCCGCGGGTAATAGGGCTGGGACTGAGGTTCGACTTCTAAGCCGCTTTTCCTTTTCGTGGTTTACGTTTGCTAAGGTGGCGGATATAATTCCGCCACCTTATTTTTTTCAAGTTCTCCAGGAAGCCCCGCCGTAGGTACCCTTGATCTAAGGAGGTCGGCCGATGCGTCTCGCGAAAATACTGCTTAGCTCACGATTTAGTTTGGCAGGTCCACTGTTGGTGATCCTCGCGACCTGCACTACCGAAACTCAGGCTCAACGTCCAGTATCGAGCGCGAGAGAGGCTGTTCGCGCAATCCAACGGAAAGACATGGAGCAGCAATTGGAGCTTAAGCTCCTGCCCGCAAACCGCGAGGAGAATGCTTCCCGACAACTGGCGCTAAAACAAATTGGAGCCGACTTTAAAGAACTCCAGCTACTGAACAACAGGATGATGTCTGAGACGTGGTCTAAGAAGGAAATTGATTATGCTTTTATTTCAGATATGGTTTCTCATATTCGCGCCAAGGCCTCACGGCTTCGGTTGAATCTGAATCTGCCGCAAGCAAAGAATGGGGAACAATCTTTCGCGAACCGGGCGATTACGAATTCTGGCGAATTTCGCGCTGCCTTATTGGTCTTTGACCGAACCATAATGAGCTTCGTATCAAACCCTCTATTTCAGAAGCCAAATACGATTGAGGTTAAGCAAGGCAGTGACGCCAGGCGGGATCTTGAGACTATCATTGGCTTTGCGGACGATCTTAAGAAGACGGCGGTCCGACTCAGCAAAGTAGAACGTCCTCAGTAGGTAATTTGTTTGGCTTTGGTCGAAGCTCGGGAAGGTAGGGGTGGTTAATTTTCGAACTCGAGCAGGTGTCCCATCTTTTCCTTCTTCGTTCGTAAATAATTTTCCGCGTTTTCGGTAGGCTCCACCTGAATTGAAACGCGTTCGAGAATGCGCAAACCAGCTTCCTCAAGCGCGCGCAACTTGAGCGGGTTGTTTGAAATAACCTTGACCTGGCAGAGACCCAGATCAAACAGAACCTCCGCACACTGCTTATATTCCCGCAAGTCGACGGCCAGCCCCAGTTGCTCGTTTGCTTCAACCGTGTCGGCGCCTTCGTCCTGCAGCGCATAAGCGCGAATCTTGTTGAGGATTCCAATGCCACGCCCTTCCTGCTGTTGATAAACAATGGCGCCGCGTCCTTCCTTCTCAATCATCTGCATCGTCTGATGAAGCTGTTCTCCGCAGTCGCATTTTGTAGAGCCAAAAACATCGCCGGTCAGACACTGCGAGTGAATGCGTACCAGCGTCGGCTCCTCGCGTCGCATTTCTCCTTTAAATAGCGCCACAAATTCTTCACTGCTCGTCAGCGAGCGGTAACCGGCAATCTTAAAATCGCCCCATTCGGTCGGCAAATCGGCCACCGCAACGCGCTCGATCGAGAGCGGCCGTTCAGCTTCATCGCAGGCGGCGGTTAGTTGTTCCTTCACTCAAAACTCCTTTGCAGTTCCCGAACAGCGGCGGGGGAGGATACGCAACTGAAAGTTTGGTTTGTCGATTATAGGAGTAACGCGCAGCGGTCACAAGACGACCATTAGCTGACGCCACGCAAGGCAACCAACATCGTTCGTTAATGGTATTTGATTGCCCCGTTATCACGCGCGGGATAAAATGCCCGCCACGTTTGTTATTCCAGCGAAACGTAGCCCGGTATCGCGGAGCAACGCCCAGACTCGATGCCCAGTCAAAATAATAACGAAGACTCGTCCGACCAAACGGAGACCCGCCGCCCGGCAACTGGTGCAAAGGCAATCCAAAAAGAACGCCGCCCGGCTCTCGTTTCCCTGCGCGGTGAGTTAATGGCTGTTCCTATTCCGCTTGAACGCAGCCAGGTAACAATCGGACGCGCTTTGGAAGCTGATGTGCGCATCAACGATCTGCGCGCCTCGCGCCTGCACGCGCGCATCAACACCACACCCGGCCCGCAGACGGACGAAACCGTTTACTCGATAACAGATCTAAGTTCGACAAACGGGACTCTGCTAAACGGCGAGTTGATTACTGAAGCCCCGCTCAACGACGGCGACAAAATTGTAATCGGCGATCACCTGTTCCGGTTTGAGATGCTGGACGAAATTGATCGCGAGTTTCAACAGCAAATCCATCGGCTCCTGGCCCACGACGAGCTGACTGGCCTGCTCACCAGCAAATCTTTCTTTTCCGAACTACGGCGTGAAGCTGCGCGCGCGCAAGCCGAAGGTCGACCGTTCTGCGTTTTGATGATGGACCTGGATCACTTCAAAGAAGTTAACGACACCTATGGTCATCTGGTTGGCAGCAAGACGCTCGAGAAAACCGGCCACGTAATAAAACAGGCATTGAGGGCGGGTGATGTCGCCGCCCGCTTTGGCGGCGAGGAATTCGCGGCGTTCTTACTTGATGCCAACTACGCTCAGGGGCTGGTCGCGGCCGAACGCGTTCGCGTCGCCATTGCCGACCAAGAATTCTCTGCAACCCGGCAGGACTCGGTCGAAGCGACAGCCACCCACCGCATCACGATCAGCATCGGCGTCGCTGCCTTTCCCGATGATGCGACGGATCCAATTCAACTCGTCGAGCTGGCTGATTCTGCTCTTTATCGCGCAAAACGCGAGGGCCGAAATCGTATCTCCGCATATCGCCCGTCACTGGCGATGACCGAAGGCCCACTACCTGCGCGCCGCCTGACATAGCCAACCGCACTCGTGTTTTATGAAACATTCGGAGCAAGCGGGCGTGTAATTGTGCGGTTGCGGCTCTTTTCATGCCCGGTTGCACGCTCTCAAGTGTGGCGTGTATCCTTCAGCAGCAAGAATCCGCATCACACTCCTCAGAAGGACTGGAAAGACTTTCGTGCCTACGAAATTAAACTTGGCAAGCCGGCCATTCAATAATCGCTCACTGCCCTGGATGATCACGGCGGCGGTGATTTTCGTGTCACTCGTGAGCCTTATTTTCATCGTCCGCGCGACCCGAGAGGCAAATGCGCAAGCGAATGCGGTCCAGAACGACATCAATAACCTGCGGCTTCAGGAACGAGCGCTGCAGGCGCAGGCCGAAACCGTCAAGAACTCGCTGACTTCCGAACAACTGCAGACACTGGATGCAGCGCACGCGCTGGTTGATCGCAAGCGCTTCTCGTGGTCGCGTTTATTTGCGGATTTGGAATCGGCATTGCCAGGCGCAGTTCGTGTCAAGAGTATCGCAGTCCGACGGGTGGTCACCCGAGGAGACGAAACGCAGGCGGAGTTGGACCTGACGGTGGTGGCAAAAACGCCCGCGATTGTGACCGACATGATCGCAGAGATGGACCGCGCCGGAGTGTTTCATTCGGAATTGCGGACGCAGAACCTGCAACGTGGTCGAGGAGAGAGCGGCGCCGAATATGAGTTGGCTGTGGTCTATCGTCCCAGGGCTGGCACCGCGACTGCAACCACCGTGGTCGCTTTGAACGCAGGAGAAGTTGACGGAACCAAATGAGCCAGCAACCGCCATCGCCGTCGACTCACAAGCGCCAATTTCGTGCGCGCCTAACCAACTTGCGTGTCTCGCGCCAGTCCGGCGTGTTTGGCGTGGCGGAGATAATTGGAATTGCCGGCGCTTTGTTAATTCTGGTACTGGTGGTCGTTTCGTACCTTTATTTTCTGGTTCCCGCGCGCTCTCGCCGCGCAGCGCTGGAACTGGAGCGAGCACGTCTGCAAAGCCAGTTGAGAAATTCGCAGGACTTGCTGACACGTGGCCGAAGTACTGACGCTACTGTTCAGAGCATCACGCAAAGCCTTGAGGCGTTCGAGACTGCGGGACTGGTGGACGCGAATCGCGGACGCATGGGGTTGTATGACAGTCTCAATAGTCTCATTCGCAAAAACGGTCTGCGAAATACCTCCGGGCCCAGCTACACGCCGCTTGAACCTGTTGGGTCGAAAGCGAGTCCCGGATCAAGGGCCGCTAATACGAAGTGGCAAAGTATTTATCCCGGCATCGCCATCAGCGTTACGGTCGAGGGACCCTATCAGAACCTGCGCCGCTTTGTGCATGACATAGAGACGAGTAAGCAGTTCGTAATCATCAATACAGTTGAACTGGAACGCGCCACCGAATCTAGCGGCGCTTCGGAGGCTGGTACAACGGGAAGCTCTTTAGTGAGTCTGCGGCTTGAGATGACTACTTATTTTCAACGAGCGGGCACGGAAAATATTTCCGGCGATTAGAACAGTTTGACTCATGCAACTTAGCGACATTCAAAATCCGGCTGAGCGC
The DNA here is from genome assembly GCA_031371765.1 of Blastocatellia bacterium. Taxonomy (GTDB): domain Bacteria; phylum Acidobacteriota; class Blastocatellia; order Pyrinomonadales; family Pyrinomonadaceae; genus PSRF01. Next base: position 7,758 of record JANMKA010000067.1, read on the forward strand.
AAGAAACTGCTCGTGGCGGGCGCGCTCGGCATCATTGCGTTGTTGCTGCTTTGGTGGACCTTCTTTGGATTTGGGAGCAGCCCGCAACAAGTCACGCGACGCGCCCCCGTTGCTACTGCTTCGCCCAACGACAGAAGATTAGTTTCGGCACAACCCGCGGCGGCTCCTTTAATAGAGGGAAACGACAACCTTCTTGACCGGCTACAGCCGGTTAAATGGGACAGCTCGGCGCCAGTTGTTCCGGAACCCAGGCGGAACATATTTGCGTATTATGAGCCGCCTCCAAAACCGGTAGCGGCCGCTTCGGTACCCACCGCAACGCCAACACCGACGCCTCCGGTTTTGCTTGCAAGTGTGTCACCTGCCAGCGCCTTTGCACGAACCGGGGACTTTACGCTGGAAGTTGCCGGCGATAAGTTTACTCCGCAAATGCGGATAGTAGTCGATAACACCGAACTGCCAACACGCTTCATCGGTCCGCAGCAATTATCCGCGACCGTGCCGGCTAGCCTGATCGCGAATGCTGGCTCCCGTCAGGTTATGGCGCGCTCAGCCGACGGCAAGCTCTATTCGAACCCAGTCACGCTGTCAGTAAATGCTCCGCCCACACCCAACTACAGCTACGTCGGAATTATCGGAACTCGACGGTATATCGACACGGCTATTCTGCAAGACAAAGGATCAAAAGAGACATTGAATGTCCAGCGTGGCGATCTCCTCGGCGGGAGATTTCGCGTCACCAGCATCTCAGAAAAGGAATTGGTGCTGGTCGATGCTAATCTGAAGATCAAACACACTTTGCCTTTCTCAGTTTCGGGTGACAAAGGGAATCCGATGCAACGACCGACACCACGACCCGATAGCGACGATGACCAACCATAGCAATGGACCACACCACAATATATGGACAGGGCGTTCGGGCCTTGCTGGGGTGAGATCGTGTCTGACTCCGAGCCGCAGTCGACATGACGAGCGTGGTTACACCCTGGTTGCCTTGCTTGCGTTGATGACGATCCTGGCGCTGTGGGCCGCCGCGGCGGCGCCAAGTCTGCAACAACAAGCGCGGCGAGAGAGGGAAAAGGAAGCGATCTTTCGTGGTGAACAGGTAGCAGAAGCCATTCGTCTTTACTATTCTTATCAAGCAGCGAAAGGTCTTACTGGAGATCCAGGCTTGCCTTCATCGATCGACGATCTGACCGCAGGCTTATCGGTCAATACTAAGAAGGTTCAGATTCTCCGTGCCTCTGCCGCGCATGATCCTTTGTCGGAGTCTGGTGAGTGGCAGTTGGTTAGACCACGCTCGAACGAGTTGGTAGATTTCGTGCGCTCCGTAATGTTGTTTGCGCACAACGTCCGGCCCGATACCCGTGACCCGCAACTTAAACTAGCAGAACGAGATATGGTTCCGGTGGTGTCGCCAAATTCGAACAGCACGCCTTCATCCTCTTCTTCAAGTAGCGCAGCTAACAGTTCTGGCCCGTTCATTGGCGTGACCAGTCAGGATAAAACTAACGCAGTGCTTTTCTATTACGGCATCGATCGTCACGATGGTTGGATCTTCACTCCTTTTTTGCGATAACTGAATCGATCAAATCAGCGATCAACTTTTCCAGCGCTTCATGCTCGGATCAGACATCGAATGCGGCCAACCTGATCGGCAGATCGTTCACGAACGCATTTTAGTTTTCTGATCACAAATGCGATGACGAGACGCGAACTCACTCCACTGATCACCTGCACCAGCACGCGCGGAGCCAAATTTTTTTTCACCTGAAGATGTAATAAGTTGTTGACATTGTGGGCGTTTGCGTTTATATAGCAAGATGTTGTGCGCCGTTTACTCTAGCCCACAAGAGAGAAGTAAGCACAGTATCTTGTGGTTAAGACCTAAACCCTAAAAAATTTTTGAAACGAAGGAGCAAACAGAATGGCAACTAAAAAAGGTGGAAAGAAGTCAGCGAAAAAAGGTGGAAAGAAAGCAGCCAAGAAGGGCGGCAAGAAGGCAGCCAAGAAGAGATAGTTCGGTCTTCGACGGTAGAACAGCAACCTCCAACTGGCGCACACAAACTTCAACAGGCCAGCAGGGCCTTTCAAAAGGAACGACGAGCACTTCAAGCGAATCTCGTCGTTCCTTTTGTATTTCATCAATCGAATCGAAGCGTCTGAAAACCTTCCTTTACTGAAGGCTTCGTCTTCCAATGATCCGCGTAGCACTTGTTGAGCCTGAAATTCCGCCCAATACGGGAAACATCGCGAGGCTCTGTGCCGCAACGAATGTTCCGCTCCACATCATTGGTGCAACCGGCTTTCGACTGGACGATCGGGCGGTGCGCAGAGCAGGGCTCGACTATTGGCCGGAAGTGGTCCTGAGCCGGCACTCAACCCTTTCGCGCCTACATGAATCATTTCCCGAAGCTCGCTTTCTTTATCTCACTACTAAGGCAACGAGGAGTTACACGGATTGGGCGTTTCTCCCTGACGACTGCCTTGTTTTTGGCCGCGAAACGCGTGGCTTGCCCGAATCGGTGCTCACTTCAAACTGGGATCGCTGCCTTACAATACCGATGCCAAATGCCAAGGTGCGTAGCCTGAACCTGGCGACTGCGGTTGGCATCGTGCTGTATGAATCCCTGCGTCAGACCGGTGGCTTGCTGTCACGGTAGTTGGCGGCCTTACTCTTCCCCCAACAGCGACATCGTGTCCCGCCGCGGGAGTTATTGCCGGTCAGGTGGTAACATTCATAGTTTCGCCCCGAAGGCCAATTTGAAACTGTGCAGCGAAGTCGCGGGTAGGATTAATGAGTCACGAAAGAAAAGACATTCGAAATATAGCAATCATCGCCCATGTCGATCACGGCAAGACCACGCTGGTTGATGCCATGTTGCGGCAATCGGGAACGTTTCGTGAAAACGAACAGGTGCGCGATCGGGTAATGGATTCGATGGATCTTGAGCGCGAGCGCGGCATCACCATCATGGCAAAGAACACCGCCGTTCATTATCGCGATGTAAAGATTAATATTGTCGATACGCCCGGCCACGCCGACTTTGGGGGCGAGGTTGAGCGCGTCTTAAAAATGGTGGATGGGGTGATGTTGCTGGTTGATGCCGCCGAAGGCTGCCTGCCGCAAACTCGCTTTGTGCTGCGCAAAGCTCTGGAAGCCCGACTGCCGGCCATCGCAGTCGTAAACAAGATTGACCGGCAAGACGCGCGACCGGAAGAGGTAGTGAACGAAATCTACGAGTTGTTTCTTGATCTCGATGCAACTGACGCGCAAATCGAGTTTCCTATTCTTTATTCAGTCTCGCGCGAGGGTATAGCTAAGAAACTCCTTAGTGATGAAAGCCAAAACCTACAGCCGCTGTTCGAGCAAATCGTAACGACCATTCCCGCACCCCGGCAGATACGAGACGACTCATTGCAATTGTTGGTGGCTAACCTTGACTACAGTGAATACGTCGGGCGTCTCGCTATTGGCCGAATTTATTCCGGCGCGATTGCGCTTGGGGATCAAGTCGCTGTTGCCAAGCCTGATGGCTCAATCCGGAAGGTGCGCGTTTCACAGTTATATGCATTTGAAGGCTTGAAGCGCGAGTCTATTGAACGAGCCGAGTTTGGCGAGATTGTGGCGCTGGCCGGGATCGAAGACATTGAGATAGGAGATACGATCACTTCAGGTGATAACCCACAGGCGCTGCCCGCGATCGCAGTTGACGAGCCAACCATCTCCATGATTTTCAGTGTGAACAACTCTCCTTTCGCCGGCAAAGATGGAAAGTTTGTAACTTCGCGGCAGGTAAAGGAACGCCTCGATCGTGAGGTGCTGGGCAACGTAGCCATTAGAGTCGAAGAGACTGAGGCTCCCGAGCAGTTCAAGGTTTCCGGTCGCGGCGAATTGCAATTGTCGATTCTGATCGAAATGATGCGACGCGAAGGCTACGAACTGCAGGTTTCCAAGCCCGAGGCGATCACACGCCAGAGCAACGGCGTAACGCTCGAGCCGATCGAGTTGGTAGTTATCGATTGCCCGGACGAGTTTATTGGGGTCGTTACCGAAGCCATAGGCCGCCGAAAGGGACAGATGACCAAGATGGTGAACCACGGCACGGGACGCGTTCGACTGGAATTTGAAATACCATCGCGCGGTCTGATCGGCTTTCGCAATGAATTCCTGACTGAGACTAAAGGCACGGGTCTGCTCAATACTCTCTTTCTCCGATGGGATAATTGGCAGGGGACTCTACGCGGCCGCGCAACTGGTTCTCTGGTTTCGGACCGCACTGGCGAGACAACGACCTATGCGCTCTTCAATCTTCAGGAACGAGGGACGCTTTTTGTGCGGCCGGGCACAAAAGTTTACGAAGGCATGATCATCGGCGAGAATGCGCGCGCCGTCGATCTCGACGTGAACGCGATCAAGGAAAAGAAGCTAACGAACATGCGCGCGTCGTCCGCGGATGAGGCAATGCGTTTAGTGCCACCCAAAGAACTGTCGCTCGAACAGGCGATCGAGTTTATTGGCGACGATGAACTGGTGGAAGTGACGCCAAAGAATATTCGGTTGCGCAAACGCGTGTTGCGATTCAATGAGCGACCCAAGCGCAAAGAGACTTAAGAGACTTGTCATCGTGACCTCAGCTTTCCTGGACTTGCTCGACGCCACCCGAACCTACCCAATTACGGACAAGTTCTTGTCCGGACGTTCACATGCCGATCAGGTGGCGGAGTTCGCGAGCCGAGGGATGACACTCATTCAACTACGGGAAAAGAATCTCTCGTCCAGCGAGTTCTATCGTGAAGCCGAGCAGGCCATGTTGGTCGCGCGTCGTCACGGCATTAAGATCATAATAAATGACCGCGTCGACATCGCCCTTGCCGTTAATGCGGATGGAGTACACCTCGGTCAGGATGATCTGCAGGTTGAAGCCGCCCGTCGCCTGCTTGGTAGCGATGTAATCATCGGCCTTTCGACTCACGATTTGGCGCAGGCGCAACAAGCAGCGCGGCTGCCTATTGATTATTTGGCTATCGGTCCAATCTTTTCGACTGCTACCAAGAACAACTCAAACCGTGTTGTCGGTCTCGCTGGACTTGCCGCAGTTCGCAAAGTCATTCCGGAGATTCCCTTAGTGGCCATTGGTGGCATCAACGCAGCCAATCGAGACGCCGTCATTGCCGCCGGTGCCGATGCGGTCGCGCTAATAAGCGACCTCTGGGCTCGTTAACGATCAAAACAGCCATACAAAACCTACGAAAGACGCTCGCCGCAACATTTTTTGCTTGCGTTTGACAATGTTGTGCGCGAGAATCGCTGCGCCAACCAGGGCGCCCCCAAATGGCTACCCTCCCGCCCGACGCGTTCCAACAGTTTCTTCCGGGGTTACAAATTAATGAGTTTCTTCGATCTGCCGCCCATCATCGAGCGCATGCTGCTCGTCTCCGAAAAGATCAGTGACCTGAACTTCTCCGTCGGCCAACTTCCGCAAGTGGAAGTCAACGGTAAGCTCACGCCGGTGCAGCCTTTGGGGATGCAGAAACTGACGCCTTATCAAACTGAGATCATAGCGATGACGCTGATGCATGGTAACCCTGATGCCGCCGAGCGACTGGCGCGCACGGGTACTGCTGACCTTAGCTATTCGCTTCCTTCACGGGCGCGTTTTCGCGTCAATATTTTTCAACAGCGCGGTGTCTATTCAATCGTCATGCGCGTAATTCCTACGGACATTCCGACGATCAAGTCATTGGGACTTCCCGACCAGTTGGCCGAGATTGCCGAACTAAGAAACGGCCTGGTCTTGATGACTGGTCCAACCGGTTCGGGAAAGAGCTCCACGCAGGCCGCGATCATCGACCTCATCAATGAAAAAAAGCACTACCACGTCGTGACCATCGAAGATCCCATCGAGTACCTTCACTCGCATAAAAGTTCGACGATTAATCAACGCGAAGTTGGACACGACACCCGCGACTTTCCGTCAGCACTGCGCGCCACTTTGCGCCAGGCCCCGAAAGTCATTCTTATCGGGGAAATGCGCGACTTTGAAACAACTGAAATCGCTTTAGAAGCTGCGGAAACGGGTCACCTGGTGCTTTCCACCCTGCATACGATCGATGCTTCGAAAACGGTTGACCGCATCATTGGTCTCTATCCCAAGAACGAGGAAGCTGTTATTCGCACTCGGCTGGCCCAAACCTTTCGCTACATTATTTCCCAACGCCTAATTCCTCGTGCAGATCGGCGCGGCCGCATAGCGGCAGTTGAGATATTGCGCTCGAGTCCGCGCACTCGCGAATACGTCGAGGCAGGCGAGGCTGATGGCAAGTCTTTGCTGGATGCAATGCGCGATGGAAAACTTGATGGCATGCAGGACTTTGACACTGTCATCAAATACATGATCGAAACCGGACGCGTCAGCCTGGAAGACGGACTGGCCTTCGCAACCAATCAAAACAATCTGCTGCTTTCGCTGAAAGGCGTGACAGCCGCCGAGGAATTCATGCAAAAGGGCGGCGGTGCAGTGCCCTTGAATGCAATCTCTGAAAGCGGATCGATGCTCAACATGATCGACTGACTCTCTCGAAAAAACTTCAAGCTGATGACTTTCACTTTATGATTACTTCCTGTCAGAAATGCGCTTCACGATTGCAGCTCGATGAAATGAAGGTGCCCACCGGCGCCTTCAGTATTCGTTGCCCGAAATGTAACAGCACCGTCGAGTTTGCAACGCCGAATCCGGCCCTCGAGCAAAGTGGCGTGGCCCTGGGGGATTCGCCAGCAACCGGGAGCTCGCATTTTGAACAGCCAAATCCGGCGCCGCTTTTTGCAGTTGAGGGCGGCGGCCAGGACGCGAAGCCCAGCGCCTCAGCCGCAGACATGCTGCTGGAATTACTTTCCAAACTTGCTGGCCAATCCCTTCCCAATGGCAATGCCTCGGAAGCTGTCAGGCCATCCTGGAACCCCCGAAAAGCTTTGGTGTGCGTGCTGGAGGAGAATCGCGAAAGCGTAGCGCGCGCGCTTACCGACGACGGTTACAAAGTTTTTGTTGCCAACGAGACGCGCCAGGCAGTGGACCGCATGCGTGAAAATCAATTGGACGTAGTGGTCCTGGACGCGCGCTTTGACCCGGTGGAACAGGGCGCTGTCTATGTAACACGTGAGATCAGCATTCTCAGACCAGCTCAGCGCCGCCGAGTCTTCTTTGTCCTCTTGTCGCCATCACTGCGCACTATGGATCCGCACGCAGCATTTCTAAACAACGTGAACGCGATAATCAATCTCAATGAGGTCAATGAAATGCCGCGGCTTATCGAGCATCGACTGCGCGAATACAATGAACTCTACAAGGACTTTAATCACGTCAACGGCGTTGCGGCCTTGTAAAGGTTGGTTTTAGCTAAACCCAATTATGTAGAAGGCCACCTGCGTGGCCTTTTTTTTTTGGAATGCCGGCTGTCTTGGGCTAATCAGCCAGTCTCAAGTTTTTCTCAAGGTCCATTTCGTATTGATAGTTCATGCAGGATAGGACGGCTTGCGATGGGCACAGCGCCGTGCAAGAATTCGCCTGCTCACCCTTTCAATTCTTTGTTTGAAGGAGCATGTTTATGCGCTGGATTTTTATGCTTTCGTCTTGTCTCTTGTTCGTTGCCGTCGGCTCGTGCAAGACTTCGACCACTACACAACCCACGAATACGTCTTCGGCCACTTCTGAAAACAGCTCAGCACAAGCGAGCCCGGGCCAATTAACTTCGACGGGTTCTCCGTCGGCAGCCCAGGTCGCAACGGCGGTGAAGCCGAAAGTTGATGCGTGTGCCATGTTGGATAGCAAAGAAATTCAGACGGTCCAGGGCGAAGCTGTCAAAGAAACGAAGTTGAGCGGACAAGCGGGCGGCGGTCTGCAGATCTCGCAATGCTTCTTCACGCTGCCGACTTTTTCGAATTCCATCAGCCTGCTGGTGGCACAGAAGGGCGATGGCGCCGACGCCAAAGACCCCAGAGGTTTTTGGCGCGAAACATTTCAGAAAGGTAGCGTGGGAGAAAAAGAACGCGAGCGCGAGCGCGACAAGAAAGATCGCGACAAAGACAAAAAGGCCGGCGGTCGTGGCGAAGAGGAAGAGGACGAAGCTGCGCCGCCGCAAAAAGTAGCGGGCGTTGGCGACGACGCATTTTGGATTGGTAGCCGGGTTGGTGGCGCACTCTACGTACTTAAAGGGAGTGCCTATCTACGTATCAGCATTGGCGGCTCAGGGGATCAGACCAGCAAAATAAACAAATCAAAAACGCTGGCGCAGAAAGCGATCGCGCGGCTTTAATAAAGAGATGCGGCGAGGCCGCTCTCGCTGTGGCCTTTTGCCAGTCCGCCACCGTTATTTCTGTTTTCCCTTCGGCAGATTTGTTAAGCTGGCCGCGCTCCTCCAGCTTCGCCCGAGCTTGCACTGCATGACTGCCAACAATTCCACGCCGGAAAACAAACTCTCTCAAGCTACGTTGGCGGTCCATGGCGGCGAACGCACCGAGGAACAGCCCCACGGAGCCGTTGTCTCTCCCGTTTTTCATACCGCCACTTTTGCCTTCGAAAACTTTGATCAAATGCGGCGCTATGCGCGCGGCGAGTTGACCGACGCGTACTTCTACTCGCGTTACGCCAATCCCACCGTGGCTGAGGCAGAAAGAAAAATTGCTGAACTTGAAGGCGCTGAAATGGCGCTCGTGACATCCTCAGGCTCGGCGGCGACATTCTGCGCGCTGGCAACCTTGTGCCAGGCGGGCGATGAGGTGATCGCCTGCGACTCAATTTACGGCGGCACGGTGAAGGTGCTCACGAAAGTCTTCAGCCATTTGGGAATCAACACGCGCTTTATTTCACTCGACGAAATCCCGAATCTCGCTGAAATCGCAGGTGAGCGATCAAGAGTTTTCTGGTTTGAGACGCCAGCTAACCCGCTCAATCGCATCATCGACCTGGACATGGTTGCGGACGTTTGTCGCCAGGCGAAAATTTTTTCCGTGGTCGATAACACGTTTGCATCGCCCGTGCTGCAACGGCCGATTGAACATGGCATTGATGCCGTCATGCACAGCGCCACAAAATATTTGGGTGGTCACTCGGACCTGACGGCCGGCGCGTTGACCGGCGGCAAGGATTTTATCGATCGCGCCCGACAGACATCGGTGATGGTCGGCACTACGCTTGATCCTGCCGCTGCTTATCTTCTTTCGCGGGGCATGAAAACGGTCGCTCTGCGCGTGCGCGCCTCCTGCGAGAACGCGTTGGCGCTGGCGCGCGCGTTGCGCCAACATCCAAAAGTTGCGCGCGTTTACTACCCCGGGCTCGAAGAAGATCCGGGTCATGCGTTAGCGCGCCGGCAGATGAGCGGCTTCGGCGGCGTGGTGGCGATTGATGTAGTTGGCGGTGAAGCGGAAGTTGAAACTCTTTTCAATTCGCTGGAGCTGGTGCGCACTGCGCCTTCGCTCGGCGGCGTTGAGACGTTGGCCAGCTATCCACTCTATTCATCGCACGCCGGCGTCAGCGCGCAGCAACTCCAGGCAGCGGGAGTTTCAGCAGCGACGGTGCGTTTTGCAGTCGGCATTGAAGCGTCGGCGGACATAATCTCGGATATCACTCAGGCGCTCGACCAAATCTGAACAACTTCCAAACTATGACAGCGGGTCAGTGAACGGTTTATGGAGATCAAGCTTCTGCTTACACTCGATCTTCGGGAACAGGCAGCGTTGCAGGCTGCGCTGGTCACGCATGGCGCTCCGGATGCGCTGGTCACGCTTGCCCTGACCGGAGCCTGCCGCATTACCTCGCTCGAAGAAGCCCGGCAACTTCGCAAATGGCTGGCCGAAGCACGCACAGCCGGCGAAACTGATTTTGCTTCTTTGCATGTCATCGAGCGCGCTTTGATCGAGTTTGGCTCCTAGTAGCGTAATTCTTCACGTCGAAAGACTCCTTGATGAGTGAAATGCAATTAGGCTATGGACGCGGCACACAGACTTTTACCTTTGACGCCTCACGCTTCCAGGTACTGGAAACAAACCCCACTAACGAAAAACCGCTAACCGATGTTGAGATTGGCGCGGCTTTTAGCGACACAATCAAGTCGCCGCCGCTCGACGATCTATTCTCTGCCGGCGATACCGTCCTTATTGTTGTCTCAGACGCGACGCGCGCCACCGGCAGCGCCCAGATCATCAACCTCCTGGTCCGCCGCTTAATTCAAGCAGGTGTGACGCCTGCAAGCATCGCGATTATTTTTGCCACCGGCATACACCGGCGCGTAAACGACGAAGAGAAAAATGAGTTGTTGACACCATTCATCGCTCAGCGTGTGCGCACTCTTGATCACGATGCCGATGATTCAGGTGCTCTCATTTCGCTTGGTGTCACGGCTGGCGGCACCCCCGTCGAAGTTAACCGTGCACTCAAGGATTTTTCTCGCGTTATTCTCACCGGCGCGATCGGCTTTCATTACTTTGCAGGCTTCACCGGGGGCCGCAAGTCGATCTGTCCAGGGCTTGCCTCGGCGCGATCGATTGAAGCTACGCACATGCTGGCGCTCGACTTTGAAACCGGTGGACGGCGCGCTGGCGTCGGTACCGGCAAGTTAGACGGCAACGCAGTCAATGAAGAATGCGAGCGCGTCGCCGCCCTGCTTGAGCCACGCTTTAGCGTGAATGCCATCGTCGATGAGCGCGGACGCGTGGTCAACGTTTATGCGGGCCACTGGCGCGCTGCACATCACGCGGGCTGCGAATCATACCTGGCAACGCATTCTGTCCACATCGCTGAACGGCGCGACTTAGTCATCGTTAGTTGCGGCGGTTCTCCCTGGGACATCAACCTGATCCAGGCGCACAAAGCACTCGAGATGGCGGCGCAGGCGACGAACGAAGGCGGCACGATCGTGTTGCTGGCGGAATGTGGCGATGGCCCGGGTCGCGCGGATTTTCTGAAATGGTTTGCGGAGAACGATTCGCGTGCCCTGGCCGCGCGACTACGCGAGAGCTATGAGGTAAACGGGCAAACCGCGTGGTCTTTGCTGACGAAGGCTGAGCGCTACCGAATCTTTCTTGCTTCAGAATTGCCGGACGAACAGGTGCGCGCCATGCATATGATTCCTGCTCACTCGCTCGTTGAAGTGATGGATGAGATTGATAACGCCGCGAAGGGTTTCATCCTTCCGCGCGGCGCGGCGCTCTTGCCGGTCGTGAGGAGCGAGACTGAGTCAACCGCATAATGTTGCTACTGACTGAGTCTGGCACTAGAATGCCTGCCATCCTTTACACATCCTGCGGTTAAAGAACTGGAGCGACAACCAATGAAAATCATAATGCTCGCGTTGCTACTCGCAATCACATCAATCGGCGTAGTGGCCCAACAGCCTGCAGAGTCCGGCGAGCGGCGCGTGGCGCTGACTGATACAACCGTGGCGCTTGACGCCGCCGGCGCTTCTGCGCTCGAAGGATTTTTACGCACTACGGCGCTCAATGGCACGACGGATTCGCCGGTCACTAACATTCGCATGGTCGTCAAAAACTCGAGCTCGGTTTCTTACGCATTGGTGTCAGGCTTGGTGACCTTCTACGACGCCAGCGGTGTGCGCTGCGGCGAAGGCTTGTTCAAAGCGGACGCGCTCGCGGTTGGCGAAGCTTTTGAAACCGACACGCCCGGTATTCGCATTCGTTGTTCACCGTCAACCTGGCGCATCATCGCGACGAACCTGTTGCCGCGCGTCGCACCTCTGGTTGAAAACCCAACCGCGGTTACTCACCCGACCACAAATCTTCTTATCAGCATCGACGGCGAAGAACATCCGTTGCAAATAGATCGCCCATTGGTGCTAACGCTGGGCAATGCGCAACGCACAATTGTGGTTCGCCCCGCACCCTAAATCCGTCGATGACTACTTGACCGCATGCTGCTGGAGTTTTAGGATCAGGAGCAGCAAGACCCACAGAAAGCGGCGGTAGGTTATGGCAGATAATCAGGAAAACATTTGCGCGCATCCAGCCTGCGATTGTCCGGCGGAGAAAGACAGCAAGTACTGTAGCGAGTACTGCAAGAACGCCGAAAAGTCTCATGTGATGGAAATCGGTTGCGGCTGCGAACACGACGGTTGTCGCTAGCAACCAGCTAAATCGAAAACAGCATTCCACCGCCGGCCTTCCCCTCCCAGCGATCACCTCGTACCGTAATTTGCATTTGCAATAAACTTGCAACCAGCGTGTAGCCGTCCCTCCGGCAACGCCCTCTAAACTTCTTTCATCCTGAGACTAGCAAACGTCATGGTCTCCCTGACCGTTGGGTTTCGACGTAGCTGCGACAGTTCAGGAACGATTAATTCAAATCTTCCCAAACGAACTTTGACTATTAACGCCCACTCGCGGCGAAAAACTGAGAGGTGAGCACAATGAAGAGAACCCTCCTATCAATCAGCCTTACGCTTGTTTGTGGCTTTGCACTGAATGCGCAGACCGCAAAGACTAACGCGAGCGGCGCAGTGAGCAGTCAAACTTCGGCTGCGGCGCGCGCCGCGAATAAGAGCGTCAACCTGGATTCAGGAACGCGCCTGGCGGGCGAACTACAAAGCACGATCGATGCGCGCAAGGCCAAAGTAGGCGATCGGGTTGTTTTGAAGACAACGCAGGCGATCAAAGCGCAAGGCCGCACAGTCGTCGGCAAAGGTTCGCGGCTGGTAGGCCACGTTACGGAAGTGAGCCAGAAGAGCCAGAGCAGCGGTGAATCGCGGATTGGACTTCTCTTTGATCGCCTTGAAGGCGGTTCGTTGAATATGCCGATTGCGGCGACCATCACTTCGGTGGTCAATGGCTCGGCCCGAGCCCGGGCCAACGATGAGGACCTCGTTGCCAGCGATGCCGGCAGTACAAGCTCTGCGCGGGCAAGTTCAGGCAGTTCGCGCAGTTCGTCATCTGGCAATGGCAACCTGCTTGGCGGCGTAGTCAATTCAACGACGTCGACGGTCGGAAACGTCGTAGGCGGTACAACGGCAGCGGTTGGTTCGACCGTAGATTCAACTGCCAACGTCGTCGGCAACAACGCTACCGGCGTTGGTCGGTCGTTGGGCGGTATTCAGATTTCGCAGTCGAGCAACGCCTCGGTCGAAGGAAGCTCGGTGCTGTCATTGCAAGGCGGCAATCTCCACCTGGAAAAAGGTACGACATTGAATCTGATGCTGACGCGATCTGCCAGCGCGAGCACAACGAGACAGTAGTTCGACTTCCGAAACAATGAGTAAGCGGCGACGCGAGCAATCGCGCCGCCGCTTTGTTATTTCAGTGGTCGCGCGGAACCGCTCGTGTTTGTTGCTCATCACCAGTGCACGTTAAAGTAGTACTTGGTCATGCTGAACACCATAATTGAACTGCAACGACTGAAGCGCCTCGATCGCACGGGTTGGACGCTGCGCGGACTCCCAAATGGAACCGAGTCGGTGGCAGCGCATTCTTTTGGGGTGAGCGTTACGGCGATGTTCTTGGCCGATGAGATGGCCGCGCGTGGTCTGCAGCTTGAAATGGAACGCGTGCTGCGCCTGGCGTTGGTGCACGACTGGGCTGAGACGCGAGTCGGTGACATGCCCAGAACTGCCACACACTATTTTGGCGCCGAGGCGAGAAAACTCGCAGAGGGTAAGGCTTTCGCGGACATTATCGTTGGTGCCGGTCCAGCCGAAGCGGATTACCAAAAACTGTACGACGATTATGAACAGCGGCAAAGCATCGAGGCGCGCATTGTGAAGGCAGCCGATGTAATTGACTTGTTAGTCCAGGCTTATGCGCTGGAGCGTGCGGGAGCGAAAGGGCTTGACGAGTTTTGGGAAGTCGCAATTACGGCAGACTTTCAACTTCCGCCGATAGCCAAATCAGTTGTGCGAGAAGTGTTGGATTCGTTGCTGGCGGAACGCCGCGAGATTAATTAAGGACGATGGGGACACTGCGCCGGATGCTCACTTCGATTTCAATGGTGACGTGGCAGAGCGCGCTGCTCGGGATTTTGCTTTTCGTCGTCACCTTCGCAATCAGCCTTGGGATTGTTTCCTTCATCCTCGTCAAGATTCCGCCGGATTATTTCCAGGAGGATCGGCCAAATGAGTTTTGGTCCGGTCGACATCCGGCGATTCGGCTGTTGGGAGTCATCGGCAAGAACATCCTGGGCGTTTTGTTAGTCGCACTGGGAATTGTGATGTCTATACCCGGCGTGCCCGGCCAGGGCATTTTGACAATACTGTTGGGGATCATGTTGCTCGACTTTCCCGGCAGACAAGACCTTGAACGCAGGATTGTCAGCCAGCCGCGCGTTCTTAAAAACGTCAATAAGCTGCGGCACAGATTTGGCAAACCGGAACTTGCGCTGTGATTCGCCAAAGATCGTTGCGTTGACAACAAAAATCCTCTTTGTTAGCTTGAGCCGCTGTTTTGCTTACTATAGACAAGCGCTAGTTTCCCCGAGAACTTTGCCCATGCCCAACTCCATCGCTGCGAATTTGCGTTCCTCAGTTCGCGCTTCATTTTTCCTGTTACTAACATTTGCAGTTGCGTTTAATGCGGGCTGCGGTCTGTTTGGCACCCATAAGAAGGTGCAGGTGCCGCAGTTGCTCACGCCGTTAAGCGAAGCAGCCAAGAGCCGCCTGATCACCGAAGTCAACCGGCTCGCGAGTGTGCGTTCGCTGCATGGAAAAGTGGACATCGAATTCGAAGACACATCATTCGCCGAGTCAGGTATTGCCGAGAAGTACAAGCAAGCGGACGGCACCGTCACGCTGCAACGTCCGGGGCAGATCTATTTGATTATTTCGGTGCCGTTCATTGCCAAAGACATCGCGCAGATGACTTCGAACGGCGAGACATTTCGCGTGGCTGTCCTGCAGGGCGACGACAAGTATCGTCGTTTTGTGAAAGGAACCAACAGCGCAGTCTATGAAAAATTGGACGGCGACGCGGCAGAGCCCGCCACGCAAAAAGGCAAGAAGGGGACGATGAATGAGAAGCAAACCGTCAATGCGCTTTCCAATCTGCGTCCCCAACATCTAACTGATGCGCTGATGATCAGCCCGATTGTCGTTGGATCCCAGAGCGGTTTGACTTATGTGCAGAGCGAGTTCTATCAGGAAGAAGCTGACAGTCGTCCGGAAAAAAGCGGGGCGCGCGTAGTCAGAGGTTATTACCTGCTCGAAGAAATCTCCCAGGCCGGCACAAATGACGCTCGTTTGGTGCGCCGCTGTTGGTTTGACCGTGTTAATGGAATTCGCCTGGCGCGCATTCAATCATTTGACGAGAACGGCCTGTTAACTACCGACGTTTCCTATTGGGACGAGAAGCCCATCGGCGAAAGTGGACAGACGCGACTGCCTGCTCGAATCGAGATTACTCGACCTCACGATCATTATAAGTTGAGCATTAGCTATCAAACGCCCGCCGCCGTTGAGGTGGATAAGGAATTCCGCCCGGAAGCTTTTGTGCTGGAGAACAGGTGGCAATTAGCTGAAGTGGACCTGGACGCCCGGCAACGGAACAAAGCCGCAGTCACACCTAAATAAGTTCCATCTCGCTTCGGTAGCTATTAAACGGCTGCATGTATTAACATCTTCCGTCCCTGCTAACTTGCGCCGGCGCCTTCCGCAGAGCAAGGATTTCTATTGCTAATGAGAACGATTCTACAAGCAGACAATCTGACCAAGACCTATCGCGTCGGCAAAGTTGACGTGCCGGCGTTGCGAGGAGTCTCGCTCGAAGTTCATGAGGGTGAATTCGTGGCCATCATGGGCCCGTCGGGTTGCGGTAAGTCGACAATGCTGCACTTGCTGGGCGGTTTGTTGACGCCGACTACCGGCCGCATCGTTGTTGATGGCGAAGATTTGACCGCCGCGTCAGACGCAAAGCGCACCGACATCCGCCGGCGCAAAATTGGTTTTGTGTTTCAGCGCTTCAATCTTTTTCCGACGCTGACGGCTGAAGGTAATTTGCGTTTGGCCGAACGAATTCACGGCAACGGCGGCGAAGATCCCGAAAGGCGCCGCGAAGTTTTGCGGCTGCTGGGGCTGCAGGACAAATTGCACCATAAACCTCTTGAACTCTCAGGCGGCGAGCAACAACGCGTGGCGCTGGCCCGGGCCGTCGTAACGCGACCCGCGATCGTATTGGCGGACGAACCAACCGGAAACCTCGACTCGGAAAACTCTGCGCTCGTCCTTAATATGTTTCAGGAATTGAATTACCGGTTCAACCAGACCATCGTCATGATTACTCACAATCCGGAAGCCGCAGCAATGTGCCGACGAATAATACAAATGCGTGACGGTCACATTGTTGAGCACGCCGCCGCAGTCCAATTGTAATAAGCCACATCAAGTTGATTTACAGGGATTTTTGCCACAGTTAGAATGAATCCCGCTGCGCCAGGCATTGGCGTGGCGCTTGCTGAATTAGCTTCGTGGGTGAATAACCACAGTGCTGACAACTATGAAAAAGCTATTTTTTTGGAATTACGCCAGAAGTAGTTGGCAGTGGGACATCCTGTGCGTTGTTATTCTAATTTTTATCTTTTTGACTCCCAAAAGCTGGTTTGAAACCGGCGAACGGCGGACCGTGATGGCGCATCAAAGCCCATCTGCCTCAACCTTGGTGGTTGGCGCTGAAGTTGTTGAAAAGGCACAGGATACGCCCCATTTGGAACAACAGCTGCGGACCTTTACCGGACGCAGCGATTTGCAGGTTCTGAGTGTACGCAAAATGACCAACCCGGACGGCAAGACAACCGGGTACGAGATTGACATACGGTAGTCAGCCCTTATAATTGCCAGGTTTTGCGAGCCAGGGGATTATTGAAGCCTTTTTTTTTGGATTTTATTTAGGAGTTCTTATGAAGAGATTAATTCCCCTTGCTTTGCTGTTGGCGATGCTCGTCGGCGCAGTAACGTTCACGTCTCCAAAGGTGGCCAGTGCCCAAAGCGCCGGCCTGGTGAGTTCGGTTTTGAACCGGATGGAGCGTAATCGACAGTCGCTGCGTTCGCTCAAAGCAAGCATCAGCATGGAGAAGTACAACGCGCAGCTCCGCGACAAGGACAATTACAGCGGCTGGGTTCTGTATGTTCCCGGCAGCGGCCGCGAGGCGTCGGTCCGTATCGAATGGCAGAAGCCGCGGCATGAAATTCTGGCGGTGTCCAAGGGGCAGTACACCTTGTTTCGCCCCACTCTGCAACAGGCGATAGTCGGCAAGTCCGGCTCGGTTAAAGGAAAAGCCGGAGCCAGCGGCGTTCTGGACATGATGTATATGTCCAAGCAGCAGCTCGAAGCTAAGTTTCAACCGGTGCAGGATGTTCGTGAAGAGACATTGTGGGGTGGCATCAGCACGATCCATCTGACACTCGTGCCCAAGGGAAGCGCCAGCTTTAAGTATGCGGAAATTTGGGTTGATTCGTCGGGCATGCCCATCCAAACAAAGATGGTCGAGAAGAACGACGACGCCACCACCATGCGTTTGAGCGGCGTCGAGCGTAACCTGAAGATCTCGCCCAGCGAGTTCAACGTGCCGTTGGATTCCAACGTGAAGATCGTTAAGGGTTAAGGACAGTTACAATTTAGGCCTTTCGGGCTCTGCGGTCTTGAATCCAGAGCCCTTTTCATTTGTAGCGGACTCAGTTGCGTTTGTTAGCCTCTGTCGCTATCCTTCCGACTCAAAGCTAGTGAGGGTCGGCATAGATTCAGATCGTTCCCCAAGATGCGTAAAAGTAAATTTGTTAAGTTGAAACTCCGCGAGGTCGGCTTTATCAGCCGCGCCCTATTGTCGAGCCGTCATCCCGTTTTGGCGCACTTGATTCCCATGCGCCGCTGCAATCTCGCCTGCGGCTACTGCAATGAGTATGACCACAACTCTTCACCGGTACCCGTTGAGGTTATTAAAAGCCGGCTCGATAAGCTCGCGTCTTTAGGAACGTCGATCGTAACTATCTCGGGCGGCGAGCCGATGATGCATCCGCAACTCGACGACATCATTCACCACATTCGTATGCGCGGAATGATCGCCGGCTTGATCTCAAATGGTTATTACTTCACGCCGGACCGCATTAAGCGATTGAACAAAGCAGGTCTTGAGTATCTGCAAATCAGTATCGACAACGTTGAGCCTGATGAAGTTTCGCGCAAGAGTCTGCGCGTGTTAGACAAGAAGCTGCGCTACCTCTCCGAATACGCCGACTTTCATGTGAACATCAATTCGGTGATCGGCGGTGGGATTAAGAATCCTGAAGATGCGCTTTCGGTGGCGCGCCGCGCAGTCGAACTGAAGTTTTCCACCACGGTCGGCGTCATCCACGACAATGACGGCACCTTGAAGCCGCTGTCGCCGAAAGAAAAAGATCTTTTCCAGCAGGTGAAGAAGTTAGGCAACAAAGATCACGCGCGGCTGAATTGGTTTCAGGACAGCATTGCGGAAGGCAAACCGTACAACTGGCGCTGTCGCGCCGGCGCTCGTTACCTCTACATTTGCGAGGAAGGGTTGGTCCACTGGTGTTCGCAGCAACGCGGCTATCCCGGAATTCCGCTCGAGAAGTACACGATGGAAGATTTCGATCGTGAATACAACACCGAGAAATGGTGTGCGCCGACTTGCACTTTGCAGTGCGTGCATCAGGTGGGAATTCTGGACAACTGGCGTGATCCGCAACAGGCGCCCGGACAAACAAAACCGGAAAGCTCGCTGCAAGATACTATCCACGAAGTGCTGCGCGCCGAGTAGACGCGGGCTTACGGGCTCGATCTACGCAACGGTCTGGTGGATATCTCCCTCAACCGTAAACAGCGTCACCGAACTTGAAAGTCCCAGTCCGGAAAGTCTGCCGGCCATCACCACGATCATCTCGCCTTTCTCAACAGCTCCGCTATCCAGCAAAATTCTTTCACCAAATCTCAGCATCTCTTCAGTTGAGGCGGCTTGCGGCATGATCAGCGATTCGACGCCCCAGATCAACGCCAGCTCATTTCTTACATCTTCGTCGTTGGTCAGAGCAACAATCCGTTGCCCCGGCCGCAACGCTGACAGGCGCCGCGCCATCAACCCGGATTCAGTCAGCACGGCGGTGACTCGCGTGCCCATTTCTTCTGCCGCAAATGCGGCGGCTTCGCAGAGCGCGCGGCTGACGCGGCCTGACTGTCTCCCGGCCCAATTCTTCATCCTGTCTGTCTCAGGCGCCTTGCCTGCTTCGGCCGATTCGATAATGCGGCACATCGTTTCAACTGCCGGCACCGGATAGTCGCCGCTCGCTGTTTCATTTGAAAGCATCAGCGCGTCGGTACCGTCCCAAACCGCGTTGGCGACGTCCGAAGCTTCGGCACGCGTTGGTCGCGGACTACTGACCATTGATTGCAGCATCTGCGTCGCGGTGATGACCATCTTGCCCGCTTTCACAGCCTTCTCAATGATCCGCTTTTGATAAACCGGCACCAGCTCGACACTTGTTTCCACTCCCAGATCGCCGCGCGCGACCATGACCGCATCGGCGGTGGCAATGATTTCATCGAGATGATCGATCGCTTCGGCCTTCTCAATCTTTGCGACTAGCGGCGCGCGCCCGCCTGCTTCGTGAATCAAGGCCTTGGCGCGCGCGCAATCCTCAGCACGACGCACAAATGACAACGCGATGTAGTCCACATTTTGCGAGACTGCCCACTTCAGATCCTCGAGATCTTTTTCAGTCAGCGAATCAATCGGCAAAGGAACGCCAGGCAGATTGATGCCTTTGCGCTCGCCGAGCACTCCGCCGTTAATGATTCGGCAAACAACCTCGGTTTTTGTCGTGCTTTCCACCAGCAACGCGATGGCGCCGTCGTCAAGCAAAAGTCTGCTGCCCGGTTCAACAACCCGAGGGAGGTCCGGATAGTTCGTCGCGACCTCTTTCTCATCACCAAGAATGTCGCGCGTCGTCAGCGTAAACAGCTCGCCCGCAACCAGCGTCACCGGCTTTCCGTCCTTGAGCTGGCGCGTGCGAATCTTTGGACCGGACAAATCGACCAGTATCGCCAGCGGCTGCTTTAACTTTGCCGCGGCTGCGCGCGCGCTTCTGATGTCCTCGGTTTTCTCCTCGATCGTGCCGTGCGACATGTTGATGCGCACGCCGTTAGCGCCGGCCTTAATCAAACTTTCGATTACGCTTTGCTCGCGGGACGCGGGACCCAACGTCGCCAGAATCTTGGCTTTTCTTATCGGTTTGTCCACATTTTCCTCACAATTACAACGACATGTAGTTCAAAATATTCGGGGAATTACCGCCGGCACCCGGCCCGCGTACTCGTCAAACTGTGGCCCAAACGTTTCGCGCAGCAGCCGTTCTTCAATACGCACGCGGATCCACGTGCCAATGGCAAAAACAACTATAGCCGCAACCAGAACGATCCAGTGACTGATGGCAATCCCGGTGGCGACCAGCATGCCCAGCATGCCGGTATAAATCGGATGCCGCACGCGAGCGTATGGACCCTTGGTGGCGAGCTTGTGATCCTGGACCATGCGCGCCGTTATGCTCCACTCCTTGCCGAGCGTTTTCACCGCACTCATTATCAGCAGCACCGAACCTATCGCCGCCACAATCGCGATGATCGCCGCCACTAACTCCAGCCATTTAATTCCAGCGACGATTGGAGAAAAGAACGGGCGATGAATGGACCACACCATCGCATAAGCGACGGCTTGCAGCGCCACACCGGGAATTGATGCGCGATCGCGCTTCTGGTCCGGCGCTTTTGGTGGTTGTTTGCGAAAAACGAAGACAGCCGCGAAAGCAAACCAGCAAAGCATCACGATCACGAAAACGATAGTGGGCAGAAACTCGAGCGTAAGCTTCATCAGTTTTGAATGCCTTCGCCTTCTGCGCCGCCTGCAAATTGCTTTTCGAGCTTTCTGCGACGCGTGCCCATTACCGTTCCGTTTATCCCCATTACAACTCCGGTCAACATGTAACTCATCCCAGACAGACCCGCGAACCTCGGCCCGCCAATCAGCAGCAGGGCCATGGAAAACAGCGCGACACCACAATTCAAAGCGCATTCCTGGATGCTGTTACGCGTGTCAAACACTTCCAGTTCATTCAAGTTCAATGCAACGCGCTTTCGATACGCGTGCCAGTAAAGCAGCACGAACACAACGAACACCGCCAGGTAGCCAATGCCAAAGATCAACATCAGACTGGCCATCTGATCGCCTTCCAGCATTGCCTCAAGCGTACCGTTTGGCAAGCGTACTTCGCCGTGGCCGCCAGTGACTCTGTTTACCAAATAGGTGAACAGAAACTTCAGCGGATACACGTAAAACAGCACGACGAACAGCAACGCTGCGTTCAGCAGAACTGTGGGCGTGTCCTGAAGACCATAGCGCCGGAAAAACTTGTATTGAGTGAACCACACCGAGAAGAGCAGCACGAAGCTGACGGCAAACGCGCCAAAGCCGCGCATCGTGGCCGCCAGTTCGTTGAATGTCTGCGGCACCTCAAGCGAAACCACCAGCAGAGTGACTGCGAAAGCAAAGACCGCATCGCTTAAACCTTCGATACGAGAAATTTCGTGACTGCGCCAGCGAAAGGCGCTCGTCTTTCCCAGCTCTTTCTTCAGGAGTTGTTCTCTAATCATCGTTTATTTGTCGGCCAGCTCCGTTTGCATCACCGCTTCCAGATCTGTGCTTGTATTTGCGTCATAGCCAATGAATCGCTTCAGCAACGCGCCGTCGCGAGCGAATACGAATGTCTGCGGAATGGTTTGATCTTCGGAAAGAAAAAGATCGGTCAAGGCCTTGTCGGGAAAACCGAGCGGGTATTGAATGTTCATCTCCTGGGCGAATTCGTTTACCTTGATGCGATCGTCAGGGCCGCCCACATTCAATCCCACCACTTGAACACGTTCTGGTCCATATTGCTGTTGCAGCTCGTTTAGCCGTGGAATGCTTTGCCGGCAAGGCTCGCACCAGGTCGCATAAAAATCAAGCACCAGCACTTTCCCGCGATAGTCTAGCAAGCGCGCGCGCTGGTTGTTTGTTCCCACCCAGCCCATTTCTGCATACGAAGACAACGGCGGCATTGGGTAGGTTGTATTCGACGGCCCCGACGACGGCGAAGCGGGCTGGTTGTTCGCCACCGGTTTTGCGCAGGCGCCGAGGAGCGTCGCGACGGAAAGACAGATCGCGATCAGGATTAAGGTGTGAAGCAAACTCTTATTCTGCGTTGGTGCAGATCCTCTCAACCTGAGCGCTAACCTCCATCCGCAAACTAACAGCTGCGTTACAATGCGGTTATTCTACACGCCTCTGAAACACGAGTGGAATTTACTATTATCCTGCGACGACTTACGATTCACCTATGAACTTTCCCTTAACCGAACGCACCAGCGTTAAGCGCCTGCCGCTGCGCGGTGTTTACGATCGTCAGGCTGTCTTTGCAATTCTCGACGAGGGATTCATTTGCCATGTTGGCTTTGTCGCGGATGGTAAACCGGTGGTGATTCCCACCGGCTACGCGCGCGTTGACGATCGTCTCCTGATTCATGGTTCGGCGGCCAGTCGGATGCTGCGCACATTGAAAACCGGTATTGACGTCTGCGTGACAGTCACGTTGCTTGACGGTTTGGTGCTGGCGCGTTCAGCTTTCAATCATTCTATGAACTACCGGTCAGTGGTTGTTTTTGGCAAAGCTACGGCGATTGAGACAACTGCTGAAAAACTGGCGGCACTGCGCGCGCTCTCGGAACATATGATTCCCGGCCGCTGGGATGAAGTGCGGCAGCCGACCGATAAAGAATTGAAAGCGACGACTGTATTGTCGTTGCCGCTCGAGGAAGTTTCCGCAAAAGTGCGCACTGGTCCGCCGCATGACGACAAGGAAGACTACGCGCTGGAAGTTTGGGCAGGTGTTTTGCCACTAAAATTAGTTGCAGGCGAGCCCGTTAACGATCCGGTTTTGAGAGAAGGAATTGAGCCGCCGGGACATCTGTTCAAATACTCGCGGCAGCCGGAATGACGCTGTGAACCGAAAACCGTGAACCGGAAACAGTAAACCGGAAATCTGGGGCGCAAGGTCAATACCACCTCAAGTCACTGCAACGAACCAAACTTCGGGAACAACACGCTTGCCGCCAGCAAACAAAACCAAACTCTGGTTGTGGCTCGCCATTGCCGCGATTTTTCCCGCGACCGCGCTATTGCTCCGCACTGAAGGCCGTTTATGGATATGTGCCTGCGGAACGTTACTTATCTGGTCCGGCCGCGTTTGCAGCGCCGACAACTCGCAACACTTTCTCGACCCTTACAGCTTTACGCACCTCCTGCATGGCGTTCTGTTTTTCTGGTTGATCTACTGGCTGAGGCCACGCTGGCCGGCAACAACACAGCTGTTGCTGGCGACCGTAGCCGAGGCGGCCTGGGAAATTTTCGAAAACACCAACTTCATCATTGAACGATATCGCTCGACTACCGCGGCGCTTGGCTACAACGGCGATACAGTCGTCAACTCATTCGGCGACATCCTCTGCTGCATCGCCGGATTCTTAATTGCGCAACGACTCGGCCTGCGCCGCTCGCTAATTCTGTTCCTGGCTTTTGAACTGGTCCTGATCGTCTGGATTCACGATAGCCTGTTGCTTGAAATCCTCATGTTGATTACTCCCAGCAACGCCATCAAAGCCTGGCAGCTGTGCTGAAAAAGCCGGGAACCGGGAACAGGAACAGGAACAGGAACAGGAACAGGAATTGTGTAGCGTGAAACATCTTGAACTCTGAGCCGTAACACTAAACGTAATTAAACTCGCTCCGTTCACGGTTCACGGTTCACGGTTCACGGTTCACTGTTTACGGTTCACTGTTTACGGTTCACGGTTCACGGTTCACGGTTCACGGTTTGCTGTTCCCGGTTCACGGTTTACGATTCCCGCTAATATGCCATCCGACGAATATCTGGGAAAGGTGCTCGATGAGAAGTACCGTCTCGAACGGCTGCTGGGCCAGGGCGGCATGGGCGCCGTTTATCTCGCCGTGCACCTCGGCACCGAACGCTTTGTCGCGCTCAAACTAATCACACCCCAGTTCATGCGCAACGAAGAATTTGTGCAGCGCTTCAAACGCGAAGCGCGCGCTGCCGGCCGCCTGCGTCACCCCAACGTCGTTGATGTTACAGATTTCGGGTTCGCGCGCGTGCGTGGTGAAAACGTCGCGTATCTGGTGATGGAATACCTCGACGGCTGCACGCTCGGCGATGTCTTGAAAGAGGAAACACGACTGCCGTTGGAATGGGTCGTGGACATTCTTGAGCAGGTCAGCTCGGCTGTCCACGAAGCACATCAACAGGGCATTGTGCATCGCGATCTGAAACCGGAAAACATTTGGCTTGAACCAAATCGGCTCGGCGGCTATCGCGTCAAGGTGCTTGATTTCGGAATTGCCAAACTTGCCGAGGTTGATAACTCACCTGCCCCCGCAAAAAACCTAAGCGAGAAGACCGCGAACGTACCCGCGTCGAGTGAAGAATTGGAGACTGATACGCTCGTCTTCGCTTCAGAAAATCCTGGCCCAACGCAAGCAGGTCCAGCAGCCGCCACGTCAGTTCCGGCGGGCAACAACGATGACACGCGCAGGTTCGCCTCAGCCGGCACTTCGACCGATCTTGAGTCAGCCACTACGGCTCTCTTGTCTCCAACGATCCAAAGCGACGGCCAGCATCCCCAAGCGACCAGCGCGACTGGTGTGGCAGATGATGACCGGACACAAATATTCGACGCTGCAGGACGTCAAACCAGCGCGGGCAAACCAACCACCGCCCGCGGCCAGGTCACGCACGCCACTCAATTGACTCAGGTCGGCGCGATCATGGGCACGCCTATTTACATGTCGCCCGAGCAGTGCCGGGGAAAGTCGCTTGATGAGCGTTCGGACATTTACAGTCTGGGCGTCATCGCTTATCAAATGCTCGCCGGTGAGCCGCCGTTTGCCGGACCAACCGATGCAGTGATGCGCGGCCATCGCGAGACGCCGCCACCGCCTTTGCGCGACCGCGCCAAAAAAGTTCCCAAGCGCGTTGCCCAAGTTGTCGCGTCGGCGCTGGCCAAGGATCCCGCCGCGCGCCCGCAGACCGCTGCCGCCTTTGCTTCGTCCTTACGCGCGCAGGCCGACGGTATCAGCGCGCTCTATCGCCACGCGTTCGCGCTCTACAGCGAGTACTTTCCCAAGTTTCTCAAGATGTCGTTCCTGGCCCACTCGCCGGTGATCGTTACCACCGTTGTGATGATCGTGCTGCAACTGGCGCTCGATCGTCAGCCAACAGGAATAACAGTCGGCAAGGTTTTCCTGATTTGTTCACTGGCGCTTGTCGCACTGTTACATGTCGCCGCTTACTTTGTGGCTGCTTCTGCGATTGCCGGCATGACCGCAGTCATTGTCACCCAATTACAAGCGGCGCCGCTGCGGCCGGTGGAACTACGAACGGCATTTGGTGTTTTGAAGAAACGCTGGAAGCCGTTTTTGAAAACCAGTTTGAGCGTGACGCTGCGTATCATTATCGGCACTGTGCTGCTGGTGATTCCGGGCATTGTCTTGCAACTGCGTTATGCATTTTACGCCCCAGTGGTTTTGGTAGAAGGCCTCGAGAAAAAAGCGGCGCGCCAGCGATCTTACCAACTGGCGTCAAGATCGTGGCGCACCATGATCATCGTCTGGGCCCTGCAGTTTTTGATTCCGATCAGCGTCAGCATGTTACTTGGACAGATACGCATCAGCGCGAAGCCACCCGGCGCGCCAACGCCAGGCTTTCACGTGCAGGAGATTTATAAACAACTTGCCAGCCTGATTAACATCGTGGTCGTGCCGCTGGTGTCAATCGTTTCGGCGTTGCTTTATTTGAAGATGCGACAACTCGGCGGCGAGACTTTGAGCTCGGCACTCTCACAAATCGAAGCAGTCGATAGCCGGCTAAGTAATTGGCAACAACGCATGCGCATCCGCCTTTCCATCAACACTCCGCGCTAGACAGTCCAAGTGGACAGTAAACAGTGAACAGTGAACGAACTGTGAACCGGTAACCGTCAACCGATTTACGATTTACGATTTACGATTTACGATTTACGATTCACCATTCACCATTCACGATTCACGCTTTGGACTGCGGCGGCTTGACGCCGCTTGCGCCACGAACGAAAGCATCCACCCGCTACCGCAGGCGGTACTGACTTCATCCCCCGAGTCCCTTTCCATTCACCATTCACGTTTACGATTTACGATTTACGGCTCTTGCCTTGCTGTTTACCGTTCACTGTTTGCTGTTCACTTCTATTCACGATTCACGATTTTAATCCCTTAGCGCTTAGCCCTGAGCGGCTCCCATTCACCATTCACGTTTACGATTTACGATTTACGGCTTTCTTGCCTTCTTCTTTCCCTTCTGCGGAATCTGCGGATAAAGTTCCTGCTGTTTGCTGTTCACTTCACGGCTTTCTTGGGACTGCGGCGGCTTGACGCCGCTTGCGCCACGAACGAAAGCACCCACCCGCTACCGCAGGCGGTACTGACCACGTCGCCCAAGTCCTTTTCCATTCACTATTCCCATTCACCATTCACGACTTACGATGCACGGCTGTCCAGTGTTGCTAGCAGCGAAATCGTCTTGACACGGATACCCCTCCGTCATAGAGTTTGCAGCCTCAACTAGAACTGTTGTGAGCAGGGCCACTATTTAGCCCAGACAATAGTCTCTTTTCACAACCCGCGAAAGATTATGCCCGCCATTTCCAGGGAGACAGTTATATGCAGAATAGAGGTCTCATTTTCCGCACGAGAACCCTTGCCGGATTGTTAACTCTGTGCCTGGTCGCCGCAACCATGTGGTTAGGAATGCCAGCGTCTGCCTTTAACCCGCCGCGCGCGGTGGCGACAGAAACGAGCACTCAGCAGGATACGCAGAAATCGGAAGAGCCAGAATTTGTAACCAACAATTACCTTCAGACAAATTTTGTTTCAGACCTTCCCGGATTGGCCCAGCTTCAGGATCCGTTGCTGGTAAATCCCTGGGGAGTAGCATTCAGTGCTACCAGTCCTTTTTGGACTGCAAACAACGGTTCAAGCGCTGCGACACTTTACGGTGGAGATGTTGGCGGTAGTCCTTTTTTCAAGAACGTCCTAAACGTGAGCATCCCTGGGAGTCTGCCGACCGGCGTGATCTTCAACGGCTCAGTCGACTTCATTATCACTAGTGGCGGAGGAACTGGTCCGGCACGGTTCATATTTAGCTCCATCACGGGCAACATCAACGCCTGGAGGGCTGGGACTAGTAGTAACATCGTCGTCAGCCAACCTGGCCACGTCTATACTGGTCTGGCGATCGGGAATAATGGAACAGCAAATTTTATTTATGCGGCAGACTTCGCGCATAACAAGATCGATGTTTTTGACAAGAATTTTGCTGCGGCAACGCTCGCCGGTAGCTTCACGGACCCAACTCTGCCCAGCGGGTTCGCGACTTACAACATCCAAAACCTGGCAGGCAAGCTCTATGTCACTTATGCAAAGGTAAATACCACTACAGGCCGGGATGATCCCGGAGCCGGCAATGGTTTTGTGAGCGTCTTTGACACCAATGGAGTTTTCCAGCAGCGTCTCATTTCAAACGGCCCACTCAATTCGCCCTGGGGCATAACCGTTGCGCCTGCCGGTTTCGGGGCATTTCCCAACGCTCTCCTGGTTGGTAACTTTGGTGACGGACGAATCAACTGCTTCAACCAAACGACCGGAGCTTTTTTGGGTACGTTGAATGATGAACTCGGAAGTCCGATATCGATTCCCGGTCTCTGGGCGCTAAATTTTGGGAATGGAGTAGGGCTGGGAGATACCGGCACCCTTTATTTCAGCGCCGGCTACGATACCGAACATCATGGTCTTTTTGGATCACTAAAGCCTTCGAGTCCGGCCACCACGCAAGTACAACTTAACCAGCCTCTCCTTTCAGTCAATGAAAACGGGACTGTCATCAACGTGGGTTTGACCCGTTCGGGGGATGTAACTGCCGCCGCTGTGGTCCACTATGCAACCTACGACTCGAATGCTCCTCTGGCCGCGCCACTGCCGGGGCAAGCATCCCAGCAGTCGGACTATGAAATCTCGCTTGGGACTGTCACCTTTAATCCCGGCCAGACGATTCGAAATTTCCAGGTTTTTATTGTTGACGACGCTCTCGTCGAAGGGCCTGAAGTTTTCTACGTCGCTATTCTTAATCCTAGCGGCACTGCAATCGGTAGTCCGTCAGTATGCAAAATTATTATTAATGACAACGACTCGGTGACGCCCACCACCAACCCGATTGATGACTCAACTTTCTTCGTTCGGCAGCACTATCTTGATTTTCTCGATCGTGAACCGGACACCAACTTCTGGGTGAACAACATTGAGTCGTGCGGCAGCGACGCGAATTGCCGCGCTTTGAAACGGATCGATACGTCAGCCGCTTTCTTCCTGTCAATTGAATTCCAAAAAACGGGGTTGGTGTCCTATCTATCCAGCAAAGCCGCCTTTGGCGTATCACCGTTCTATGGTCGCTTTGAGCTGGATACACAGGCCTTACAGAAAAACCTTGTATTTGGCACACCGGGCTTTGACACAACGTTGGAAAATAACAAAACCAATTACTTCAATGATTTCGTAACGAGGCCGGAGTTTCTTACGAAGTATCCCACTTCACAAAACGGGTCTGACTTCATAGACGCACTCATCGCCACCGTGCAGGCTGGTTCGGGTGTGAACCTAACACCGAGGCGTCCCGATCTGGTTAACGAATATTTGTTGGGCGCAACGCAAGCGCAGAGTCGCGCGCGCGTGATCCGGAAGGTTACCGAGTATCCGGAATATATCGCAGCAGAGCTCAATCGGGCCTTTGTGACGATGGAATACTTCGGGTACTTGCGGCGTGACCCAGATACTGCTGGTTTCACTTTCTGGCTGAATAAACTCAACTCCTTCGGCGGCGATTTTCGCGCGGCCGAAATGGTGAAAGCTTTTCTTTCCTCAAGCGAGTATCGGCAGCGTTTTGGCCTAAGCTGATCCCAGCCCCAAGACAAGTTGAAAGGGAGTGCTTTGGCACTCCCTTTTCTGCAGCACGCTGATCGGTCAGTCTGTAAGTGGTAAGCGGTAAGCAGTGAGCAGCGTTCGCTCTTCTATTCACGATTCAAGATTTACGATTCACGGCTTTCTGCTGTTTGCTGTCTCCTTCCATTTACCATTCACCATTTACGATTCACAGCTTTCTTTGGACTGCGGCGGCTTGACGCCGCTTGCGCCACGAACGAAAGCATCCACCCGCTACCGCAGGCGGTACTGACTTCATCACCCGAGTCCCTTTCAATTCACGATTCACAGCCCTCTTTGGACTGCGGCGGCTTGACGCCGCTTGCGCCACGAACGAAAGCATCCACCCGCTACCGCAGGCGGTACTGACTTCATCACCCGAGTCCCTTTCGATTCACGATTCACAGCCCTCTTTGGACTGCGGCGGCTTGACGCCGCTTGTGCCACCAACGAAAGCATCCACTCGCTACCGCAAGCGGTACTGACTTCATCACCCGAGT
>JANMKA010000134.1:0-2528 GCA_031371765.1 Blastocatellia bacterium
CGAGCAGACCAACTGGCAGGGCGTCCAACTCCTCAAAGCGCAGATGAACGCCGACCTGCTCACCGACGATCTGAAAAAGAGTCGTGCCAGCAACGAAAGTTTCTGGCTCATCGGCCAACCCGACGTGCAACTGCGCGAAGCCGGGAAGAACGAGCGCGGCGAGCAACAATTCCAAGTTGAAGTCGTCGGCTTCGATTACTACAACGTCAAAGAAGGCACAATCGAATCCGGCGGCACGAACCGCATCGCCGTCTGGCTGCTCGACACAAACTTCGACGGCCGCAGCCTCTTCCCACATCAAGTCTTCTTCCCAATGGCCGGCGACAAAGACGGTTGGGCGCGGCTCGCCAAAAACCTTAAAGCTGAAATCAACGAAGACCTGATCGAAGCCTATCGCGGCAACATTTCGTTGCCCTTCACCGTCGGCAAAAACAAAAGCATCGCGGTCAAAATCGTTGACGACCGGGGCATCGAGAGTTTGAAGCTGATTGATGTTCATTGACGGTACGCTAGACGAGATTCATCAGACGGGTAAGAGCGTAAAATCATGTCAGCCGGCATTGACCATCTCATCATCAATTCGCCCTACGAAGAGCCACGTCAGCACTGGGACTATAACCACGAGCGCATGGCGTTTGACCTCGCGGCCGGGAGACGTTCATCTGGCTACACTATCGCATCAACCGAGCGCCGGCTGATCAATGATCCCGGCGTGTTCGTGCAAATCCCACTCGTCAATCAAATCCGCCAGCGCGTCAAAGCATGGCGCGCGAGCGGCTACGCAGGTATCTCCGGTATCACCAAACAACTGCTCGAACATTGGTATAAAACGGATGAGCGCACCAATCGCTTGTTCTTCTGCCAACTCGAAGCCATTGAAACTTTGATCTGGCTTGCGGAAGCGCCGCCAGCGGAGAAGGTTGGCATTGAGATTCCAACCGACGGCGGCGAACTCACGCGCATCTGCTCGAAGATGGCGACCGGCACAGGCAAGACTATCGTGATGGCGATGCTCATCGCATGGCAGTCGCTTAACAAAATCAACTATCCGCACAAGAAGGGCTACGCCAAAGATTTTCTTATCGTCGCGCCGAACTTGACCGTCCGCAGCCGTCTGAGCGTCTTGCTCCCGGCTGGCGCAGGAAATTATTACGATGCCTTCAACGTCGTACCGCTTGGTTTGCGTGAACAACTGCGCCAAGCCAAAATTGTTATCCGCAACTGGCACGCACTCGCTTGGGATACCGAACAGAAGCTCAAGAAGAAACGCTCGGTTGATAAACGCGGCGCAAAATCAGACGAGGCTTATGCTCGCGAAGTCTTGGGCGAATTGGCCAACTCGAAAAACTTCATTGTCATCAACGACGAAGCGCACCACGCTTGGCGCATTCCTGCGGGCGCAAAACTAAGCCGCGATGAAAAGAAAGACGCCGAGGAAGCGACCGTCTGGATCGGCGGACTCGACCGCCTAAACCGTGCGCGCGGCATCTCTTGTGTCTATGATTTTTCAGCCACACCTTTCATCCCGTCAGGCAAAAACACCAGTTCGGAAAATCTGTTCGGCTGGATCGTTAGCGATTTTGGTCTGACCGAGGCGATTGAGTCTGGTCTAGTCAAAACGCCGCGCGTTGTTATCCGCGACGATGGACAGTTGGCCGCTGATTACAGATCGAAGTTCTATCATCTCTACAATGACCCTGAAGTTAAACCATCGCTCAATAAAAAAGGTGCGCCGGAGAGCGAGCCGCTACCACCCTTAGTTGAGAACGCCTACGCGCTGTTAGGGAAGGACTGGCGTGAGTGGGCGCAAGTGTGGCGCGACGCGGGTAGCCTTGTTCCGCCGGTTATGATCTCCGTCGCCAATCAGACGGAAACTGCCGCGCGCATCAAATTCGCCTTCGACCGCTGCAATATCCTCATTCCCGAATTGTGCAACGCGGAAAAGACCTTGCACATAGATTCTAAGGTTTTGGAAGCTGCTGAAACCTACGCGGAAGAAGAGGCGAGCGCGGAAACAAAAAGCACAGATGAGGAAGCAGAAGAAGTGCCGACGCGCAGGCTAACCAAGAAGGAGCAGGCGCAAAGGCTACGGCAGACGGTGGACACTATCGGCCGACCCGGCGGACTTGGCGAGCAAATTCAGCACGTCATTTCAGTCGGGATGTTGACAGAAGGTTGGGACGCAAAGACCGTCACGCACATCATGGGGTTGCGCGCCTTCTCAAGCCAACTGCTCTGCGAACAAGTTGTCGGGCGCGGCCTGCGCCGCACAACTTACGAAGTTGACGAGCAAGGTTTCTTTACACCCGAATATGTCAACATTTTTGGTGTCCCCTTCGCCTTCATGCCGCACGAGTCGCCCAAAGACAATAAAGTGCCTCCATCCGCACCGAAGCAGCGTATTCAGCCTTTACCGGAGAAAGTTGAATTTGAGATTCGCTTTCCCAACGTCGTGCGGATCGAAAATAAGTTCAAACCTGTCTTGCGCCTTGACTTGAATAAGGTCGCGCCGCTCACGCTCAACGCCT
>JANMKA010000108.1:0-5568 GCA_031371765.1 Blastocatellia bacterium
ATGGCTGGAATGGAAGTGCCTTCATGGCCCTTCGAAGTCTCAGCGATCGTGCGAGCTATCAGGCCATCTCTGACGAAACCTTCGCTTAGCAAGACACCTGCAAAACCGCGCTGCTCACCTTTGGTTAGTTCGGGCAACGGATAAAACAGATAGGTTCCTTTACTCATGCCGGTCGGACAAGTCGCACAGGAATCATGCGCGAATAAATAGTTGCGCTTAGCGTCAAGAAAAGTTTGTCCGATCCGCGCTTTATCGAAGAGAGAGAGCAGGCGAGACTGCGCTGGCGTGAACTCGGCCTGAGCCACTTTCACAAACTTGTCGGAAAAGAAATAGGCGTAACTACTTGTCTCCGCTTTACCATCCGGGTTGGCGAAAACAAAAATCTCCGCAATCTCAGGATGCGAACGCCTTACGTCTGCAAAATATTTTTCGACCTCTTCGGCGCCGCCCGTTGTTGAAAGCGACGAAGACGAGGAAGGCGATGCCGGCGATGAAAGGTGTAAGTTGCCGATCGGGTTCAGGGTTTGGGCCGCGACGTCTTCAAGGCGTTGTCTCATCTGCCGCTGTAAGAGGGTAAACCCCTGGCGGATGTTGTCCTTGAATGCGCCTTTGGTTTTGTTCTGGAGTTCGCTGAGCGATTGATACTGCAGGTAAGTCAACACCAGGACGGGAAGGAACACGCCCACTGCTGCCAGTATCGTCAACTTTTTTCGCAGCGATAGTTTGCGGATTGGGTCTCGGAACATGCTGGGAGACAGCATACATCGAGAATCTACAGAAGACTGCCGCTCGTTCGCACCCAGATGTAAAAAGTTGTCACCGGCGACCGGATGCCCGGTGACTGCTTTTAGCGAATCCTTAATAACAGCGTGGGGACTTCGCTGACCACTCTGGATTAGCCCGGGTCGGCTAGCAAGAGGTCTGGCACTTCAAGAATAATCGACACCTTGCTTCGGCTTGCTGCGTTGTTGAACCGTTTCGATCGGATTCAATCTTTGCGGTATGTGAGATAATGAAACCATGAGCAAGCCGGCTGAAGCATTTACCGATCTCTTTGATCCTGTTGAGCGGCATACCGCGAAGGTTCCTTTAAGCCTTCGCAAAGGCCGTGGTTAGGCTATCTGTTCATGCTCGAGGAAACACCAAAATCCACGAGAGCTACTAAAAGAATTTCGTTGAGACCCTACGTCGTCGACGAGGAATTCCAGGAACGTAGTTACGCAAAGCGCTACGAATTAGTTTGCGAAAGACTAGTAAGAGATCGCCTGTACGACGCCGCCTGCTTCTTTACATCGAATGCCAAGACGGGTAAGCGTGGCGAGTATCGCGAACCAAACGACGAACTCAGCATCAGGAATTTTGCTATCTCACTCCATGCGAGAGCAGGAGCATTTGCTCAGGCTGGAAAAGAACTGAAGGTTCTCGAATCTGAGAGCCCCGATACTTAGCAGCCAAGAAAGGTGCGAACTCTCGTTACGGCCTCGGGCGTCGTGAGTGCTGACGGAGTGCTCCCTGGAATGCCGTTCGGTTAGTCGCGAAGGAAAAAGAAAAATCACTCGTGTTGAAGGGTACCTCCAATTGCGTTGTACGAAGCAGCATCTCGGGAAGCAGCGTCTCGGGAAGCAGCATATCCGTAACCTGGTTCGCGGGTTTGACTGACTACTTCGAATACGGTAGTGGGTAACGCTGTCTCAGTGCTGGGACTTCGCAGATTTCATCACAACCGTAACCGTAGTCAGTCAAGCGAGATATAGATGAGAAAACGGCCCGTACCAGTCAACGACCTTATGCAGACTGGTTATGTCTATTTCTGCACGGAACCCATCGGGAAGAACTTTCACGCTGATTTTCATCCGGAACTGACCCCGCAGGAAATGCTCGAGCTGGGTGTGTTCGGCGGTAAGTACATGACTGACTGCAGGGCGGAATTTCCCGCCGCCTGGTTTAAGAATGCGCGGTTGTCCCCTGACCATCATGATGCAAAACTCAACTGCTTTGGCGTTAACGCGTCGCAACCCTTGTCGCAATGGCGAAAAAACGGCTGGCTCTATCACGAAGATCCACGCGGCTGGTTTCAGTGGTATTGCCGCTACTTCATGGGCCGGCGGTGTCCCGATGACGAGCGCCAGATCAAACGTTGGCGCGCCATGAGCCGGCACATTGCCCAGATCAGAAAGAACTGCCCTCGCGGCGAAGCCGAGTGCCGCCCCCGTCAACGACAAGCGTTGCTTCATTGGGCTTATGATTCACGAAAAATCTGAATGACTGAAGAAAAGAAAGCGGAGAGCGAGCCTGGGCTGATCCTGTTGACCGGCGCAACGGGTTATGTTGGCGGTCGTCTGTTGCCGGCACTGGAGCAAGAAGGTTATCGCGTTCGCTGTCTGGCGCGGCGTCCGGAGTTTCTGAAGGAGAAGGTTGGCAGGGCTACGGATATCGTAGGCGGCGACGTTCTGGATCGCAGCAGCCTTGACGCGGCGATGTGCGGAGTCACCGTTGCTTATTATCTGGTCCATTCAATGGGTTCGAGCGGATCGTTCGAAGAAAAAGATCGAACGGCGGCGATGAACTTTGGCGCAGCGGCAAAAGCCACAGGGGTCAAGCGCATTATCTATCTGGGCGGCTTGGGAAATGAGCAGGAAGAGTTGTCTGCACACTTGCGAAGTCGTCAGGAGGTGGGTCACATTCTGCGCGAATCTGGTGTGCCGGTGGTCGAATTCCGCGCGTCAGTTGTTATTGGCTCCGGTAGTCTTTCGTTTGAGATGATCCGTTCGTTGGTTGAGCGTCTGCCGATTATGACAACGCCAAAGTGGGTCTCTATGCCGGCGCAGCCAATTGCCATAGACGACTTGATCGATTACCTCGTGTCGGCGCTGACTCTGCCCAGTTCCACGAACCAGATATATGAGATTGGTGGCGCGGACCAGGTGTCTTACGCGGATATCATGCGTACC
Source organism: Blastocatellia bacterium (assembly GCA_031371765.1). Taxonomy (GTDB): domain Bacteria; phylum Acidobacteriota; class Blastocatellia; order Pyrinomonadales; family Pyrinomonadaceae; genus PSRF01. The sequence goes on from JANMKA010000108.1 coordinate 2,952, forward strand.
TACGCGCGACATCGCGGCATGCGCATCAGAATGATTCCAGTGCCGGTGCTTACGCCGTTTTTATCGAGTTTGTGGTTGGGGTTGGTCACGCCTTTGTACGCGCGCATTGGACGAAAGCTGATCGAGAGCATTGTTCATTCGACCGTAGTACGTGACAAATCTGCGCTTGAGGTGTTCGACATCCGGCCCATCGGAATCGATGCGGCTGTGCGCAGAGCGCTGGCAAACGAAGACAAGCAATTCGCGGCGACCAGGTGGTCGGACGCTCTGTCATCATCGGGCGAACCTCATTCGTGGGGCGGCGCGCAGTTTGGAACGCGCCTGGTGGATTCAAGAACGGCGCAAATAGATAAATCGGTAACGATCGCCTTCAGGCCGATCGAACGCATCGGGGGCGATAGGGGTTGGTATGCGTGGAACTGGCTTTGGCGAGTGCGCGGCTTTCTGGATCTGCTGTTTGGTGGTGTGGGTGTCAGGCGTGGACGGACCGTTGCCGATGCTTTGCGCATAGGCGATACAGTTGATTTTTGGCGGGTTGAGGCGTTCGAGCCTAATCGCTTTCTGCGGCTCGCGGCTGAAATGAAACTGCCCGGGAGAGCGTGGCTGGAGTTTGAAGTGACGGGAGACGACTTCACCGCAACGATTCGGCAGACTGCTATTTTCGACCCAGTCGGATTGTTTGGACGACTTTATTGGTACGCGCTCTACCCATTCCATCACCTGGTATTCGGCGGCATGCTGCGCCGGATCGCTGCGGCTGCAATGCGCGAAACCGAAACTGCTTCTTGATACGGTGCGAGACCCTCGACATTGGGTTGGCTATTTGCCGGCAGTGATACGCGATGACCGCATGAAGCTTTGGCGTTTCTAATTCGTTTTGTTGGTCCAACGTCAACAATGAGCCGCTGGGTCTTGTTGAAAGGTTGGTGCCGAGGGCGGGAGTCGAACCCGCACGAGGTTACCCTCAACGGATTTTAAGTCCGTAGCGTCTGCCATTCCGCCACCCCGGCACGGCAGTCAAAATAGCACGCGCGGACAAACGCGAACAATCTGGCTGACGGGCGTACTCAGTAGGCCAGGCAGGGCTGGTACAAAAAGTACCGATGCTGGTGCGGCTAATGCCGTTGAGGTAGTCCCGCAACAGTTATCGCGCGGAGCGATCTCATTAGCACCGTGGCTTTTGCCCGGTGATACGAGCAGCGTTCCATGTTGCGGGATTATGATCCTGGACCCCAGGTCACCGGGCTCAAGCCACGGTGCTAATGAAAGAGGTAGCGCTTTGGCCCAACTGAAATATCTGGACTGCTATGATCGAATGCCTTTCGATAAAGCGCGCCGGGCCCGCAGAGGCCAAAGCGCCGCCAGGCCGCCGCACTCCAAGGAGTTGCGCCTGCGTTGGATCAGGGTTGTCCTTCGGGCAGTCCTTCTTTTCTCAAGCGCTTTCTGGCCTCTTCAATTCCTTCCTGAAACTCAGTGACTTCGCGCTGCACCGGCGCACGACCTCTGGATTGCCTCATCGTTCGTTGCTTAAAGCCCTCAGCTCGCCACTGGGCCACGCGTTCGATTAGATGTTGATAGGCCGCTACAGGCGTCGGCTCGCGTGGCGCGTCCAGGGTCAGGAGGGACCCGAGGTGTTCGGCGTTGTTCACTCGCGCGCCCATGTCCGGGATGGTGCCATCAGGACGCCGGCAGAAGCGCAGCAAGATCGTTTTGATGATTGAAGTGTGATCGAAAACTTTGTGGGAAACTTTTCCCCGTTCAACCCAGGGTGAAACAATGATCGCCGGCACGCGTACGCCGTAACTGCGAAAATCCGGCTTGTCGTCCGCCGCGTTCTCAGGCTGCACATGATCATAAAAGCCGCCGTGTTCGTCGTAAACAAACACCAGCAACGTGCGCGGCCAGGCGGGGCTGTTGATGACCGCGTTATACAGTTTCAACGCGAGGTCCTGTCCGGCCATTACATCTGATGGTGGATGGTCGTCATTCGATTCCTTTGGACCAGTTAACGAGTAATCGACAAAGTTGGGATCGATCCACGAAACCGCAGCGAGATCGCCTGAAGCTGCGTGGTCCAGAAATGTAGTTCGACTCAGCAGCGTTGGACGGTCAAACCAAAAAATGTGCGAGCCGTGCCCGATTCGATACCGGCCATCAATCAGCCGGAGCGTCGCCATGTCATGAGCGTACCAGCGCCACGGCTCGTTCGCTGAATCCAAATGCCGCACGAACGAAGGTAAGTCATAGATGGGGACTCTCTTGTTGCTCTTACTCGGCGATTGGCCCGTCAGTGAATACAAGCGGTTGGGCCAGGTAGCCCCGGGAACGGAACAGAACCACGAATCACAAACGCAGAAGTGGCGCACGAGATGATCATAAACCGGAACAGCAGAGGCGTTGTGGTAACCCATGATCAGGCCCGGCTCGTCTTCCGGGTGAATGCTGGCATAGTTGTCGACGAAGCCGCCGTTGTTATTACTCAACTGCACCGCGACAGCGTCTCCCTGGTGACCGGGATCGTGCTCGAAAACGGTTGTCGAGAGGTGATGCACAGGACAGGAGTTGTTTCCATGCATATTCGACATGCCCGCCTCGAGTCCGTTTACTTCCGGGTTGG
>JANMKA010000111.1:0-17936 GCA_031371765.1 Blastocatellia bacterium
TGAGCGTTATGCCGAGGTCTACAACATCGACTACGGGCGCTGCATCTTTTGCGGTTACTGTGTTGAGGCGTGTCCCAAGGACGCGATTACCCACGGCTACAACTTTGAGCTTTCGGTTTACAACCGCGCCGACCTGCTGAAGACAAAAACAGATCTGCTAATCACAACCCAGGTGCAGTCGAAAAACTACCGCGTCGCGTTTTCAGACGAAGATGTAGATTCGGAGTACAAGGAAGTGTAAACCAGAGGTCAGAGGTCAGAGGTCAGAGGTCAGAGGTCAGAAGTCAGAGGTCTGAGCTTATTTTTACGCACTCAGATTTATCGCAACTATTGGTTTTCACGTCGACTAACAACTGACTACCGACAACTGAAAGTGACAATGGACCAGGTTTCTGACTTCCTGACTTCCTGACTCCTGACTCCTGACTTCTGACCTCTGACTTCTGACCTCTGCTGGCTTTATGCCCCCCCAAGAACTTCATTACCGCTGGGCTTACGACTTAAGATCTTCTCCGGAAGAGCTGTGGCCTTTCGTTTCGGACACAAACCGTTTCAACCGCGATACCGGTGCGCCCTCGGTTGAGCCTGGCACAACTCGGCAGCGACTTAGAAACGCGCGCCAGCGTTTGCGCCAATCGATTTACGGGATGGAGGTGGAATGGGAAGAGCAACCGTTCGAGTGGATCCGGCCGTCCCGTTTTGGAGTGGCGCGCACTTACAGCAAAGGGCCAATGGTTGAGTTGCGCGCGCTTGCCGAACTCACGCCGCGCGAAGCGGGCGGCACCACGCTGACTTATCAAGTTTCGATCAAACCGCGTTCGACCTTTGGCGCGTTTAGTGTGGCGCTGCAAATGAAGCTCGTCAGCGCCCGTCGCTTTGCTCGAGCCTTCAGGAACTACGATGACATGGTGGCTCGGGACCTTTCGCCAGTCGCAAACGACGTAACGGTCGAACTCAGTACGGCGGCCATTGATCGAATTGAGACTATCAAACGAAAGCTTCAGGCTGAGAATGGCGATGCTGAAATCATTGATAGACTCGCAACTTTTGTGCGGACGGCGGATGAATTTGCCATCGCGCGTATCCGTCCTTATCAACTCGCCGATGATTGGAACGTTTCGCGGCGCGCGGTGCTCGAGTTATGCCTGAAAGCCACGCGCGCCGGATTACTTGATTTGCAATGGGAGCTGTTGTGTCCATTGTGCCGCGGCGCACAGGAAACCGGCAGTTCTTTGCGCGACATAAGTTCTGAACTCCACTGCGAAACTTGCCGCATCGATTTCAAAGTTAACTTTGATCGTTTTGTCGAATTAACGTTTCGTCCTAACCCGTCGCTGCGACCGGTCCAGATGCAGGATTTCTGCATGGGCAGTCCGCAGCGGACGCCGCACATCGTCGCGCAGCAATTGTTGCCGCCGCAGTCAAAACGTGTTTTGAATCTGCCACTCGAACCCGGTCGCTATCGACTGCGCGCGCTGGAGCTTTCCGGAGGCATCGATGTTTCCGTCGGTGACGGTGCTGACACAGCTAAGGTCGCAATTGCCGAATCAGGCTGGCCACACGAGCCGCTGAAGTTGGCGACGTTATCAGCGCTCGAACTTGAGAATGGGACGACTGCCGAACAGTTGTTGATACTCGAACGTCTGGCCTGGAGCGATCAGGCGGCAACCGCCGCTGAGGTCACGGCGTTGCAAACTTTTCGCGACCTGTTTTCAAACGAAGCGTTGCGTCCGGGTGAACAAATTTCAGTGGGCACGTTGACAGTCCTGTTCACCGACTTGCGCAACTCAACCCAGCTGTATCGCGAGATTGGTGACGCCACCGCATTTGGTCGGGTGATGAATCATTTCGACGTTCTTAAAAAAGTGATTACTGATGAAGACGGCGCGCTGGTGAAAACAATCGGAGACGCGGTGATGGCAATCTTTCGCCAACCGGTTGCGGCATTGAGAGCAATGCTGGCTGCGCAGGAATTGCTGGCGGCGCCGCCGGACGGAATGCCGCCGCTGACACTGAAGGCGGGGATACACGAAGGGCCGTGCATCGCGGTTACCTTGAATGACCGGCTCGACTATTTTGGTTCGACCGTTAACATGGCGGCGCGGCTGGAAGCCCTATCGACAGGTGATGACGTGGTAATCTCTCACGCAATCTATGACGATGCGGAAGTGCGCGAGCTTATTCGCGCTGAGAACCTGCAAGCGGCGCCTTTCGAAATAATGTTGAAGGGGTTCGACGAGGAGAGATTTGAACTCTGGCGCGTAAGCAAGAAGAAAGACTTGGCCGCGGATTCACGCGGATGAACGCAGATCAGAATGTTATAAAAAACTAATCGCAGTTGGGCAGACTCAACTCGCGAAAATCCGCGGCAAACTAAATCTAACCAATGCCACTCCTGGAATCACGCGAAGTTTCAAAGCTCTACCAAATGGGCAGCACGAGCGTGACCGCGCTCGACAATGTCTCTGTGACCGTTAACGAAGGCGAGTTCGTTGCCATCCAGGGAACTTCCGGCTCCGGGAAAAGTACGCTGCTGAATATCGTGGGCGGGTTGGACCATCCAACCAGCGGTGAAGTCTTTTTCAATGCCGAGCCGCTTGGTCCATTTAGCAAACGCGAAATGGCCCGCTACCGGCGCTATTCGGTTGGCATGATCTTTCAAAACTTTAATCTGATTCCGACCATGAACGCGCAGGAAAATGTCGGGCTGGCGCTGGCGTTTGGTGGCTTGCGCGGAAGTCAACGAAGCGACAAAGCAAGCGAGTTGCTGAAGCGGGTGGGACTGGGCGGTAGGTTGACGCACCGGCCGGGCGAACTCTCAGGCGGCGAACAACAACGAGTCGCGATTGCGCGGGCGCTGGCAAACAATCCAAAAGTGTTGTTGGCCGATGAGCCCACGGGAAATCTTGATTCGAAGCGCGCCCACGAATTGCTGGAGCTGCTGCGGCACATGGCAACGGGAGATGCATTGACGGTTTTGATGGTGACGCACGATCGCGAGCTGGCCACCAGCTTTGCTGATCGCATCATCCAGATGAAGGATGGCAGAGTAACTGAAGAATGATGAGCGATGAAGGATGAATGATGAATTCATAGTTCATCATTCATCGCTCATCGTTCGGCCCAAGTGAGGTGTAACGATGTCTATTAATTCTGAAGAGATGACCCTCGAAGCGTTGCGGTCCGTACCTTTGTTCGGATCGCTCGACGACCAGGCTGCTGTCGACCTGCGCGAGTTGCTAACGGTCGAGGATATTGGCGCGGGCACTCAACTGTTTCATAAAGGCGACAACGGCGATGCGATGTACTTGATCGAGAGTGGCCGCATTCGCATCAGCATTACGGACCAGGACGCGCAGGAAGTGACGCTGGCTGACCTGGCCCAGGGCGATTTCTTTGGCGAGATGGCGCTCATCGATGGCCGCGACCGATCCGCAGACGCCCGCGTTGTGCAGGATGCGCGGCTGGCAATACTCTCGCGGCCGTCTTTTCTGAGTTTTGTGCGAGCGAATCCGGACGTGGCGTTGGAAATGTTGAGCGCGCTAAGCGAGCGCCTGCGACGCACTGACGAACTGTTGCGTTCGCGCGCTTCCAGAAACGTAAACGAAGAATCGCGACTGCGCGCGACTGTAGCCGATCGCGCTGCCGACATGATTGCGGAGTTTGGCGGCAGTTGGAAATTCATCGGCGTCTCGATCGCCCTGATACTCGTCTGGATCTTTTTCAACTCGTACGTCCTCTTTAGCGGTTTCGATCCTAAGCCTTATCAGATGTTGAACCTGGTGCTGGCGGTGATTGCCGGAATGCAGGCGCCAATCATCATGATGTCGCAGAATCGCCAGGGCGAAAAAGATCGCCTGCGCGCGGACCTCGATTATCGGGTGAATTTGAAAAATGAGTTGTCGCTGGCCGAAGTATTGCGACGGCTCGATGTGCTCGAGAGCGAACGTTTGCCGAAGTTGTTTGAAGAACAGAACGCGAAAATAGCTCAAGTCCAAAGTCCAATGTCCAATGTCCAAAGTCAGGCGACGAACTCGTGAAGTGGATGCTCAAGAAGTTCAGAGTACAAGCTTCAGCTTGCATACGTTGCAAAACAGCAACCTAAAGGTTGAACTCTGAACTGTTTGAATGACGATTTGACTTTGGACTTTGGACATTGGACTTTGGACTAATTAGTAATGATTCAAGCGATATTTTTTGACTTTAACGGCGTCATCATCGATGACGAACGATTGCAGATGGCGGCGTATCAGGAAGTGCTGCTCGAGCACTCGATTGAGTTGACTGAAGCAGATTATTTCGGCGCGCTGGGGATGGACGACAAAACATTTGTGCGCACAGCATTCGCGCGCGCCGGCAGGGAATTGACGGATGAAGTGCTCGCCACTGTGCTGGCGGGTAAAGCCCAGCAACATCGGAAGCTGATTGAAGACGACTTGCCGTTGTTTCCCGGCGTGGTCACTTTTCTGAAGGCAGCGTCGCGCAGTCATCCACTGGGTCTCGTAAGCATGGCCAGCCTGAATGAGATTAGTTACGTGCTCGAGCGCGCCCGGCTGCAATCGTTGTTTGCGTTGGTGGTGAGCGCAGAAGACGTCGCCGTGTGCAAGCCGGCGCCGGATTGTTATCGCATAGCACTGGAAAAACTAAATGAGCGCCGCCGAAGCGACCGCCAACAGCCGTTAACCGCGGTCGAGTGCCTTGTTGTTGAAGATTCGCCGCCGGGCATTGAATCCGGAAAACAGGCAGGCATGCGCACGCTTGGCGTAACGAATACCGTCGCTGATGTCGCGCTGCGAGCGGCCGGCGCTGATGTGGTTACTACGAGTCTTGCGGATTGGAACGTTGATGCTGTGAGGCATGTTTTTAACTAGAAGATTGGTTTTTGGACTTTGGTCTTCGTACTTTGAGCTTTGAGCTTTGTGCTTCGTTCCAGCTCGAAGCGCGGAACATGCGATCCCGGCACAATTTAGAAAGTACAAAGCACAAAATACAAAGCACGCACACAGTTCAAAGACCAAAGACCAAAGACCTATTTAGATGAACTTTCTCGACATCCTACAATTGGCTTTTCGAAACTTGCGCCAGGCGAAACTGCGCGCGCTGTTGACGACCATGGGTGTAATTGTCGGCGTGGCGGTCATCGTCACAATGGTTTCATTTGGTTTGGGTCTGCAGCAGAACATGTTAGCGCGCTTTGGGGCGCTTGATTTGTTCAATGAGATAACAGTCTTTGGCCGCAGCCTCACTAATTTGGCAACTGCAGGTTTCGATCGACAGACCGGGCGGACCAACGAAGGTGGCGAGCGTCGTGGGCCGCGTTTGAAGCCCGACAAAACCCCCACCCGCATTCTCGACGATGCGGCGATAGCCGAGATCGCAAAAATTCCCAGCGTCGCCTACGTGCAACCGACCATCAGTTTGTATGTTTACACGCGGGCTAATGGCCACGTGCGCTTTGAACCGGCGGCCGGTGCTTCAGTCCCCAACGGCTCATCGCGTTTCAAAACTTTTCTGGCCGGCGGAATGATAAGTTCACCCGATGCGGACGAGGCGATAGTTACTGACAGTTTCACCGAAGATTTTGGTTTCGAAAAACCGGAGGACGCAGTTGGCCAGACGATTGAGTTCCTTGCGCCGCCGACTAAGGCAAGCGAGAAAGGCAAGAGTGAACCCAGCTCGGCTGAAGCCGAAGGACCAGCTAATTTTTTTGGTATCCCGCTCGACGAGCCAGCCGCAGCCGACGCGTCGCCAACAGATTTGGTAGCGCGTAAGTTTCGGATCGTCGGGGTGCTCGATCTCCATTTAAAGGAAGGACCGGGGCAGGGAGGAATGGTTGGCTTGCTGCCGGGCGCTGCGATTTACGTTCCCGTGCGCGCGGCGCGGCAGTGGTCGCTGGAGCATCGTGGCCCAATGAGCCAGGTGGCGCTCGCGCTAGCTCGCCAATCGGGATCGTTGAACGAGTCGGAAGCTGAGGGCTACGACGCTGCCGTGATTCGAGTAAGCGATCCGGTGGCGCTGACAGATGTGCGCAAGCGGCTGACTGATTTGGGATTCGGAAGCTTCTCGATCGTCGATCAAATCGAGCAGATCAAAACTGTGTTTTTGATAATCGATTCCGCATTGGGGCTGTTGGGCGGCATCTCGCTGCTGGTTGCGTCATTTGGAATTGCGAACACGATGATCATGTCGATCCTCGAGCGCACGCGTGAGATTGGTATCATGAAAGCGATCGGCGCGGAAGATCGCGAGATCAAATTGATCTTCTTTTTTGAAGCGGCGGTAATCGGAGCATGCGGCGGCGTGATTGGCGTTCTGGCCGGGTGGGGCATGACCGCATTGGCCAACCGGCTGGCTTATCGCTTTATTTTGAAACCGCAGGGGGCTTCATTCATCGACTTCTTTTCTTTGCCGCCCTGGCTGTCGGCGAGCGCGATCGCATTTGCGCTGGTCGTTTCTATTCTTGCGGCGCTCTATCCCGCGGCTCGGGCGGCGCGCATCGATCCGGTGCGGGCGCTGCGTCATGACTGAAAGCAGTGAGCGGTGAGCAGTGAGCAGTGAGCAGTGAGCAGTGAGCAGTCAAAGGAGCATTGACTAATACGCCGCGCGATCTGGTTGATCGCGCGGCGTTTAGTTTGTTTCTGCTTACTGCTTACCGCTTACCGCTTACTGCCTTCCGCTAGTTCGCCGGTGGCGTCGTCGCAGCCGGTTTCGGCATTCGCTTCCGCGGCTTTGGCTTAACCGCTACTGGTTCTGGTTTTGCATTCCAGAACGTCGGGTCAACGGCCGCGAATTCCTTCTCCACATAACTCATCTCCGGCGTTAACCAATAGGTGCTGGTCTCGCTCGACATCACTGCGTCTGAGTACGATTTGTCGGCATCCTTGCGCATGTCTTCGCTCATCGCGGCGCGCACGCGCATGTTCACCGGCTCATCCAGTTCGCCGAGTGATTTCATCGGCCTGAAAATCATGTACGTTCCGCCCGCCGTTCCCGAGATAACCTGGAAGACGGCCACGTGGAGGGTGTCAACCTTTGCCTTGGTCCGAGCAACATTGATCACTTTCTGAACGTACTCGGCATATTCCGCATCCTTGCCGGGTTTTAGGCGAACCGTGGTGATGCTGAAGTAACGCATCTGCGGAATGACGACGCCGGGATTGAAACTGAGCTCCGGCCGATAGATTGCCAACAGGTCGCGCATGGCGTTGTGCAATTGTGGCGCCTCACCCTGGAGCCGGGCGAGATCGATTTTTGTCGCACCAGTAGCGCCGCCCATCTTCTTGTCGGTGGCCTGCAGCATACCTTCAAGCTGCGCAAAAGTATCTGCGCCGGTCAGGTAAACGACTTCGTTTTCGCTGCCGGCAACCGGAACGAGGGCGATGCGGTGATTAGGGGTTTGCAATTTTCCAAATATTGTTGCAAAGCTGGCCGAGTGTTTATTGTGCGCGGGCATCATGCCTGGTTTAATGTCCTCGCGAACGATGTAAAGAACCTTCGGTGGTCCAGGGGACGCCGGCATGGTCTGGGCCATGACGGCAGAACACGCTGAAAGAACAACTAGCACAAAAAGCATCAGAAGAGACTTCTTCATAGATAACCTCCGGGGTTTCGGGAAACGTTGATTGAAAAGGTAATCCGCTTGATCCACGCGAGAATGCGTACTGAAGTTACTGTCTTAGGTTTGCTTGGGAATTTGTGACCGGCAGCGGAGCAAGAATTCGGAGAGAACCTCTTCGAACCTGCCGCTGCGTCTATTGGAAATTGTCCGAGCGCGGAAACCATACGACCAATTGCAGGTTAAGTCAACTTTTTGGATCGTGGTTGACGGCGGCCGCCTCCGGGCTAAGTTACTTAACCGCTTCGCGGTACAACATGTGGGCTTCGATTACTTCCCACGCGTCTTCAGTGATCTTGTATTGCCAATAAGCGCCGAGCGCCGGCAGGGCAGCAAGCAGGCCCGCCGAAAGAATCAGCGCCAGTGCGGCAAGTGCCGCCTTGTCAAACCACTTCTGCATCCCGAATCTCTACGCGTGTGCCGCCGGCCTCGGGCGTAATCTTAATTGTCAGCGCCGCCGACAAGCCGGTAAGGTCCCGCAACGTGCTAGACTTGCGCGCTTGCAGGACGGTCGTAGAAGATACATTCATTGTTTGCACTTCATAGTCGCTGTCGAAAAGGTTGCGAAGCTCGGCGGTGAGGCGGGAAACATCGGCCTCAACTCCGGGGTAGTAACGACTGTCCATCGGCATAGCGTCCTTTCAACTTAGGTTTTACGATTACGACAGCATCCCGAGTATTGTTCGCGGCTGTTGCGAGTTCGCGCAAGGATGCGTCCTGATATGAATGCGCAAGGAGAATGATTCAAGTGAAAAATGTTCGTCTTCCAATCATAGCTCTACTTACGGTCGCTCTTTTCGGTTTCAATGCGAGTCTGCGCTCGGCCTGGTCGCAAAATAACTCCACACAACTCGACGGATTCACGGCCGAAGGCTCGGCAACTGAACGCCAGTGGGAATCTGAGTTTCGCGCGATTCCCGAAGCGGCTTCGGCACGGGAACATCTGCGGCGCCTGACTGCGCAGCCGCACGTGGCGGGAACGAAAGAAGACTATGACACCGCCGTTTACGTGCGCGATCAGATTCGCAGTTACGGAATTGCTTCTGAACTTAAAGAATATGACGTACTGCTGCCTTATCCCAGGCAACCGAGCATTGTTGAACTGGTAGCGCCGCGCCGCGAACGGCTGGCTTTGAAAGAGGCGGTGGTGCCGGAAGACCCATCCAGTTCGAATCCAAAAATCATTCCGCTATTCAATGGTTACAGCGCGACCGGCGATGTAACCGCGCCGCTCGTCTACGTCAATTATGGTTTGCCGCCTGACTATGAAGCGCTGAAAAAACTTGGCGTGGATGTAAAAGGCAAGATCATGCTGGCGCGTTATGGCAATTCGTTTCGGGGCGTCAAGGCCAAAGTTGCGCAAGACAATGGCGCGGTAGGCCTGATCATTTTTTCCGATCCGGCCGACGACGGTTACATGCAGGGTGACGTTTTCCCGAAAGGACCGTGGCGGCCGGCGAGTTCGGCACAACGCGGTTCGGTTCAGTTTCTTTCGACGTCGCCGGGTGATCCCTTGACGCCGGGCACGCCGGCAATTCCCGGAACGCCAAGATTGAAGATGGAAGAGGCAACTACCCTAACGCGCATTCCAGTTCAGCCAATTTCGTATGGCGATGCGCAACGTTTGTTGGAACCGCTTCAAGGTCCGTTGCGGCCCAGGGGTTTTCAGGGCGGCTTGCCCTTCGCTTATCACGTCGGCGGGACGGAAGGCGTTCGCGTGCACTTGAAAACTGACATGGATTATCAGGTGCGCAAGATTTGGAATGTCATCTCGCGCATCGATGGCGCGGACGAAAAGGATCGCTGGGTGGTGCTGGGCAATCATCGCGACGCCTGGACGTTTGGCGCGGTGGATCCAAACAGCGGCACCACCGCGATGCTGGAAGCCGCGCGGGCTTTCGGCGGTCTGTTGAAAAAAGGTTGGAAACCGCGACGCACGATTGTGCTTTGCAGTTGGGACGGCGAGGAGTATGGACTGTTAGGCTCGACTGAATGGGTCGAGGAAAACGCCGCCGAGTTGAAACAGAAAGCGGTGGTCTATTTGAACGTGGACGCCGCCGTTTCCGGCGCGAACTTTGGCGCGGCTTCGGTGCCCTCGATGTGGAAATTGATTCGGGCGGCGACGCGCGATATTCCCGACCCGAAGACTGGCAAGACCGTTTATCAACAGTGGCAGGATCGCACGCGCGAGAACAACCCGGAAGCTGAACTCGCGGATGCTGAAACGGGTTCGGATACGAAAATCGCTGAAGCGCGAATCGGAGCGCTGGGTTCCGGTTCCGACTTCACTCCGTTTTTGCAGCACCTCGGGATTCCTTCAAGCGACATGGGCTTTGGTGGTGACTATGGCGTTTACCATTCTGCCTACGATGACTTCTATTGGATGACGCACTTTGGCGATCCTACTTTTATGTACCACGTCACCGTGGCGCGGTTGTGGGGGACGGTCGCCATGCGGCTGGCGGATGCAGCGGGGTTGCCGCTGGACTATCGCGATTACGCCCAGCAGGTGCGCGAGTTCTTTGCCGAAAGTATGAAGACGGCACGGCAACGAAAATTGACGAGCGGCCTGGACGAAAAGCAAATGAATGACGCGATTGATGTTTTCTCGAGCGAGGCTGAGAAAACGGAACGGGCCAGGCAAGACGCGATCGCTCAACCACGCGCGGGTGCGCGGTTGCAGCGGATCAATGATGCGTTGATCGCCGTCGAACGCGATTTGACGGACGCGCGCGGATTGCGCGATCGCAACTGGTACACGCATCAAATTTATGCACCGGGAACTTACACCGGTTACGCCGCACAACCCTTGCCTGATTTTCGCCAGGCACTCGAGGATCGCAATACGGTGAATGCCGGCGAAGCGCTGAAGCGGATTGTCGAGGCTCTGAATCGTGCTACTGAGACGTTACGCAAAGCGCGCGATTAAGTCTTTGCTAACAAAACGGGCAGCTGGACCGATTCATCCACTATCTACGCGTTAGCTAGCGGGGCACCCTCAACTCGTTTGGGTCGGGGATTGTCCGGCTCAGCCAAAATGACTACTTAACTTGCTAAAACAATTAACCAGAGACGAGGAAGCATTATGAGAAAAAGGTTTGCGGGAATGAGTTTACTCGGGGCGTTTGTCCTATTGATGATTTTGCCGGCGGTGTTCGTCGCCCAGCGCCGGCCCAACCGTCCGGCTGCGCAACCAGCGCCGGCGCCAGCGCGTAATGATTTGAAAATCACTTACCGGACAAGCACGTCCGGACAATCGATGGAAACGACGACGATGTTGAAGGGAACGCGCGAGCGCTCGGAAATGAAGCTGGGCTATGGCCGCGACATTATTAACATCACCCAATGTGATTTGAGGCGGACCGTTCAGATCAGCGACAGCGCCAGGAAATATTTGGTCACACCGATGGACACCGAAGAACCGACGCCGGCCGGTGGGACTTCGTCCAGCGGGACACGTCAACCAACCATACGTGGCGGAGTTATCACCTACACAACCAACGCTGTCGATACCGGCGAGCGCAAGGAAATGTTTGGGTTCCAGGCCCGGCACGTGAAGACAAGCATGCAAATTGAGTCTTCGCCTGATGCCTGCAGCCCCATGAAGCAGCGCATGGAGACGGACGGTTGGTACATAGATTTTTCTTTTGGTCTTAACTGCGAGCGAGGCGGTGCACCGCAAATGGGTGGCATGCCGTCACCGGGCGGTTGTCGCGACCGCGTTCGTTTCAACCGGCAGGGCGCTGCGCGAACCGGTTATCCGCTGCAGGAAACTACAACAATGTACGGGCCCGATGGCGGTGTCGTAATGACATCAACGAAAGAGGTTGTCGAACTCTCTCGCGAGCCGCTTGATGCGGCACTGTTCGATGTGCCTGCGGGTTACGTGGAAACTTCGAACGCGCAGGAGCTTTATGGCATGCCGTCGATGGACCAGTTGATGTCGCAGGCCACGGGCCGGACGCGGGTCGACGATGACACGGGAGCCAATGCGTCGGTGAGCAGCAATCGAAAGGCGCCCGGTTCCATTCGCGTCGGCGTAGTTCAAATCAACAACCGTACCGATCGCCAGATTTCGACTGAATCATTGCGCGAACGATTGATCGGCGAAATTGAAGGCGCCGGAGTTGATGCGATCGCTTTGAATGCTTCCAGTGCTTCTGAGGCCGAGGCTGAAGCAAAGGCTAAGCAGTGCGACTTCATTCTTTATACCGATGTCGCCTCGATGAAGAGCTCGGCAGCCAAGAAGTTGTTTGGCCGAGTTGCGGGTGTCGGCGGGGTGGACAAGACGGAGGCAAAGATTGAGTACAAGCTTTTTGCCGTCGGCGATGGCACAGCGCGCTTGCAATCGGCGGTGACGGCTAAAGAAGAAGGCGACGATGCGAGTGCCGGAACGGCCCTGTCACAAGAAGCGCGGGCGGTCACGGCAGAAGTGCGACGGCGCAAACAGTAGACACCAAGAGAAGGCCTGCCGCTTGAACTCGACAGTCAAAGGGCGCCTCGCGATTGCGAGGCGCCCTCTTTCTATCTGAGACTGTGCTGGTTGCTGTTTGCCTCTTGAGGCGGACATGGCGAGTGAGGTCACTCAATTTGTCTTCGTTTTCTCGCCTTTGCTTTTTTTGCGCGGCTGGACGACTTCGGGACCAAGCTTGCCGGCGGCCTGAACGATGGTCTCAGCGTTGTCCATCAATTCGTCGAAGTTGCGGGCTTCCGCCTCATTCGCTGCGCTGTTTTGGAGTGGCTTAAGTTGCTCGACGATGTGAGACGCGGCGCCGGCGAGTTTTCGCACCGCCCTCGGCAACGCGGGATTTTTTTCATCGCGATAGCTTACGTCGTCGATGTTGTCTATGGCCGCGTCAAGGATCCTCGCGATATCGCCCACCAGTTCGCTGCGTGTGCCGGCCGGTAAGTCGCCCCAGAACTCAGCATCCTTCTTTAGTTCTTTCGTGTTGGTGTCCAATCCTTTGATTACCACCAGCCGCCGGTTGGCCGCTTTGATGAATACGTCGATGCGCTTATCAAGCTCTTGAGCGTCTTTGACCAGGTCAACTTCTTTTGGCGTTAGATAGTCGCGCGCCTGAGGCGGATGGGCCATGGCAGTCAGGCAACACGACAAAAACAGACCGATGGCCAGGCAAAAAAGGATTCGTCGCGTCATGGTCTTTTTTCGGGCGGGGCGGCGTTGTTTTGAACCGCGCTGCGGTCGGGTCTTTGCTCCGGTGAAGGACGATCGCGGAAAACCGTATGGCCGTAAAAAGAGTTCAACGCTTCAGTCCGGCCCTGCCGCGCAAAGTCTTCCGTCTCCTTAATCCAGATGGCATAAGCTGAGGGCGTAGTGCGGCGCATGATGCTCAGGCGTGGTCCATGGGCGCGCAACGTGAGTTCGACGCGCTTGTAAAGATCGCGCGTCTTGTTGCTGTCCAGCTTTTGCCTGCTCAGAAAAAGGAAAACGTCTTCCAGCAACGCCCAATACTTTCCGGCTTCGGCGGCGGCTTCGTCGTAATTAAGGTGTGAAGTCTGCAACTCGGCGTTAGCCAGGTGACTTTCGGCGAGTGCAAGGGTCAAACGCACATGGTCTTTGCTGTCTTTTTCTGCCTCGAGCCGTACGCGATCCTGCCGCGTAACGATTTTCAACGGCGGCGGAGTTGGTTGTTCCTGCGCCCGCACTTCCGGAACGCACATCAGGGCCGCGGTTGCACAAAGTACCGTCAGAATCGAAATTCCCAACCGCGATGTTCCTGTAGGTTTCATTTTGCTCGTTTCAATTCGACCAAACAGTCAGGGCTTGCCGCTTCTTCCCGATTTCTTTTTGGCCCCTTCGCCTAGTTTTACTTGCCGCTGCAAAGATGGCAGGCGTAGCTTTACTTTCTCGATCTCCAGTTGGTTCGCCGTTTGATCGGCATGAGCAAGAAACGTGTCGTACGCCGCTAATGCTGGTTCGTATTCTCCAAGATTATCGTGTGCCGTGGCAATGAAATAATAAGCAATAGCCAAATCAGGTTTGCTTTGCAGGAGCCATTCGTATTCGACGAGCGCCTCAGGAAATTGTTTTAGCTCGTAGAGGGCAGTCGCCAGATTTGCGTGCGCCGCATAATTTCCGGGGGCGGCCACGACGACTTTTCTTAGCACTACAACTGCTTCCGCAAAGCGTCGGGCCCGCACCAGAGCCGAGCTGTAACCAGTTGCAAAATCAGCGTTCGCCGGCTGCAGCTCAAGCGCGCGGCGGTAGAAGCTAAGCGACCTTGCCGGATCATCTGTGCGGTACGATGCGCCGAGGCGCGCGAGCAGCATCCCGTTGTCCGGATTTTTCTTGAGCAGTTTTTCCAGCGCTGCGCGGGCCTGGACTGGATCGTCGCTGTTCGCGAGTTTGATTTCCTCTTCGGTGCCAAGCACGTTTCCGGAATTAGCACCAGCAGGATCTGCTAAGCCCGCAGCTTTTGCTACACGAATCGCGTCGTCTTGTCTGCCGGCACTCTCGTAAGCGGCGGCGAGCCGGGACATCTTCTGCTTATCACCAGTCGCTAGAGGTTCGGCGGCTTTCAGATCTTCTATGGCTGACTGGTGTTCTGCGATGCGCACGGCGGCGCGCGTGAGTAGTGCGTCAAAATTTTGCGGTTCAAGCTCGAGAACGTTACTCAGACTGGCGAGCGCAGCCCGGTTGTCGCCAGTGCCACGTTCCGCAAGCGCACGTACAAACCAAATAGCGGCGCCAGCGTCGCTGTCAGCGGTCAGTCGCGTGGTCAGCTGTAACGCTTCTTTCGGATCATTGGCACTGAGGCGAACACTCGCCAGTACGCGGGTCGCGAGCAGGTCATGCGAGTCGAGTCGTATCGCTTCGCGCAAAAGAGGTTCGGCATCTTTGTCGCGATTGAGCCGAACTAGAAGCACTCCCAACGCGGAATAAGGCAGAGCCCAGTTCTTCCTCAATTCTATAGCGCGCCGAAAACTCGTTTCCGCCTCCGAACGTCCCAGCGCAGCCAGAACATTCGCCCTTTGAAATTCTGCTTCGGGAAACTCAGGCCGTACTTTGATTGCCTCTTCATAGTACGCGAGCGCGCGCTCGTAGTTTTCTACTTTTGCGGCGGCATTCTTCAGCGAGTCAGCGCGTGCGTGGGCGTTTTGACCTTGCTCAAACAGCTTCACTGGATCGGCACCCGCATCACCAAAAGCATCAGCGGTCTGGGCGGCTAGCGGATGGACCAGCGCGCCCGCCAGGCAAAGTGCGATGACCGTCAGCGCCACTGTTCGAACCCGCAATGGATTTAAGATAATCGGACGAACGATCATGAAATACTTCGCAACCAGGAAAGAAACAAACTGAGGAGGACCACATCTTATCATTTCAAAACAGGCCGCGTCCAAAAAAGGCGGACATTCTTTGGATGCTGGTTGCGGTGATTTGATGCATGCGATAACATTATTTTTCGTAATCCCATTGGCCAATCAAACAGAAGGATACGCTGCCGCGCACGTGTCTCTTCGCGGAGAACACACTATTGTGAGCACGTCCCTGCCGAACAAAGACCACCAGGAGGCCGCGCATCAAATCGATGATGGTGAATCGAGTTTGGCCAAGGAACAACGCTTGCGCGAAATCTTTCGCGAAATGGGTTCAGCAATTATCGCTTTCTCAGGCGGCGTTGATAGTAGCTACGTAGCGTTGGTTGCAACTAGCGAGCTTGGCGCAAACGCGCTGTGCGTCACAGGTGATTCGGCGAGCTTGCCTTCACTGCAGCGGCAAACAATCCAGGACCTGGCGAAACAGTTTGGCTTTAATCACGAAGTGGTTAAGACCGACGAGCTGGATGATTCTAATTACACCGCTAACAATGCCAACCGCTGTTACTTTTGTAAGGACGAGCTGTACACCAGGTTGGCGGAACTGGCCGGCACGCGACAAGTCCCATTCATAGTGGACGGTTCGACCTGCGATGATCTCGACGATTATCGTCCGGGCCGGCTTGCTGCGTCCGAGCACCAGGTTCGCAGTCCCCTTATAGAAGCACACATGAGTAAAGCTGACGTGCGGCTGCTGAGTAACAAAGCTGGCTTGCCCACCTGGGATCAACCAGCCAGTCCCTGTTTGTCGTCGAGGATTGCCTATGGCCTGCCAGTGACAATTGCTCGTTTGACGGAAGTGGATCGAGGTGAACAGGTTCTTCGCGAATTGGGTTTTAAGGAATTTCGAGTCAGACATCACGACAATCTCGTGCGTCTTGAGATTGGACGCGCTGAAATGGAACACGCCCTCAGGTTGCCAGTCGTAGACGAGTTGGCGCGCCGCTTTCGCGAGCTCGGGTTTAGATATGTAACGTTCGATCTTAACGGCTACCGCAGTGGCGCAATGAACGAAGCGCTAACAGGAGACGTTGAGAAGTTTTCCTGAGAACTCGCTTGGCGAAACGAGAGCACCGTTCCGGGGAATTAAATTCTACAGACATTTGGGAGATGGACCATGGTGAGTATGCAAAACACAGTGTATGTCGACGACATCCGCGAGATTAAAGAAGAGAACCCCTTTGAGTCGATGATGTCACGATTCGATCGAGCGGCGCAGTTGCTCAACCTGGATCCGGATTTGTACGCTGTCATGCGCGTGCCGAATCGCGAACTCAAAGTTTACATACCGACCAGAATGGACTCGGGTCGTATTCAGGTTTTCGAGGGCTATCGAGTGCAACACAACTTTGCCCGAGGCCCAGCCAAGGGCGGCATACGATATTCGCCGGACGTTAATCTGGATGAAGTGCGTGCTCTTGCTGCCTGGATGACTTGGAAATGCGCGGTTGTCAATGTCCCGTTCGGGGGAGCGAAAGGCGGCATCATCTGCGATCCGCAGCAGATGTCAATTGGCGAGTTGGAGCGCATGACTCGGCGTTACGCGTCGGAACTGCTGGATTTTATTGGGCCCGAAAAAGACGTACCAGCGCCGGATATGAATACGAATGAACAGACGATGGCTTGGATTATGGACACTTACTCCATGCACGCCAGGCACACTGTCACCGCCGTCGTCACCGGCAAACCGATCGATCTTGGCGGCTCGTCTGGCCGGCGTGAAGCGACGGGGCGCGGGATCCTTTTTGTTATCAACGAAGCGGTGAAGAAATTTGGGATGACTCCCGCTGAAACCCGCGTGGTGGTCCAGGGATCCGGAAACGTCGGTGGCATCGGTGCACGCTTACTGCACGATGCAGGTTACAAAGTCGTCGCGATTTCGGACATACACGGTGGCATCTATAACCCGGCGGGCATCGATATTCCTGCCGCCTTAAAACATCTTTACGCCACGCGTTCATTTGAGGCTTACGCAGGCGTCGAGCGTGTTTCGAACAGCGAACTGCTGGAACTGGAATGCGACGTGCTTGTTCCCGCCGCGACTGAGAACCAGATCACTTCTCAAAACGCTGACCGGATCAAGTGTAAGGTGTTGGCGGAAGGGGCCAATGGTCCGACAACGGCGGCCGCTGACCAGGTCTTACACGAAAAGGGAATCTTTGTAATTCCCGATATTTTGGCGAACGCCGGCGGCGTTACGGTTTCTTACTTCGAATGGGTTCAGGACAGGATGGGTTATTTCTGGCGCGAGGACGTCGTGAATCAGCGACTGCAGGAAACTATGGTCGCGAGTTTTAACGATCTGTGCCGTTACGCCGACGCTCATTCGGTGGATACCCGGACCGCAGCGTACATGTTAGCCATTGATAGAGTGGCCTATGATACCCGGATGCGCGGCATCTATGCGTGACGGAAAAAACATAAAGAAATTGGGCATAAGTCATCAAAAAGTCTTGATTTCCCCCAAAAGGTAGAGTATGGTCTGGCAGGTTTTGTGCTCGCACTAATATAGTGATTCTCTGAATTTTGGGCAGGCGTTTGCAGTTTACATCGTCAGCCTGAACTGCCCTTTTCACAATGTGGTGCTTGGATTTCTTGGTGGCGAATAGGGAAATACAAGGCGCCGGAGCCTTCTGCGACGTGCGGACAGGTGATTCCTGGTGCTGGTCCTATTTGACAATTGGTGGTTGCGCCATCATGTAGGCAGGACGGCCGAGCTAGCTGGGCCATCTGCTTAATGTTGGCATAAACGGGAAGATTTAATTACTCATTTCGCAGGAGGATTGCGATGAGACTCGCAACAAGGGCGCTTATTGCAGCGCTCGCAACGTTGGTCTTGTGTGCCGCAGTAGCGGCGCAGACATTAAGGGATCCGCAGGATCCGAAGAATCAGTCACCGGCAGTGGGGACGGGTGGTCCGGAAGGTGGTCCGACGGGATTGTTTACGATCTACGATGGGCAGACGATCCGCAAGGGAGAGTTT
>JANMKA010000137.1:0-16302 GCA_031371765.1 Blastocatellia bacterium
ACTGACTTCACAAGTCGAAGAGCGCTCTAATTGAAAAAATAAAAAGCGCCTCGCCGTTCTTACGGGCGAAGCGCCTGACAAACTTTCAATTGCGACGCAGTCTTAGCTCGCGACGCTCGAGGCACTCGACATGTTAGCGACCTTCATTTGTTCGCTGCTTGAATCAGCGGCAATAGATTTCATGCTGCTCGTATCCAGTGGCTGCACGTCGCGCGCTTCAATCTTGGTCTTGTTGGCGCCGGCGTTCATCTTGATCATCTTGCAGCTACCTTCAAACAGCGCACCCTGCTCAATCACGAGTGAGGGTGTTTGAATGTTGCCATTCAATTTGGCTGCACGGCCGAGCTCCAGACGCTGCGTGGCGATAATGTCGCCATTCACGGTGCCATGGATGACGGCAATCGCGACTTCGATGTTCGCATCGACCTTACCATTGGCGCCGACGATGAGAGTTCCGCTGCTCGACGTGATTCGTCCGGACAGTTGACCATCAACGCGCATTAACGCTTTGAAGTTGGCTTCTCCGGTAACCAGCGTGCCGCTGCCCACAAAACCGCTAAGATTGCCTTCCTTGATTTCGCGCGCCAGTGATTCGCTTTCTGTCAGTGCTCGCGGTGCCATAGAAGTAAGTTCGGCTTGTGGTTTTACTTCCGGTGCGGCTGGCGTCTGGTAAGAGGGGAACGTTCTGGGGGCACTATAGTTTGAAACGTCGTGCTTTTCGGCCGGACTTTCATGTTCAGCCGTGTCTTTTGGACTCTTTCCTATCCTAAGCATCAGTAAACCTCCGTAATTTGGGGGCGCAGGTTCCGTCACCATCGGGACGTTAGCAGTAACAAAACGACGCGCGTGCCTTGTGTTGTGGAATTATCCAGTCCTGCATGACTGGCTCTGATTGGTCAACCGCCCAGAAGCGGGGAAGACATAATAGTCAATGAACTCTTCAGGTGTCTAGCTTTGCAATCAAATTGTAATCGCCGGAGACGCGTCAATGGCGCAAAGCGGTTTTGGGATGCTTAAGCACTGAGCAAAAACTCTTCAAGTTCTTCCCGGGTTTCATCCGTCGCCACCAGTGATAACTCTCCCTCCAAAGCCGGATCTTCTACTGTTAATTCAACCGGAGTTACATACGGCACAGCGTCGCTCTCCGCGCCCATAAGCAGACAATCGCCATCGAGAATCGCACCCAGGTGCATTGACAACGCGCGTGTAAATATTTGTCCCTTGACCTGGGCGTCGCGTTCCAGCACCACGCGTTCGCTGGCCGTGATATTCCCGGTAACGGAACCGTCAATTATCGCGACCGCCACGTCGATATCCGCTTCGATCCGGCCACGCCTGGCCAACACCAGGGTGCCACTCGGCGAAAGGACATTACCAAGCGAATAACCGTCAAAGTGCAACACGCCCTCGAAATTCAGTTCGCAGTTGGAGCCAATACGCGACTCGACGTAAATGTCCTGATCCAAGTCTTCGGGTGTGACAGGGAGTTCGGTGGCAGGCTGACTAAGGGCGGCGGAAACGTCCGCAAGCCAGCGATCGAAAAAAGCAGCGGGATCAAATACCGCGTCGCGTAAATCAGTGACCTCGTCACCCACCAGGTCACGTTCCAGAAGAGCACTCATTTGTTGTTGCTTTTAGCCCCCACCAGCTAGATTCACTCAAGAAACCAAAAAGGCCTGTTCGAGTCAATTGACTAGTCTTCGATCATCGTGCAGACACCCTCGAACTCTGCGCCATCCTTGATGGCGATCGAGCGAGTCCAAATGTTGCCGTAAATTTTTGCCGCTGGCCCGATCTCAACTCTTTGGTGCGCGACGATATCGCCGTTGATCGTCCCATTGATCACCGCGACAGCTACCTCGATGTTGGCGTCGACGCGGGCGGTGTCATCAACCATCAAGGTGCCGCGTTCGGAGTAGACAGTCCCGGCAATATAGCCATTGACTCGCACCACATCGCGAAAGCTGATCTCGCCCGACAGTTCAGGACCGGTTGAGAAGATTGTCGCCGACTTTTGCCTAATCGCCAGGCAGCCACCGCTGGCACCCAGTTGGCCGGTAACAACGCCATCAATTGGCAGCATGCCTTTGTAGTTTACTTCGCCGGTGATGACAGGCGTTCTGGTCTGAAATCTTCCGGCGTCCACCGGCGCCATGCGAACTGGCGCAGAACTGTTTGCAGCGCCGGATGAGGAGGGCGAGTTTAAGCTGGTTTCGGCAGAAACGGAGCGAGAGGCCGCGGGCGTTTGCCGATACAACGCTCGCGCGGTGGCAGTCCCACTCTGCCCGGATTTACTATCGCGTGTTCGCTCAACTTCGAGCATAGGTCACTCTTCGTTAAGAACTTCAATTCGAGCGAGGATTGAAACGTTCTGAACCGCTTGGACTTTCGAATGTCGGGAGCGAAATCTAACCGCCTTGGATGTCAGGCAAAGTATCACATGCCTAAGTCAGACTACAAGGACAAGTCTGCTGCTTAGTGCGTCACTTCCCGTTTTGGATGTTCGCCGCCAGTACGTCGTTTAGAGCGCAAATTGCAACTCGCTTTGGAGTAGTGGGGAGTTTGATGTCCGAAACTTCGATCGAAGTATTCCCGATCATCGTCGCCATTCCCAGTTTGGTCCAACCTTTACCAAAATCCGCGTAGAGCGGCACCAGCATTCCGAAGTGGTCGGAAACGCCGCTTTGGGTAATCTTTCCAGACAAAGTACCGTTGTTCACCTGGTATTCAAACCGGTAACTTGGCATTTCCGTCCCATACACCCACTCATTGAAAAACCAATCCATGCTGCCGTTGCCGGCGAGGTCCATGTCCTTGGTGATGTGTTTTTCGACGATCGCTTTGAAGTCTTCCGTCGAGATGTCTTTGTTGAAATGCGTCTGGATGAAGTCCTTCATCATTTTTTGAAAGTTCGCGTCACCCATTTTTATGTCGTACATCATCATCCTGATCATGTGGAGGATGTAGGCGCCCTTGGGATAGATGAGAGCGCGCGCGACGTTTCCGGTCTTGCCGTTGTTAAGGCGATAACCCTGCGTGACTGGGCCAACTGTGTACGGGCGGCGATCTTTCGTCTGCGGCGAAGGATCGACAATCAGTTTGCGCTGGTCTTCCCAGAACTCAATGAACTTTGCCTGGTCCTTGCGCACAAACTGGACATAGAGCGAAGCTGAAAACTCGGCAAAGCCTTCGCTCATCCACTGGTCGTGATAACTGTCCCAGCCGACGGTGTGTCCCCACCATTGGTGGGCAATCTCGTGCGGGCCTACATAGCGCCAGAAATTATCTTTGCCGGTGCGAGTGCCCATCAATTGTGAACGCTGAGTCGTGTCCAGGAAGGCGGTGTAAGGCATGAACACCAGCGTGGGCCATGCCTGGCCAAAGAACCCGGCGGGTTGTTGCGTCATTGCCAGGCGGGTGTAAGGTAATTTTCCGAAAAATGCTGTGTAGATTCGGGTAGCGTTTTGCGCGTCCGCGAGAACACCATTGGCGATTCCGGTCGTGGACATCGCGCCGAGGGTAGTAAAGGTTTTTTGGCCGGAGGATTCGGCTTGTTCCACATCATTGATAACTGCCTTCATTTCGTCAGGCAGTTCTTCGTTAGCAAAGAATTCAAGATTGTAGCCGGTGCCCTTTTCTGCGAGTTCTTTCTTCTTAAACTTGCCATAGTTGAAACCAGCCACGGCCAATTCGGTGGTGCCGCTGCTCCACTTGGCGACCGCTTGATCGCCGCTGCGATCTTCCGGACCGACCGGGTTACCCGTGCCGACGAAAGTATTGCCCTTGGGAAAGTGGAAGGTCATATCAAATATGGCCCGGTCGCCAAATTGAGTGCCGGCATTATTCGGATACCAGGTTGAGCGCGGAATCAGGATGAAATTGCCGCTGCCCGAATCGCGTAGCGCTTCATCTCCCTCGTATTGCACCGTTATTTTAAAGCTCTTTCCGGCTTCAAGCGGGTGCGGCATGATCACGCCAAAATCGGCGTCCTCGTCTTTGCCTTCCTGCACAAAGTTCAAGTCTCGACCTTGTTCGTCCTGGACGCGATTCACCCTCAGCGTGCGGTAAAGTTCAAGCAGAACTACGCGCGTGCCCGGCAAGAGATTTCTTAAGGTGACAACATCGGTGGCAGTTAGATGGGTTCCCTTGATGCTGGCATCAATTTCATGCCTCGTGATATCCACAACGCGATGATCCTCGGCGCTGCTGGCGGTTCCTTTCTGATATTCATCCACTCGATGGAAAGCAGTCCAGAAACCGCGGTCAGTATCTCCATAACTGAAAAGCAGGACCTCTTCGGGTGACACTTCGGGAATGCCTAGCGGATTGAAAAGATAAACCAACTTGCTAAACCGTTTGCCGTTGATGAAGGCGGTAAAAAAGCCGGGGCGCTGCGGGGCGTAAAGATCTGCCAGTACTCGTAACTCCGAATTCTCGCGCAAGCGCGTGCGCAACAACGTTTGATTTTCGCGAAACAGGTCGCGAGCCCGCGCCGCTTGTGGTCCATTGCTGCCGAGTTTAGCCGCGATGTTGTTCTTTATCTCGTCAAATGTTCTATCGGTAAAGCGTAGCACCAGAGTCGAAAACTGTTCGGTCAGGGATGGTTCATTAGTAAAAACTTTAAGGCTGTTCTGCTCGACTTCGGTGGGCGGCTGAATATTGAATTCGCCCTCGCCGATAAACACTCCACCGGTGTAGCGGCCTTGCACTGGAGCGAGGAAATACACCTCACCACTTTTTAGTGTAAACGTCGCACCGTCGCGCTTCAGGACCAGGTTGTTTACCGTTGCATAAGAAACAAAATCCTGGTCGCTTCGAGTCTGTAGTCGCAATGACTGATAAACGGAATCTGTGTTGGGTTTTAGCTGACCGGCCGTAACCGACACACTTGCTTCGAGAGATGCGATTTCAAGTTTGATGTCCAGCGGCACCGTGGCCGCGTCGGTAACTTTCACCCCTTCTTTGCGCGCTTCACCAAATCCCGGCGCCGAAATAACGACCGTGTAGTCACCTGGCGGCAATCCCGCGATCTTGTACTGGCCCTTGCCGTCGCTGAGCGCCGTCGCAATTTGATTGTTAGCCTCGTCGGTAACAGTAACGGTCGCGCCGCTTATGGCGGCTCCCTTGGGATCGGTAATCTTGCCTTCGATAACGCCGCCCGCGGCATAAACGGCGAGCAGGGGTATGGCTAGCAGGGCAAGCAAAATTATGGGAGCAATCAGACTTCGATTTCGAGTGAGCATGTTATTCCTTCCGGACTAAGTCAGATTTGGGCGACCGAGGCGAGTAGGACCCGACGGAGCGCTGGCATTATTTAGGGCGTAATGTCACGAGTCAAGCTCGCGAGACGTTATAACTGCATTTGTCAGTCACAAATCAACGTGGCATTCTGAGAATGCTCAGAGATGAAAGAAGGCGGGCGCGAGGTTGCTCGCCTAATCATGGAAAGTAAAACAAAAACCAATTTGCTGCGCGGCATGGGTCAGGCAATCGCCGATTTCGCCATGATTCAAAACGGCGATCGGATAATGGTCTGTTTGTCGGGTGGCAAAGACAGCTACACGCTGCTTGATCTTTTGCTCGATGTGCAGCAGCGGGCGCCGGTGGGTTTCGATCTGCTCGTAGTCAATTTGGACCAGAAGCAGCCGGGGTTTCCGGCCGAAGTTTTGCCAAAATATTTGGAAACGCGCGGGGTGCCTTTCCGCATCGTCGAGCGTGATACTTATTCAATCGTTAAGCGCCTCGTGCCGGAAGGCAAGACGTACTGTTCTGTCTGCTCGCGCTTGCGGCGCGGCATTCTTTACAACATCGCCGTGGAAGAAGGTTGCAACAAAATCGCGTTGGGCCATCACGCCGACGACATCATCACCACTTTTCTACTTAACCTTTTCTTCGTCGGCTCGTTGAAAGCGATGCCGCCGGTGCTGCGTTCAAACGACGGGCGGAACACCGTCATCAGGCCGCTGGCTTATTGTCGCGAGTCTGATATTGCTGGGTATGCGGAAGAGCAACAGTTTCCCCTAATTCCCTGTGACCTTTGTGGTTCGCAACCCAAGCTCAAGCGCGCGCGTATCAAGCGATTGATCACGGAACTTGAAGAGGAGATGCCGCATATTCGCAGTTCGATGTTGACGGCCATGGGAAACGTGAAGCCGTCACAGTTGCTCGACCACCAATTATTTGACTTTAAGAAACTAGGACGGGGAACCGGCGAGGTTGAGGCAGAACTCGATCTGGCCGTGGGGCATACTGACGAAGAGTTGCAGCCGGCGTTGGTCGCGTTCACCTGATTCGCCTTCGAGTGTTCGGCTTTGCCGTCTGATGTGCGGTGGCGGCTTCGCCCCACCGTTTACCGGTCCCCATCAGTCATGGGGCTGCGCCCCTGATTCCGGGGCATAGCCCCGTTTTCAGAAGCCCACATCGGAAGGTCGTAAACCTTCCGCACATCAGACGGCAAAGCCGCGATGTGTCGAGTACGTTCTAAGCTGACGATGCCTACCACGAAAAAGAAGCTCGAACTCGATCTCAGCGTTTTCCCATCTGGAAGCGTGACGGAATACAGCACGCTCGTCTGCCTCGCCTGTGTCTTCGACATCTTCACGAACCAACTCGGTTTCGCTCCGCGCACCGCCTATTCAGAAATCAGGAAGTACTCACCAACAATTGCCGAACTGACCGCGCCCAAAGCTTCCCCTCCATTTTTTGATTCCGACGACAAACAGGCGCGCTGTCCCTATTGCAATGCTGCGAAGCGTTGGCATGCACGGCTCGAAACGGTGCGCATCGAAGGTGGCAAAGCGACAGACGCCGCGCGCCGCGCTTTGTTGAAAAAGCTGCCGCAGAAAGACAATCAGTTTCAGTTGATCGAAACAAAGTCTGACAAGCGCGCGATCTTTTTTGACTGGCTGGATACTCTGGTTCGGAACTTGAATCTGGATGAAGAAAGTTGGCTGCTGGAAGCGACGCGTGCTTACCTCGCGCGCCTTGAACCAAAGACAAACTGGACCGAAGTTTTCGCAGACTTGCGAGCTGTGCGGCGCTCGCAACGATTAACTGCAGGCTGGGAACGCGAAGGCTCGCGCTTGTTTTTGGCTCCGTCCGTCTATAACGAAGCGCTGATCGTTCAATATCTCGTGAGCCGTTCTCACGTTCACGGCGGACAAACGACGGACGGACGCTTGACGTTGTTCGAGCTGGTCAGACGCCTGCGTTACAGCGGCTACGTCGACGCGAAAGAACTTTCCGGAGCTGATCAGTCTGAGACACTCGATTTCATCATAGAAAAAATTGCGGGCGGAGCAGGAAAAGTGAAGCTTTATCACATCGTGGACCGCCGCGAGTTTCTGGATAAGGTGAAGTCAGTTTATGCGCGCTACGCAGCCTGAGTTCATTGGCGTCGAAGAGCGGGGGCATGCTCCCGCTGGTTGCGGCGGCAAACCAGTCAGCATCTGCCGGGCTGGCGGCGGTAATGATGCGTGACCGGCCGCCGGCGTCCGATGCCGATCGCATTTCGCGAGATGATTAGCGTGGGTGGCAACTGGCGGCGCTTGAATTCGTTGGCCGGCGCTTCGACGCGGTTGAGAATGTCGTAAATCATGTTCGCCTCGTGCCCGGCGGCGATGATCTCTTCCGGCGTCGCCTTTTGCTCGAAGTACATTTTGAGAATCGGATCGAGCTGGTCGTAAGGCGGCAGCGACTGATCGTCAAACTGATCGGGCGCGAGTTCTGCCGAGGGCCGCTTTTCAATAATCGACTCCGGAATAATTTCCTGTTCGCGATTCAGATGACGCGCAAGCGCATAAACTTCCGTCTTCAGCACGTCACCAATTACCGCCAGCCCGCCATTCGTATCGCCATAAAGCGTGCAGTAACCCAACGCCAACTCCGACTTGTTTCCGGTGGAAAGCAGCAATCGCCCTTCGGCGTTCGAAATCGTCATCAGAATATTTCCCCGCAAACGCGATTGCAGATTCTCGGTCGCAATTGAACGCCCGCCCGCCGTCGGCGCCGGCAAGTGCAACTCATTAATCAAGACATTAAAAGCATCCGTGATTGGCCGCTCGATCACATTCACTCCCAACCGGCGGCAGAGTTCGACTGAATCGTCGATGCTTGAGCGCGACGAATAAGGCGAGGGCATCATCACCGCCAGCACGTTGTTTGCGCCGAGCGCTTCGGCAGCCAGGGCCAACACCAAAGCGGAATCAATGCCACCGGAAAGCCCGAGCACTGCTTTCGAAAATCGGTTTTTGCGCGCGTAATCGTGAATGCCCAGCACCAGCGCGCTGCGCACCGTTTCGATGTCGTCGCCAGGTAAACAACGCTCATCGGCAACTCCGCAATCCAGATCGACAGTGCCGAAAAACTCTGCAAAAGGCGGCGCCTGCAGAATAATTTTTCCTTCGCAGTCTGCAACGATGCTCGCGCCGTCAAAGATGACGCCGTCGTTGCCACCCACGAGGTTGACGAAGACGATGGGAAGGCGCGCCGCTTTCGCGCGATGTGAAACCATCTGGCAGCGCTGACCCATCTTGCCTTTGTTGAAAGGCGACGCATTGATTGAGACGAGCAACTGCGCACCCATTTCGATCAACTCGTCGGCTGGGTCGTGCGGGTAGAGCCGCTCTCTCCAAAATGTTTTGTCATTCCAAAAGTCTTCACAGACAGCGACGCCGAGTTTGCAATCAGGAAGCGCAAACAAATGGCGTTCGCGCCCGGGTTCGAAGTAACGGGG
The DNA here is from genome assembly GCA_031371765.1 of Blastocatellia bacterium. Classification (GTDB taxonomy): domain Bacteria; phylum Acidobacteriota; class Blastocatellia; order Pyrinomonadales; family Pyrinomonadaceae; genus PSRF01. Next base: position 8,735 of record JANMKA010000137.1, read on the forward strand.
ATCGTCGAACACGTCGTATTCGGGCAACAAGGTCTTGTCGGCAAAACCAAGCAGCTTCTGATCGCGAATGATGGCGGCGGAATTGAAAAGGCGGCGACCGGTGCCGGTTTCGTTGGGACGGACAGTGCCGACAATTGCAGTTAGTCCGGCGGTGGCGGCAATGATTCGGTCGAGCGTGCTCAGGGCGCAACGGGCAACGTCGCGATCCAGAAACCAGTCGAGCGAGGTGTAGCCTTGGATACTTGTTTCCGGCAGGACAACGACGTCGGATTTGTCTTTGCGGGCAAACTCGATGGCGCGAATGATGCTGGCGGTGTTGCCTTCGTAGTCGCCGTTGATGGTGTTGATTTGCCCGATGGTGACGCGCATGGATTTGAACTTTGTTCTTGGTGTTTTGATCTTAGACCTTTGATCCGTGCGCAGGCAAATAACGAGCAGCCGGATCGTAAAGCAAACTGTTAGTTTGCGGTGGTTCGGTTCCGCTCAAGTTGAGGGTCGGGGAGCGCCGCAAACCAATAGTGTGCTTTGTCCGCGCTTTCGCCCCGGCCAACTCTTCCAACCGCCGCAAACTAACAGTTTGCTTTACACCTCTGCCGCTTGTTTTGTGTGAACCGCGCCTGGGTTATATTATTTGCGCAGCGCGGAGGGGTCGCATAATGGTAGTGCAGCGGTCTTGAAAACCGCCGGCCGAAAGGCTATGCAGGTTCGACTCCTGTCCCCTCCGCCACTTTCTTTTCCTTAACCAGCACTTGGTTGCATCCAGACATATATTTCGGCATTCGGACCTCTTGAATGGCGCAAACACGCCTGCTGTTCCATGCCAACACCAATCGTTCCGTAGCGCGAGGATAAGACCTTGTCACTCAAGTCCTCAATTACTCCAGGCAGAATCCTATCTGCCGCGTGGTGTGGGTTTCTGCTTTTGTTCATATCTTTGGACTTCGCAGCCCAGGAGCGGCGGCGAAGCCCGAACAAAGATGTTCTGCCGCGTGTCGGGACAATCAAGGATTACCCGGCAACCGGATTGATGACGGGCTGCGGCAATTTGTATTGCTATCCAGCGCACCGAACCAGCACGGAGCCTGAGGCCTACGTTTTTCTGTCGAGCGGCGATGGGAGTAACGGCTGGATGAACCTGGGCGGGCATGACGTTCGCTTACAGCAAATCAAGCCATTGACAGGACGAGATCGGAAGCCGCGGCAATATTATTATCGCTTAGGAACATTGCGCATCACTGTGGTCATCGAAGCTTTCAAAGCGGACCACTCCGCTGGAGGAGAAAGTGATCCGATGTTCAAGATGAAAATTACTTTGCGGCGTGGAAATATTGTGCGCGTCGTTCGCGCCGTCGGCGACGCAGACTGTTAAGATGATTGCGGACCAAACCGCTGCTACAGGGGCTTATTGTTAATTACGTCGCTACAATCGTTAACGCTGCTTCTCCTGCAGGATAGTATGGGAGTGTGGCAGCGCATCTGGTCCTACGTCAGTTACCCGCTGCCATTTTTCAACGACCGCGTTTCAGTGGGCCGAGTTGTGCTTGGCATTGCGGTTATTCTTCTCACGTTCTCTTTAGCCGGGCGCTTCAGTTCGCTTTTGGATCGACGACTCGCCAAACGCGGTCATATCGATCCCGGCCTGCGCTATACGATCGCTCGGCTTGTCAGATATCTGTTTGTAATTGTTGGCATCCTGATAGCGCTGAAACAATTCAGCATCGATCTCACTTCAATCGCCGTACTCTTTACGGCGCTCTCGGTCGGGATTGGATTTGGTCTCCAGTACATTGCCGCCGACATCGTGTCGGGCTTCATTCTATTGTTCGAGCGTCCGGTGCGCGTCGGCGATCGCATTACTATCGGTGAAGATGAAGGGGACGTGCAGGCCATCAATCTGCGCACGACCTTAGTGATGACGAACGATCGGGTCGCGATCATCGTTCCGAACTCCCGGCTGGTTAGTCAACGCGTGATCAACTGGTCGTACGGCGATCCGCGCGCGCGAATTCCGATCCCGATCAGCGTGGCCGTAAATTCAGACGTAAACCTGGTGTCCGAAACGCTGCTGCTGGCCGCGAAAGATGTCGAGCTGGTTTTGACTGATCCCGAAGCGAAGGTCCAATTTCTGAAGTTTGGTGACTACTCGCTCGACTTTCGCCTGCTGGTTTGGACGCGACATCCCAGTCGCCACCCGCAAATCAAGAGCGACATTAACTACCGCATCGAGAGACTGTTTCGCGAGCGGCACATCGAAATTCCTTATCCCACGCAGGAGTTCCTGTTAAAGAATGTGGACGATTCTGCTGTCAGGTCCGCTCGTGCCGCGGAACGCCCGCCCCCTCAAGCCGAAGACTCGGCCGGCCACAGCATTCCCGGCGAAAAACTACCGCAAGATAACTAGCCTGCTGTTGCGCGGGGAACGAAGCAGAGAGTACGCTAGCGGTTCAACTGAGTGACGGTTCATTCATTTCCAAGTAAACAGCCAGCAGTAACCAGTAAACAGTAAAAACGGCAATGAAAACAGCACGTTCCCTCAATTCAGATCGTCCCGTCGTGGCAGACAAGCGCAGTGCGATCCTGCGCGCTGCCATTCGCGTCTTTGCCGGCAACGGTTATTTCAATTCCAAAGTTGCGGACATCGCGCGTGAAGCCGGCGTCGCTGACGGCACGGTCTATCTTTACTTCAAGAGCAAGGAAGAAATTCTGCACTCAATCTTCGATCGCAACATGGAAGAGGCGATCGCCGACGGCCGCAAGCGTCTGGAAGACATAGCCGACCCGGGCGAGCGCCTGCGCCGCATTGCGCACATGCACCTCGATCGATTGGGTGCTGATCGCGAGCTGGCGATTGTGTTTCAGGTCGAGCTGCGCGGTTCGACAAAGTTTATGGAAGAGTTTTCTGCCGCCGGCTTTGCGGAATACCTGCGGCTGATTCGCTCAACTTTCGAAGCAGGTCAACGCGCCGGGGTGTTTCGTAAAGAACTAAATGCCAAGGTTGTGGCCAAGATTCTATTTGGCGCGCTCGACGAGATGGCGACGAATTGGATTCTGTCCAAGCGCCGCTACAAGTTGGCGCCCATGGCCGATCAAGTTCTCGACATCTTCCTGAACGGAGTCGCCGCGAAGTGAACTCAATCACTCAGCTGCAGCCGAAAACGGAAGCGCCCTCGATTAAAGGTGCGCCCGCAGCAGAACCGACGACGCTGCCCGAAGTTTTCGAGTTCGTGGCCCGCGTCCACGCTCGACCCGATCTGCTTTACTTCAAACGCGACGGTCGCTGGATCCCGATTTCGTCAGCCGAAGTGTTGCAACGCGCGCGCCTGATCGCGGCGGGATTGTATTCGCTTGGTATCAGACGCGGCGATCGCGTTGCGATTCTTTCCGAGAGCCGGCCCGAATGGACGCTGACTGATGCCGGCTGCACCTTTCTCGGCGCGATCGACGTTCCCATCTATCCAACGCTGACGCCGGCGCAGGTGCAGTACATCTTGAAAGACTCGGGCGCGCGCGTGCTGTTGCTGGCAAACGAAGCAAAGCTGCGTGAAATAGAACCAATCCTTTCGAACTGCCCCGCCCTCGAACACCTGATCGTGTTTGAAAATGATCCCGATTCAAGATCGACGGCACTCTCCTTGGCACAACTCGAAACGCGCGGGCAGGCCTGTGCGCGCCAACAGCGCGAGGTGTTGCGCGAACTGGAGCTGCAGGCGAAACCGGATGACCTGGCGACGATCATTTATACCTCGGGCACGACCGGTGAACCGAAAGGCGTAATGCTCACGCATGGAAATCTGGTTTCGAATCTGGTCGACTCGTCCGGGCACTTCTCGTTTGGCGTCGAGGACACCGCGCTGTCGGTGCTGCCCTTGTCACATATTTTTGAACGCGAAGCGATGTACATGTATTTGTTTCGCGGCATGGCCGTTTACTTTGCCGAGTCGCTCGATACCATCGGACCAAACCTTCGCGAAGTTCATCCGACGATTCTGGTTGGCGTGCCGCGCATTTTCGAAAAGATCTATGCGCGCATTAGACAACGAGCAACCGAGCAGGGCCGCGCCAGTGTGGCGGTGCTCAACTGGGCTGTAGACATTGGAAAGGATCACGCGCGCCACCTGCTGGGGAAAAAGCCCGTTCCCCTGTGGCTCGGTTTGCAACACAAGCTCGCTACAAAATTAGTATTTTCTAAATGGCAGGCGGCGCTGGGCGGCCGCATCCGTTTGCTTGTTTCGGGCGGCGCCGCTTTGCCGGAAGACCTGGCATTGATCTATATCGGCGCAGGCATTCCGATTGTCCAGGGCTACGGTCTAACTGAAACGTCGCCGGTTATTACGGCGTCAACCATTGAGGAAAATCGCGTAGGCACAGTTGGCACTCCGATCAGAAACGTGCAGGTGCGCATTGCGCCGGACGGCGAGATCGAAACGCGTGGGCCAAACGTGATGCGCGGTTACTACAACAAGCCGGAGGAAACTCGCGCCGTTTTTAGCGAAGACGGTTGGTTCAAAACCGGCGACATCGGAACGATCGATGCCGATGGATTTTTGCGCATCACGGATCGCAAGAAGGAATTGCTAAAGACCTCGGGTGGAAAATACATTGCGCCACAACCAATCGAGCAATTGATCAAAGGTTCGCCGTTCGTGAATCAGGTGGTTTTGATTGGCAACGGTCGTCGGTTTCCAGCGGCGCTGATCGTGCCGGACTGGCAGCGAGTGGAATCGTACGCAACCCTCAAAGGCATTGAAACGCGAAACCGGGCTGAGCTTTGCAAGCACCCGCGCATCATCGATCTGTTCGAGCGGCAAGTGGCGGGGCTCACTTCCGAGCTGGCCCAGTTTGAAAAAGTAAAAAAGATTGGCTTGCTGGAGAACGAGCTGACAATTGAAGGCGGCGAGATGACGCCAACTTTGAAAGTGAAGCGCCGCGTGGTGGACGAAAAGTATCGCGACGCGATCGATGCGCTTTACGCCGGCGCCGAACGTCCGATCGATTGATCGCTGACAGCAAAGCAGACAGCAAACAGCAAACAGCGGACGGCAAACAGCAGACGGCAAACAGCAAACAGCAGACCGCTCAGTTCGTATCAGGGTAGTCTTGACTTCACTTATAATCACCGCAGTGCGCGATGAAGCTCGCGCGATTCGTTCCTTCGATTTGATGCCCGAGGGAATGAGCGAACACCACGGCGTCCAATTTGTGCCGGGCCAGGTTGCCGTACTCTCCGTCGCGGCTGAGGCGCCGGCTTATTTTGCGTTTGCCGGCGCGCCCGAAGACAGGGAATTGGAAGTGCTGGTGAAACGCAAGGTCGGCGCCAGCGACTTGTTATTCGACATGCAACCCGGCGAAAAGATCGAGCTACTGAAAGTTGCGGGGCATGGGTTCGATCTTGATGCGCAGAAAGGCAATGACCTGGTCTTTGTCGCCATGGGCACCGGCGTGGCGCCGCTGCGTTCCGCGCTGCGGCACGTGTTGAAACGTAAAGATGATTTTGGCCAACTGGTTGTGCTATATGGCGCGCGCACGCCTGACGACTTTTGCTATCGCGACGAAACCGAAGGCTGGAAAGACGCGGGCGTCGAGTTGCGCCAGGTAATTTCCAAGCCTGACGGCCACGACTGGTCAGGGCCAACCGGTTATGTGCAGTCGCTGCTGGATCATGTTTTGCCGGATCTGAAATCGCCCGTTGCGCTAATCTGCGGCTCGCTTGAGATGATGGGACAAACGCGCGATCGGCTGGAGCAAATGGGATTCAAGCCGGATGATGTCCTGACGAACTACTAAACCGACCCTGCAAAAGCTTGCTGAATGAACGCTCATTCAGTATGATTATCCCCCCTCATTGTGGTCTTTTAGGTTGCCGGAAAACAAAAAAGGAAAGAAAAGTCAGGAATGCCTGTCCTACTCAATTATGCGGATTGAAAAAGCAGCAGTGCTGGGAGCGGGAACGATGGGGGCGCAGATTGCCGCGCACCTCGCCAATGCGGGTTTGCCGACCATATTGCTCGACATCGCGCCCCGTGAGCTAACGGCGGAAGAAAACGCCAAAGGCCTGACGTTGGAGTCGAAGGAAGTTCGCAACCGGATCGCACGCGCCGGGCTGGAAGCCGCTAAGAAAGCGAAGCCCGCCGCGTTCTTCATACCCGACAACGCTGCCCTCGTAAGCATCGGCAATTTCGAAGACGACCTGGCGAAACTGAAAGACTGCGATCTGATCATCGAAGCAGTCGTTGAGAACCTCGACATCAAACGCGGTCTTTATGAGAAGGTCGAGCAACAGCGCCGTCCGGGTTCTGTGATCGCGTCAAACACCAGCGGCATTCCCCTTAAGCAACTCGCTGAAGGCCGGTCGGAAGATTTTCGCGCACACTTTCTCGGCATTCACTTCTTTAATCCGCCGCGTTACATGCATCTCGTCGAGATCATTCGTACTGAATGGACCAAGCCGGAAGTGTCGTGCTTCATGTTTGGCTTCCTGGATGAGCGGCTCGGTAAAGGAGTGGTGGTTGCCAAGGACCAGCCAAACTTCATCGCCAATCGTATCGGCACCTTTGGCGCGATGGTTACGATCAAGACGATGCTCGAAGACGGCTACTCAATTGAAGAAGTCGATAAGATCACTGGCCAGTCCGTTGGGCGTCCCAAGACCGCGACGTTCCGCACGTTTGATCTGGTTGGTCTGGATGTTTTTGGACACGTCGTCAAGAACCTTTACGAAGCGCTGCCCGAAGATGACGAGCGTGATGTCTCCATCGCACCTGAATTCCTGACACAGATGATTGGACGCGGAATTCTCGGCAACAAAACCAAAGGTGGTTTTTACAAACGTCAAAAGGGCGAAGGCGGCAAGCAAGACATTTGGGTGTTGGACCACGCTACGCTTGATTACCGGCCATCAGAGAAAGTGAAACTGCCGGCGCTCGACATGGCAAAGAACATTGAAGACTTGCCTGAGCGCATCAAGACGCTGGTCTGGAGCAAGGATCGGGTGGGCGCGTTTTTGTGGCAGACGATGTCGCGCACTTTCCGTTATGCCGCGAACCACATCCCCGAGATTGCCGACACGATTGTGGAAGTCGATCGCGCGATGCGCTGGGGCTTCAATTGGGAGCTGGGCGTTTTCGAAACCTGGGACGCGATTGGCGTGGAAAAATCGGTCACGCGCCTGAAGGAAGAGGGGCAACCGATCCCGGTCAACGTGCAAAAGTTGATGGATGCCGGCGCCAAGTCTTTCTACAAAAAACATGATGGGCAACAGTTCTATTTTGACTTTGCGTCCGAACAATACCTGCCCGTCGCCGATCAACCCAGCGTGATCGTGTTGAAGTCGGTCAAAGATCGCACCGCTGTCATTAAGAAAAATTCCGGCGCCTCGCTGATCGATATTGGTGACGGCGTTGCCTGTCTCGAGTTTCACTCGAAGATGTACGCGATCGGCGGCGACACGCTGCAGATGCTGAAGTTTGCGCTCGGCGAAGTGGAAAAGAATTTTGTTGGTCTGGTTGTCGGCAATCAGGGAACGAACTTCAGCGTCGGCGCGAACATCATGCTGATGCTGATGGAGGCGC
>JANMKA010000186.1:0-10738 GCA_031371765.1 Blastocatellia bacterium
TGTTGCGTTCCTTGAGTTGCGCGCGGGTTTCTCTTTCAACCGTGCGCCGAAGTTCAGTCTCGCGCTTGTCATACATCTTTTTTCCACGGGCCACCGCGACTTCAACCTTGATGCGGCGGTTCTTCAGATAAACTCGGGTGGCGACCAGCGTCATCCCCTGCTTGACCGCTGCCTGGTCCAACTGCTCAATCTCTCGCTTGTGCAATAGCAACTTGCGCGTTCGGAGCGGCTCGTGATTTTCGCGGTTCCCATGAGAATAAGGCGAAATGTGTGCATTAAACAACCAGGCCTCGCCGTCGCGAATGCCAACGTAACCTTCTTTTAACTGCACTCGACCACCCAGCACGCTCTTCACTTCAGTTCCAGTCAGCGCGATGCCCGCCTCGTATTTATCGAGGATGTGGTAGTTGTGATAAGCGGCGCGATTTGAAGCGAGCACTTTTTCTTCGATTGCAGTTGGCATTAAGTTTTCGAACTCACCAGTTGGCCTCGACGCGCAACGGCCGCCGCATCAGTTCCGCAGCCGCGTCTCTTGCGGGTTTTCCCTCATACAAGACTGCATGAACTTCATTAGTGATCGGCAACTCGACGCCGAGGCGATCCGCAAGCTTCTTTACCGCCCGGGTGGTATTAATGCCTTCGGCGACCTCGTGCAAGCCCGCAGTGATCACTTGCAAACTGCGACCTTTGCCCAATCCCTCGCCTACAAAACGATTGCGTGAAAGATTACCGGTACAGGTCAGCACCAGATCGCCCAACCCCGCCAAGCCCATCATAGTTTCAAGTTTTGCGCCCTCATGCAACGCGAGGCGAGTCATCTCAGCCAAGCCGCGAGTGATTAAGGCGGCCACGCTGTTTGCACCAAAACCAAGTCCGGCCACCATGCCGGCAGCAATTGCCATGACGTTTTTTAACGAGCCGCCCAATTCCGTGCCCACCAAATCGTCGTTGGTATAGATGCGCAGATTTTCAAAACTCAGTTCGGACTGGACCACACGCGCGGCAGCGGAATCTTCGCTGGCGGCGACAATCGCAGTTGGATGGTTTTGAACAACTTCAGTGGCAAACGACGGTCCGGACAAACAAACGAACCGCGGTGTGCCTCTTTCGCTCATAACGTCCGCTACAACTTGAGAAATGCGTTTGCCGGTTTCGATCTCAATACCCTTGGTCGCGCTGACGATGATCGAATCCGGCGGCAGTAACTTACGCATGCTCTGAAGAAGTTCGCGCGTCGCATGCGATGGCGCGGCCAGGATAACAAGTTCCGCGCCGGTCAAGACTTCGCCGATGTCCCCGGTCGCTCTTACAGCTTCGGGAATCGACGCACCGTTCAGGTAAGCCGAATTTTTGTGCGTGTCGTTTATGGAAGCGACAACTGCTGAATTGCGCGACCAGACCCAGACGTCGTGGCCGGCCCGCGCCGCCATGATCGCCAGCCCGGTTCCCCAGTTACCTGCTCCAATGACGGCAATGCGCATGAGTTTCGCGTAGTGTTTAGTTTGAACTCTTCTCTGTGCGTCCTCAGTGTCCTCTGTGTCTCTGTGGTGAGCAATCGCTAATAAAGACTCACCACCGAGTCACAGAGGACACAAAGGACGCACAGAGAACTGAAATTGAGACGCCACTGTTATTCGAACTTGGTTTCTGTTCGCTGCACCAACCTCGCAATGTTTGCACGGTGCGCAAAAATAATCAGCGCCGCGCCGGCAATCGCAGCGGTCAGCAGCTGCCAGAAATCAATACGCGGCGTGATGTAATTCAGAATCAGGACCACCAAGGGAATCGTGGCGGCGGCAACGATCGAGCTAAGGGAAACGTATCGAGTTAACAAAACAATCACGAGAAAGACTACGCCTGCAATTGCAACCGCCAACGGCGCCAGGACAAGGAACACTCCAACGCCGGTCGCGACACCTTTCCCGCCGCGAAAACCAAGCCACACCGGAAAGATATGCCCCAGGATTACTGCAACCGCAGCCGCAGCAACCCACCAATGTGCACTTTCAATCGCCGCAAAATTGGTGGCGTCCTGACGAAACGCCAGAACAAATTGCTGAGTTTCAGAAATCGGCAACCCCAAAACAATTTTTGCGATCCCAACCGCCGCGGCACCTTTCAACGCATCAAGCACCAGCGTCAACACACCCGCGCCTTTTCCAGCGCGGCGCGACACGTTAGTCGCTCCCGTTCCACCTGAACCTGTTTCGCGAATATCAGCTCTTTTCGAGGCGCGTACGATCAGATATCCAAACGGTATCGATCCAAGCAGGTAAGCAAGCGCTACGATGAACAAGGGCTTTAACATTCTTTCAAATCAATCGACGTCGCAGAAGATCGAGCGCCGCTTGTGACGCGCGCCAGCGAACTAATTGCCGGTCGCCGGGAATTTGCAGCTTGCGAGATTTTGTTTGCACGTCATCGGCGAGCGCGATGTAAACCAGGCCGACGGGCTTCTCTTCACTGCCGCCACCGGGGCCGGCGATTCCCGTAACTGACAAACCAAAATCGGTACCCGCGCGTTTGCGAATTCCGACTGCCATTGCTTCCGCGACTTCGGCGCTAACCGCGCCATGTTCAAGTATCAACTTCGGCTTAACATCCAATGTCCGCGTCTTCGCTTCATTTGAATACGCGACCACGCCTTCCATGAAATATTTTGACGAGCCCGCTACCTCAGTAAGCCGTTGCGCAATCAAACCGCCGGTGCAGCTTTCTGCAACTGCCAACGAGTAACCGCCAATCGTTAGTTTCAAACCAACCACCTGCTCCATCGTTTCTCCGGCAAACGAAAATACTGAATCGCCGAGGCGCTCTTCGAGTTGTTCAGCCAGGCGATCGAGCAACGCGTTGGCTTCCGTCTCAGTTCTGCCGCGTGCGGTTAGGTGAATTTCGATTTCGCTTTGATTAAAGAGAATGGTTGTTTGCGGGTTTTCGTACTTCGTATAGATGGGCGCGATCTTTTCATCGACCGCAGATTCGCCAAGCCCAGCAACGCGCAGCAGGCGCCGCAGAACTTTTACGGACCCCGCGCGGCTGGCCAACCTCGGTTGTACGTGGTTGTCAAACATCGGCCGCATCTCGCGCGGTGGGCCTGGGAGTAAGACAATCGCGGTTCCCTGGTGGTCAATGAACATGCCGGGTGCGCTGCCGTTCGGATTCGGCAGCACTTCCGCGTCTTCAATCACCATCGCCTGGCGCGAGTTTCGTTCCGGCATTGGATAACCAAAACTCAAAAACTTTTGTCGCAGCTCCTCCAGAATTTTTTCATTCAATGACAGCCTGCGACCAAGCGCGCGCGCTGCAACCTTCCGCGTTACGTCATCTTCGGTCGGCCCCAGTCCGCCAGTTGTGATCACAATCTTCGAGCGGCGCGCGGCATCTTTTATTGCCTCTTCCAGACGCGCGTCGTCGTCGCCGACAATTGTTTTCAGCTTAACTTCGATGCCGATGCTATTAAGTTTTTCGGTGAGCCAAAGACTGTTGGTGTCGGTGCGGTCGGGCGCCAAAAGCTCCGAGCCTATGGCGATGATTTCGGCTGTAAGAGTTTCGAGCAAGAGGTGGTTGGCTTTCAGGAAGTGGTCGCTTCTTCCTGGTAAACATCGTTCAGCACCTGGGAGATCGGCGGCGGTGCGGTAATTGAGTTCAACTGGCGCTTCGGCGAGATCATTCCGCCATCAGGCTGCGGCAATTTACTTTGTTCAGTCCTATCATTAGCGTAGGCCTCGACCAGCTTCTTCAAATGGTGCTGGCTTTCGGCCAATAAGCGCGCGCCTGTATCGCGCTGCAGTCGCTCCAGATTTTGAATCGCGGAATTCACCCGCGCAAAGCGCTGCGGTGCACGTTCAATTTGCCGCAACCTTGCGACATAACGTCGTAGCTGGCGCGATGGCTTCTTGTGAATGCTGTCCTTCAGAATTCTTTCTTCAGCCGCCAGACCCAGATGTTCGACTGCGGCGTTGTGATCGTCGACTGAGTAATACAAAGCGCCCAAAGCAAAACTACTAAGCGGCGGTGGATCGGGTAGCAGCCTGGCGACCTTTTCACCTGCCTTGATCGCATCTGCAACTTCAAAACGATACCTGCGCTCTTCGTCGCACAACACTTCGTCGGCAGCGATGTAGAACGCGAAAACGAGATCCGTTTTGCGACGTTGCGAACGCTCGACCGCAATCATGATTAGCGCGCCGGCGCCAGCAATCAGCAGAATGATAAGGGCTGGAACGTGAAAGGCTGCGAGCAGCGCGACGACCAGGCCGACCGCGACAAACTTCTGCGCCAGCTTGCCGCTGTCACGAGTCACACGCTCTAGTCCAGGTTGAAATATTCGCTTCATTGCGTCGTTCGCTTAGTCTGCCGTAATGCGTTTGAGAATTGCTTCGCCGGCTTGTTCGCAGGAAAGCTGGCCGCCGAGATCGCGTGTCGTTTCGCCGTGAACGATCGACTCGCGCACCGCTTTCTCAATTGCTTCGCTGGCTTTCTTGTGGCCCAGGTATTCTAGCATCATGCCCGAGGTCAGAATAGCTCCTACCGGATTCGCGGTTCCCTTGCCCGCCAATGCTGGCGCGCTGCCGTGCACCGGCTCGAATAATGACACCTGTCCGGGATGAATGTTGCCTGACGCCGCCAAACCCAGGCCGCCCTGAATCGCCGCGCCGAGGTCAGTCAAAATGTCGCCAAACAAATTGTTACTGACGATCACGTCGTACTGAACCGGGTTGAGCACCATGAACATGGCCATCGCATCGACGTATTGATGGTTCGCTTCAATCTCGGCATAGTCAGCCGCTACCTCCTTAAAAACACGCTGCCAAAGATCCCCGCCAAACCGTTACACGTTCGACTTGTCCGCCATCGTGACGCGCTGGCGTCCATTCGCGCGCGCGTATTCGAAGGCGGCAACGATTATGCGCTCGACACCACGGCGCGTGTTCAACTCTTCCTGCGTGGCGATCTCGTCGGCAGTTCCCTTTTTGAGAAAACCACCGGCCCCGCAATATGCGCCTTCAGTGTTTTCGCGAAAGACTACGAAGTCGATGTCGTCAACGGTTACATTTCGCAGCGGACTCAGTCGGGCATCAAGCAAACGCACCGGCCGCAGATTGATGTAAAGATCCAGCCCGCGGCGCATTCCCAGCAGGATGTCTTCTGCATGCTTATTTGAAGGCACACGCGGGTCGCCAAACGCGCCGGCCAGAATTGCGTGAAACTCATTCGAGAGCATCCGCAGCGCGTCCGGCGGCAACGTTACGCCGTCGCGAAGAAAACGCTCGGCGCCCCAATCGAAATCGACTAACTCAAGGGACGCGCCGTGCGTCTCCTTAATTCTTTGCAGTACGCGCACCGCCTGCGCGATCACTTCGGGACCGATACCGTCACCCGGAACAACCGCTATGCGCTTTTTTTCTGAAGTCATATTAACTAAGAAGGAAGTCAACGGCCCTTGCTTTGGAGATACTGTTCGATGCGCGGCAGACTGGCAACGACAACGTCGCCGACGATTTTCATGCTCTGGGGCGAAATTTTGTCCGCGGTGTCCTCAACCCGATGCCAATACGGATAGCCGCCGAGCTGAATAATATCGAGCGCATCAATCCCGGCGCGCAGAAACGGTTCGTGATCGTCGCCACCGACGCCCTCGGGCCGATCCACAAAATATTTCCCATAACCAAGATCGCGCGCCGTGCGCCAAACAATGTCCTGCAGCCAGCGCGTACTCATGTCGTCGCGGCCCAGTTCGAGGTCCTTGTAACCCATCATGTCCAACAGAATCAGCGCGCGAACGCGGCTGAGTTCATTGTTATTGCGCAGTTGAGCCACAAAATGACGGCTGCCGTAAGTGTTGTCCGGAGCGTTCGGTTTACTGCATTGATCCCATTCCTCGCAAAAAGCTTCTTCGCCGTCAAAAAAGACAAGCCAGTAAGTAAACTTGGGTTTCTGTTGGTTCGCTGCCAATACTCGACCAATTTCCAGCAAGGTGCCGACCGACGAACCCGGGTCGTTCGCGCCGACAAACTGCATCCTGGTGAATAGCTTCGTATCGTAATGACTGGAGATGATGATGACATCCTTTGACTCACCTGGAATTTCTGCGGTGATGTTGACCAGCTTCTTTTCGCCGACGGGCGTGGACACACTGAACTCGTCGGTCCTGACATTGAGGGCGGAACTCTTGAGCGTGTTGCTGATGTATTCACGTGTCTTAGCCAGCTGAGTTGAGCCGGGGATGCGTGGTCCAAACTCGATCTGTTTGCGTACGTGGTCCATGGCGCGCTCTCCGTTGAACGCACTTGCACCTGGAGCCGGGCTGTTGCTTTCTGCGGGTCGCTCAGAAACATTGGGACGCGATCCCTTCGGTCCCTTGTCGGGGCACGCCGCCACAACCAGTGTCAGGATAAGCAGGCCCGACAACCGCGCTAACTTTGCCCTGCGAAATTGCAAAACATCCATGTCCTTCTCGGTACCGTTCATTTTTCGTTCAAGCTTTTTCAATTTTATATTTCATCCCAACGCGTCAAAGAAAGTTACCTTATTCCTGCCAAAACATAAAATCAAAGAGCCGAGAAACGGTTGACGTGCTCGGCTCCAGCAAACGGTCGCAGACTCTTGAAATTCACTAGCGGGCGCGAGCGCTGGTGTGCTTTGCACCAGCACCCGCCAGGGCCTGGTTCTTGCCAGCTTCCCGCAGCGCGCGGCGGCATTCGGCGCAGACGCCAATGATGCGCAGCAAATGTTGCGTCACCTGAAAGCGATGCTTCGCGGCCATTGCGTCCTGAAGCGCTTCGAGCTCGGCGGAAAAGAATTCAATAATCCGGCCGCACTCGGAACAAATCATGTGGTCGTGATGTTCGTGCTTGTAGTTGTGCTCGTAATGCGTGACGCCGTCGCCAAAGCGAACTTCGCGCGCTAGTCCGGCTTCGGTCAGCAGCTTCAAAGTGCGATAGACAGTTGTTTGGCCAATGGTCGGATCTTGTTTTTGGACCAGGCGGTAAAGATCTTCGCTGGACAGATGTGCTTCAGTGCGCAGAAATATGTCGAGAATCAAATCGCGCTGAGCCGTGCGTTTGAGGCCCTTCCTTTGAATATGTTCGAGAAAAACTTCCTGCTCTTCAGTCATTTATGTGTGCGAACCTGTGGACAGACTGTAACAATTCTCAGCCGATTCTACACTTCGAAACGATCAGTGTGAAGACGAGGGGGCGCCCGCTTGACTGACGTAGTGGCATAGACTCTAGTCTGTGATACCAGTGAACGCCACAGACTAAAGTCTAAGCCACTGCCCTGGCCCGGCAAGAAATCTATTGACTTTTCGTGGGTAGGCAGAATATCGTCCCGGCGTCTCCGGTTACGCCGACTTCTCACGAGCCGCTGCTTCTGCACACTCGCTAAATCTGCTCTTGAAAAGCTGCTTGAATTTGCGTGCGAGGATTCGTGTTGAGCACCGAGCTGTGATTTAACGAAGGACCACGAATTAGACCCACTTCTTACTGACCTCAGCCACAAAGGAAGATGACATGACTAAAAAAGCACTCTGCGTAGGTATCAATGACTATCCCTTCGGTGAAGAAAATGACCTACGAGGATGCGTCAACGACGCAAACGACTGGGCAGGTTTGCTCAAGAATCATTGCGGTTTCACGGATGTCAAACAATTGCTGAACGCCGACGCCACTAAAGCCAAAGTAATAGCCGGCATCCAGGATCTTTTGCAGGGAGCCAAAGCAGGCGACATCCTGGTATTCACAAACGCTTCGCATGGGACCTACCTTGCCGATACCGATGGCGACGAGGACAAATATGACGAGGCCATTTGCCCGTATGACACTGATTCAAACCTGCTCGTTGATGACGAGTTACGCAACTTGTTTAAGAATATTCCGAAAGACGTTCGACTCTCCGTTATCTCGGATTCCTGTCACTCCGGCTCGGTTACGCGCCTCATGGAGAAGGAGTACCGGCGCAGTCGCCAACTAAACCCCCGCGCCTTTGGCGGTAAAGAACTTTCGCCCGATCAGCTTCGTACGGCGCGCGGGAAAAAGGAGCAGTATCCGGAGTCGGGCATGAAGGAAATTCTGCTGAGCGGCTGCAAGAGCAATCAAACTTCCGCGGACGCTTACATAAACAACGACTACCACGGCGCAATGAGCTATCACGCCATCAAAGCGATCACCGACGCGAAGTACAGTCTCACTTATGCCAACCTGCGTCAGAGGTTGGTTTCGCTGCTCGAGGACGAAAACTACGAGCAGATACCTCAACTCGAAGGCACGGACGAATTCAAGAGCAGACTGATTTTCACCTAAGCCAACAACAACAGCGCATGGCGACGAAGAGTTTTTCGTCGCCCGTCGGTCATTGTTGGACGTTATCAGCCAAGCCGATGGGTTTGTTAAAGACCGGGCGAAGAAGTGAACTTGAAAGCCTGACTGCCGGAAGAGGAACATTCAATGCAACTTGACCCTGCCTCGCAATCAAAGGAACAAAAGAATAAGCAACCGAGCGAACCCCCGGCCAAACCGAAACTGCACGTAGTGGCAACTCGGGGTAGCATCACCGATGTAAAGACGCCAGTTGCTGTCATCGGTGGGTACAAAGGTATTGCTCCAGCAGGTGCTTTGAAATCGCTCGACGACGCGCTCCAGCAGTGGATTACTCGCGCTGGTGATCATGGAATGATTGGCGGCAATCTGGGTGAAGTATTTTTTGTTCCGGTCATGCACAAGGAGCTGGCCGCGGGTGCGGTCCTGCTAGCCGGGATGGGCGAGTACGGTAAGTTCAACTACCACGATCTTTGCTACCTCGCAATGAACATCTGTTACTCGGTTTCAGCTCTCAAACTCCACAGCTTCGCCAGCGTATTGATCGGTTCTGGAGAGGGTAACCTTGAAATTGAGGAATCGGTAAAGGGACTGCTTTCCGGTTTCTGCGATGCACTTCATCACGTAGATCCAGAAGAACGGGTCGCGACGTTCCATTTAGTGGAGTACGACAAGGGCCGCTATGCCGAGATCGTTAAAGTTCTCAAAGATGTGATTGCCAAAGAACGCATTCCAAACATCGAAGTCACGATGACGGAGGAGATCGTGCGGGCACGGAAAGGCAAACGCGCGATTATTACGCCAACAGCCAGCCGGGCCTCCCATTTCTCACGATTCGTCAATCGCATCACCATCGAACGCGGCGAAGAGGGTTACTGCTTTTCCGCGCTGACGAACAGTGCTGTCGTGCCGGTGCGCGAAGTCGAGGTGCAACCTTTCTTTACGACAGGCATTGCTACCCAACTAAGAAAAGGCGAGAGCGAAGAGAGTCACGAGACATTCGGCCTGCTGCTGCTCGAATATATTTTCCCTGAAGATTTCGAGCGAATGATCGACGACGGGAAATCGCTCACGTTGGTCGTGGACAAAGACACGGCCGCTCTTCCCTGGGAGATGGCGTGCTACGGACCTAAGCACCACCGCACTTATTTTGGTACCGATTTGAGACTGACGCGGCAGTTTCGCACCATGCTGGCTGGCGCACCCGGCATTGCGCCTCCCCTCAATAAGAGTTTACGCGTACTGGTGATCGCTGATCCGGCGTCTGATCCGGATTTGAGGCTCGCCGGGGCCCTCCAGGAAGGACAGGAAGTGGTTAAGATTTTGCGAGAACATCAGGAGCGATTGCGTGGTGAGTTAGACATTGAGATTGTCTCTTGTCTCGGACCAGAAGAATGCGACCCGATAAAAATCCTGGCGCTGCTTCTGAATGAGACTTTCGACATCGTGCATTATTCCGGACATGCAAGATACGACGAAGATAAACCAAACAGGAGCGGCTGGGTATTCAGTCCCAAGGTTACGCTTTCTGCTCGCGAGATTTTCCGCGCCCGGCAGGTACCGCGCGTCGTCTTTGCCAATGCCTGTTTTTCAGCCGTCACCAACCGCGGCCTGGAATCTTCGGTCGAACAAACAAATCAAAAATTGGCAGGACTCGCGGAAGCGTTTTTCGCACGCGGCGTGCAGAACTACATCGGCACCGGTTGGGCGGTAGACGACGCGGCGGCGCTGGAGTTTGCACAAGTTTTTTACACGCAGGCAATGGACGGAAAGTTACTGGGCGACGCCCTCGCCGATGCGCGCCGGAAAATTTTCAATTTGGGATCGACCTGGGGAGCGTACCAACACTACGGTCAATCGAACGCGCGCATAGTTGAAGAATGCCAGGATTGAAGTGGCGTAGACTTTAGTCTGTGCCGCGTCACGGACTGAAGTCCTGCTACAAAGAAAATCCCAACTCACAGACAAAGGGAGAAGCAAGATGCCTCAGAAATCCAAGAAAGCTCGCGCTGCAAAGAAAACCACGAAGCGCCAGGCAGTAACAAAAGCTCCGCGCCCAACCAAAAAAGTTACGGCGCGAGGAGCGCAGGCCGGTAGGGCCAGTGCGGCAAAGACTGCGCGCAGTCGTTCCCTGAAGCCGACCGTTGCGCGTGCCGCTCCAGTCAGGTTCGTGCCAGGTGGGCCAACCGATAATTTGGAAAAAATCGATCACATCGTTGTGCTGATGATGGAGAACCGCTCGTTCGATCACATCTTGGGTTATTTGAAACTTGAAGGAGCCAACCCGGAAGTAAACGGACTCGAGGCGGGCATGTCGAATATGCATGGAAACAACTCCTGTCCTGTGCATCACCTCTCGACAACCGTTTTCGAGCACGATCCCGGTCACCAGGGAGACGCTGTCGCGGTGCAGTTGAGTA
>JANMKA010000191.1:0-5622 GCA_031371765.1 Blastocatellia bacterium
TAGTGGTAGGCGCGTGGGGATTTGAACCCCAGACCCCTACCGTGTCAAGGTAGTGCTCTACCCCTGAGCTACGCGCCTAAATCAAGGGAGTTGAAAGTAACAAAGATTTTTTTGATGTGTCAAATGGCGTGTCGATGAATGCCGCCTTTGCGTGCCGATGATAGTGCTGTTTCCGAGTTCTTCAATGGAATCTAAAGTTTGGTTCCCGCGTCGAGAAGGACCCGGTTCAAACCTCGGTCGCGATCTACTTCCGCCGCCTTTCGGAAAGAGCACTCGTTTCCGCGCGTTCCCACTCTTCCATCAGTTCACTAAGACGCGACTGCGCCTGCTCATATTCGTCGTTCAGCTTTACGAGCATGGTGATGTCGCGCGCTACTTCCGGCTTGGCCATTTTTGAGGTGAGTTCGGCGAGCCGTTTTTCCATCTCTGAGATCTCCGCCTCAATGCTTTCGGGTGCGCGCGCTTTCTTGACTACCTTTACCCGTAACGACGAGCTTGTGGCCGCCTTTACTTTTCCATGGCCTGAACCAGCCGCCGCCGCAGAAGCTCCTGCCTTCCCTTTCGCCCTTCTCCCAGGTGGCTGTGCATTTCCGCCGCGCTCGCCAAGGGCCGCGGTAATGTCGGGCTCCAAATTGTTTGTTTTCGACGCGGCTGAGTCTTCGGTTAATCGCGAACGCGCTGAGCCGTTCTGTGACGCGCCTGTTGACCCAGGCGACAACGTCTTCGCTTTCCAGTCGTGATACTCCGTGTAGTCGCCGTTGTAATGTTCAGCCGAGCCCTCACCATGGAGCGCCAAAATCTGCGTCGCCACCTTATCGAGGAAATAACGATCGTGGCTGATGGTGATGATCGTTCCTTCGTAGGCATCAAGCGCTTCTTCGAGTGCCTCACGTGACGGAATGTCCAGGTGGTTGGTCGGCTCGTCGAGCACCAGCACGTTGACGCGCGAATAGATCAGTTTCGCCAGCGCCAGTCTTCCCTTCTCACCTCCGGAAAGATCGCGCACGTGCTTGTAAACGTCGTCGCCGGTGAAGAGAAACTTTGCCAGAAAAGTGCGCAACTCGCCGGCGGTCGCGCTTGGGAGGGCAACGCGGCGTAGTTCCATGATGATTTCGTTTCGCTCGTCAAGATCGTCGAGTTGCTGTGCGTAGTAACCGATCTGGACCTTTGACCCCCAGCGTATCTCACCGGACAGCGAAGGTATCTTTTTCAGAATCGTTTTGAGAAACGTGGTTTTGCCGGAACCGTTTGGCCCAATGATGCCGAGGCATTCGCCGCGTCGCAGAACAAACGAAATGTCTTTAGCCAGCACGCTTTCGCCATAGCCGACGGCGGATTCTTCGACCGTCAATACGTGATTGCCGGCGCGCTCGATCGACTTGAGACGAAAGTCGCCCGACGACTGGTCGGCTCGCACGGCGTCGATGCGCTCAAGTTTCGCGAGCATGGTGCGGCGCGACTTTGCTTGTTTGGTCTTCTGCCCGGCGAGGTTGCGGCGAATAAAGTCCTCGGTCTTGGCAATCAACTGTTGTTGATTGTCATAGGCGCGCTGTTGCGCTTCGCGGCGCTCGTCCCGCTCCACCAGGTAGGCGGAATAGTTTCCGGTGTAGCTGGCGGCCTTTCCATTTTCGAGTTCGATGATCCGGCGGCAAGCGCGATCGAGGAAGTACCGATCATGGCTGATGATTACGAAAGCGGAGGGGTAGTCAAGCAGGAATTCTTCCAACCACTCGACTGCATCAACATCAAGGTGATTTGTCGGCTCGTCCAACAGCAACACGTCCGGCTCTGCTAACAACAGTCGAGCGAGACCGAGTCGGTTTTGTTGGCCGCCGGAAAGCTTTTCAACTTCCATCTCCCAGGTCGTGCGGTCAAATCCCAACCCCTGCAAAATCGCTTCCGCCTTCGCGCCGTACTCAAAACCACCTTCGCGCTCGAACTGGTGTTGCAGGTCGCTGTAACGCTCGAGAACTCTGTCGAGATCATCCGGCGCTTCGGCCATGCGGTGTTCAAGCTCGTGCATCTCATGCTCAATTTGCTGCAGATGGCCGAACGCAGCCAGCGCCGATTCATGTACGGTGGCGCCGGCAACGAAATTCACATGCTGGGCTAGCAGCCCGAGACGCACGCCCCGGGCGCGCACGACGTCGCCGGCATCCGTGGTTTCCTCGCCGCTAATGAGACGAAAAATCGTAGTCTTGCCGGAGCCATTGCGGCCCACGAGGCCGACGTGCTCGCCGGGATTGATTTGCAGCGTGGTGCCACGCAGGACATCCTGCGTTCCGTAAGACTTGCGCACTTCTGAAAGACGAAAAAGCATTTTGAGATTTTGCGTGGCATAGACTTTAGTCTGTGCCCACGTTCACTACACAGACCTTGCAGTCTGTGCCACTTATCTACAAAAAAAGAGGTGCGGAGCTGAAGAAGCCTGCCGCACCGCGCATTTGTTTTTGCCAAAACTACGGCTTGGCTACGCTTGCCTTCGGACTCGCTGCTGGTGACGCTGCCGCCGCTGGTGCTGCGGTCGTTTGCGGAGCAACTGTAGAACTTGTCGCCGGCGAAGCCACCGCACCGGGTGACGCTGGTCGCAATCCCAGATTGCTCGGATTGTTCAGCATCGTGCCGGCCAGGTTGTTCACGATCTTGGCTTCGTTGGTTGCCGTTTCGAGCAGCGCCGCATTCAAAATATCGCCACGCTGTTTGATCAACGCTTGGGTGATTTGCTGCCGCACGCCCGGGCTCTCAAGCGTAAGGTTCTCAGTGGACAATCGTTTCTCTTCAAGCTTAAAGACGTACCATTTGCCGCTCGCGAAATGGACCGGCTCAGTAGTGTCACCCACTTGCATTGGACCAAAGAACCGCGCAATCAAGTCCGCCGGAAAGGAATTCTGCTTCAAGTCCTCCTCGGTTGCAAAACCAATATCGCCACCACGCTGCAAGCTGGTAGGGTCTTCACTCTTGGCCCGCGCAACCGTTGCGAAATCAGCGCCGCTCTTCAGCTGCTGATAGATGTTGTCTATCTTAAGCTTGGCTTCGGTGTCGCTCTTGGCATCGTTCTGTGTAATCCCTTGCGAGGAATTATCAGCCGGGTCGATAACAATCATACCCAGCGCCACACCGCGTGAACTCACGAACCGGTCCCGGTTGCCGTTATAGAAGTCTTCAACTTCCTTATCATTGACGGTGATCTTGGAGTTGTACTTGTCCTGAAGTTTCTTGATAGCAATATCTTTGCGGGCCTCTTCGCGTAACGATTCCATCGTCAGTTTTTGCGCCGCAAGATTCTTTTGAAAGTCGTCGTCGGTCATGCCGCTTTGCTGTTTCTGTTGATTGATGGCGGCGGTTATCTCATCTTCAGTCGGCAGCAGTTTTTCCCTGTCCGCGCGCTGAAACAGCACTTCCCGCTGAATCAATCCGCCCAGCACCTGCAAACGCGCCTGGGCCAGTTCCAACTGCGAAAGCTGCGCCTGCTTCCCGCCGGCTTGTTGGCTAATCTGGCGTTCCACCTCAGCCAACATAATGTTCTTGCCGTTCACGGTCGCGGCCACCGTGCTGTCCTTATTTTCTGAAGTGCCGCTGTTGCTACAGGCGACAAAAAACACGGCGGTTAGGGCGAGCACCGTGGCGGCGCTAATTAATCTGACGGTTGTGTGCACTTTGAATAGTTGCTCCTTTAAAGATTTGTGGCGACTGCTTGGCCGCTGCTTACTTGACCATCGCGAAAACGGTCTGTTATAAATTTCGTTTCGATATTCGTTGCTGGTCCCGTCCTATTGCGCGGCCGCCAGTCTTAAAGCTTCGGAGGTAATCAGATATCATGGCAAAACGTTGCGAAGTCTGTGGCAAAGGGCCGCAATTCGGAAATAATGTTTCTCACGCAAACAATCGAACGCCGCGGCGTTTTAATCCAAATCTACAGTCCATTCGCGTGCAATTGCCTCAGGGCGGCGCCAAACGGACCAAGGTTTGTACCAGCTGTATCAAGGCCGGTAAAGTGGCCAAAGCCGCTTAGCGGTTTCCTAATCCGTGGTTTCAGTAACCGGCTGCCAGCTCCGAGCTTCAGCCGGTTTCTTAGTTTCTCAAGCCAAGGCAATCGCTTCGATTTCCACCCGCGCCCCGCGCGGTAAACCAGACGCCGCAACAGTTGCGCGGGCCGGCGGTTCATCGCTGAAAAACCTTCCGTAAACTTCGTTCATCGCCGCGAATTCTTCCATGTCGGCCAGGAAAACCGTGGTCTTGACGACGCGCTGCAGGCCGCTGCCGGCAGCCTCGAGGACTCGCGACAGATTCTTAATCACCTGTTCCGTTTGCTCGGTGATACCCCCGGCAACAAACTCGCCCGTTTCCGGAATAATCGGTATCTGCCCAGAAGCAAATACAAACCCATTTGATTTAATAGCTTGCGAATACGGCCCAATAGCTTTGGGAGCCTGCTCGGTTTGGATGATCTGCTTCACGGTGGCGAATGTCTCGATTTTGACTGCTAAACGAAAAGCGTGATTCTAACAGATTCATCTAAAGCAGGGCAAAGTTGCCTTGGAGTCACAGATTAAAGGGATATGCGGAAAACTCAGCCGCGGGTTCTCGCCGCATAAACGCAAATCTGAGAAGAAAGATTATGAAACACTCTTCATCGGATCCTCTTTGGCGCGAAAATCTGCAGCCGATCAAACAACGCCCTGCATTCTTTCGACGTCCAGCACGCCGGGCACGCCTTTAATAGAATTGATCACTTTGTCGAGGTGCTTCACGTCAAATACCTCGACCGTGACCTCGATGTGTCCTTTCTCGTCGTTAGCCACCGAAGCCCGCGCATCGCGAATGCCGGTTTTCATATCTGAAATTGCGCCGGTGATGCCGGCGATCATGCCCGTACGATTTTCTGTGACGGCCAGCAGCTTGACTGCGTAGGCAGTGGTTTCGGGCCGGCCGGCCCACTCGACGTCGACGATGCGTTCGCGATTAACCATTAACGAGGCTACGTTCTTGCAGCGTTTGGTATGGACTGCGACACCTTTGCCCCGGGTTATGTAACCGACAATTTCTTCGCCGTGCAGCGGGTTGCAGCAGCGCGCGCGCGTCACCATCAAATCGTCTACACCACGCACCACGATTGAGTCATCGCCAAAGCGAATCAAACGTTTGACGGCCCGAACGCCGCTGCGCAGACGCGACTCCTTTTGCTTGTCGAGCTGTTCAAACTGCTCCGGCCCCAGATACTTTGCGATCACGTTGCGCGGAATTAGTTTGCCGTAGCCAATGCCCGCCAGCAGATCCTCTACGCGACCGTAACCGTATTCTCCGGCCACGCGTTTCATCTCATGGTCGCCATCGCTGAAAAGCTTCTTGGCGGAAAGCTGGAAACGCGCCGCTTCTTTCTCGAAAAGTTTTCGGCCAATCTCGATCGATTCGGTCCGTTGCTGTTCCGCGACCCAATGACGTACCCGATTCCGCGCTCGTGAAGTAACAATAAAGTTCAGCCAGTCGCGCGAAGGATGAGAGTTTGGCGAAGTCAGAATCTCAACTACATCTCCGTTTTGGATTTGACTGCGCAGGGGCACGATCCGGTTATTGATGCGCGCGCCGGTGCAGGTATTCCCTACTTCCGAGTGAATCATGTAA
>JANMKA010000018.1:0-6007 GCA_031371765.1 Blastocatellia bacterium
TCAACAGCTTTACTTCAACGACGCAGGTCGAGGTAGCGCTGGCAGCACTGCAACGGTTCCGGCCGGATCCAACGCGTGGAGAGATTGAACAACTCATCTCGTCCGGTAACAGTTTCTATCACGGGCTGACATTTGAGCTGCGCAAGCGTCTCAAACGAACGGCTGGATTTGGTTTGTCTTTCCGCGCTGCCTACACTTTTTCTCACTTGACCGACGACGGTATTGTGAACACTTCCGATGCGCTGACGCCCGGCAACTTCTTTGCGGAACGCGCTCGCAGCTTGCTCGACCGCACGCACCGGTTTGTTTTTTCCGGAACGTTTGAAACGCCGCGCCAGCTTGGCAAGCTGGTCTTTGCGCCTATCGTGCGTTTGTCCTCAGGCGCGCCATTCAACATTTCCGTGGGCGGTGACGATCGCAACCTCGACGACGTGGGAAATGATCGGCCGATTTTCACCGGCGATGTAAATCTGCTTCGTTGGCGCGCGCCCGGCGATCCAATCGACCCGGCGATTCTTACTCAGTTTTCCTTGCCGACCATTGGCCAGACCGGAAACTTGCCGCGCAATGCCGGCCAGGGACCGGGCCAGTTCTTTTTCGACCTGAACATCACCCGCGAATTTCGTATCAACGAAAAGCTGCGCCTGCGGCCGGTCATCGAAATCGATAACGTGCTGAACAAAACCGTTTTCAGTTTTGGCAGCGAGTTCATCAACTTTAATTCCTTTGCGCCGACCGCCACCGCCGAACAGCGCCAGGCTTTTCTCGATTCATTCCTCGTCACCACGCGCACACTCCGCCCCAGACAAATCCGGCTCGGCGTTCGCTTCGACTTCTGAAAATTTCTTTTTGGAGCTCTTTATCTAACCGGCAGGGAGCGAAGAAAGGTGATGAGGCGATTGAGGTGTGTGTCCGGCACGTCGGTGAAACGACAGCCGATCAGGTAAGTTGCCACGCCGGCGGCGGGAGCTTTTTTGAAGTACACCGGCGCGGCTTGCAATATCACTACGCCGCAGAATCTATAACAATCCGAAGCAAGGAGGTCAGTATCGCCAGGGCTGGAATTGGCGAACGCTTGCAGCGTTATTCATTCTCTTTGGGGTGCACAAACTAAGCCCGGTCGCTGTGATAAACTCACGCCTGCGTCCGAACCGATCTTAACGACAAATCCCAATTCGAATGGCCGATCATTCATCATCATCAGAGCATGTCAGCGAAGTCGACACCGCGTTGCTGGATGCCGAGCTTTTCCTGAAGTACAAAGCTCCCGAACGAGCATTCAAGCGATTGCGCACGGCGCTGGAACGCAACTCGCGCTCGATTCCGTTGCGCGAGCGGATTCGCGAAGTCTGCATTGTGCAAAAGCAAACTGAAGAAGCAGCGCGGCAGTGCCTGGCGCTGGCCAGTCTGTATGTCGAGCGCGACGATTTCGATAACGCTTACGAACGCCTGCTGGAAGCGAAGCAACTTGATAAGCGCATCAACATCGCCACCGGCTTGGAAGCAATTCGCCGGGCGCGCCGTCCGGACCTGGGACCGCAAGCGGGCGCCACGCAGCAAACGACGAGCACGCGCGGTGCGACCCTGGCGGGAGACCTGTCGGCGATCAATGTGTTCGATGCAATTCAGGTGATTGAAAACGCGAAGTTGACCGGAACGCTCACTCTCGAAAACGACACACAGAGCGGGCAGGTGTTTTTCAACGAAGGACGAATCGTCGACGCTGAAGCGGGCGGCGAAAAGGCGGAGGCGGGTTTCCGGCGCATCGTCGAGATCACCAGCGGCAGTTTTGAGTTGCAAAAGTCCGCGGCAGGATTTCCCATTCGCATCGAGGCAGCCAGCAACACCAATCTGATCCTCGATAGTTTGCGACAACTAGACGAAGAGAAGCGGTGAGCAGTGAGCGGTGAGCAGTGAGCAGTGAGCAGTGTGCGGCGAGTGACAAGTGACAAGTGATTAGCGATTGGGGCAATGAGGTCAGTACCGCCTGCGGTAGCGGGTGGGTGCTTCGCTCGCTCAAAACAGAACGCCCGCTGAAAACTCGGTGAACAAACTTATCCGCCTTATTCTCCTGCCGCTGCTGCTACTCGGATTCATTCAAAGCGCTCACGGCCAGGATGAACCACAGTTCAAATTGCCGTGTCCGCAAGTTTTGCAACTGGGCCTGGAAAAGTTTGTCGATCTCTACGGCGAGAAGACGAACGATTACTCGACCTATGGGATGAAACAGGGATTTATTTATTACGTTGACTGCCGTCGTCCGGAGAACGATAAACGGATGCAGGCGTTGTCCGCGGCCGGACGTAAACAAGTGGACGAGGTGCGGGACAAACTGAGCGACATTGGCAACGCGAGTTGGAGCAATGCCTACATAACGGCCGGCGGCGGAACGTTGTATGGGCTCTCCAGCGTCGGTGCGTCAGCTGAACGCGAAGATTTCATGAGCCGGTTGATCGCCGCGCTTATCAAGTCTGAATCGGCTCACCCGAATCCCGCGCCTCCGGCCAGACGACGCGCCAACCTCGCTCTTGCCAAAGCTCGCAGATCTTTGCCAGGCCCACGCGCTCCCTCGCTCGAATCATGGACCGGCGAGTCGCGCGCGGAAATGTTGACTCGGTATCGCAACAACGTCAAAGAAATGAGATCTGCTTTTGCGCGCTTGCAAACAATTGTGCGGCTGTTGCCGGACAGAGCGGCGGAACTGCTCGCCAGGCAAATAGAAACTGAAGTCTCCGCCGGACTGGAAGAGTAGTGACAGGACGGAGTGCTGAGTGCTGAGCGTCAAGAAGTTCAGAGTCCAATCTTCAGGTTCCTCTTCCGCTCGTAAGACACAAGCTTCAGGTTGGTCTTCGCCCCGGCGGGGCGAGATGTTTATAGTCTTCATTAGCTCCGTAGGAGCGCAACCGCCTGGCGGGTTGCTTCATTGTTGGCGGGTTTCGCTCCGCTGGAGCGTGATCGTGTTGACACGCGGTTTACTATAAACATCTCGCTCCGCTGGAGCGAAATCCAACTTGCTTGTTGCATTCGGAAGTTGAATCCACCAGCTAAATGGAACAAAACAGAACTATGAAGTTATTACCACGCGTATCACTTATCACTTGTTTGCTGCTTTCTTTCGCCCCGCTGTCTTCATTCGCTCAGCAAACGCGCCAAACGCCGACACTGATTGCCGTTATCAACCGTGTCGCAGGCGACGAACCGCAAAACAATCTTGATGCCGTAGTGCTAATCGAAAACGGCAAACTGAAACAGCCGTACCCCGAGTACAACGAAGCCGCGCAAAAGAAATTCGCAGCCACTTACTTTACCCCCGGCACGAAATACCGCCTGACGTTTGGCGGCGGAGAAGCGGGTCGCGCCACCATCACCGGCTCCAGCGTGGGCTGCAACAACATCCACGCGACCGCAACAGTCGCTGAAAACGGAAAAATTCCGGGACACCTGTCGGGCCTGGCCACAAACTCTGCGTCGCTAGGTAAGAAAACGAGCTCGCGTCGCGCGCCTACTGACGCCGAACGCGCGGCCGTGATGAAGTTGGTCACCGAGATTTATCGCGCGCAGCAGACGCCGGCGTCCTGGCTGAGCTTGATCAAGACGACAAACCTGACCGCCACCGATCTCAATGGCGATGGAAATTACGAAATGATTGGCAGCTTCGTTATCCAAACAAAAACCAAAGCGCGCCGGGATCTGTTGCTGATTGCCGAACCGCAGGGTTCCCAGCGTGGCAGCTCCGCTGGAGTGGCAGCACAGGGTGACTCTTTCAAAGCCGGCCTCGCAAAATTTCAGAGCTACAAACTGCCGCCGGAAGAATTTGACTCGGCGATCGATTTTGTCGATCAGTTGGACATTGACGGCGACGGTACTGCTGAGGTATTCGTGACGCAGCACGGCTTTGATGCGTACGGTTACGCGATTTACAAAAAGCGGAATGGCCGGTGGTTGGAGATCTACACGACTCAGGGCGACGCATGCTGAATGATGAATGCTGAATGATGAATGATAAATGTGAATGATGAGCGATGATTGATGAATGATGAATGCTGAATGATGAGCGATGAATGGTATTGATGAATGGTAAGCGCAACCATTGATAGTGAAGATCAAGTAAGAAAAGCTTCAGGTCGGGAAGGGTGGCTTGCCCCGCTGAGCCGGGGTGGCATTCGACGCGCGGGCGATGAGGTCAGTACCGCCTGCGGTAGCGGGTGGGTTCTTACGCCGGGATCAGGTAGTCAATAGACTCGCCGACATAACGTCACAAGCGAGCGATTACCCAAACATGATCAGATTCTTTCGAAAACAAGTTCTCGCTAGCCTCGTGTTAACCCTCACCATTGTCGCGGCCTGCCACCGCACCGCTCCCGCTCCCGTCAAACCTGCTGCCGAACAACCTAAGACTTTTGAGCCGCGCGCCCTGCGTGATGTCGTTTTCGCACGCACGCCGGCGCGGCTCGAGCGCGGCCGGTACTTAACCGAAGGCCTGCTGCAATGCTTCATCTGCCATTCGGATCGTGATTGGAGCAAGCCTGGCGCGCCGCCGGTCGCCAACAAAAAAGGCGCCGGCCACATTTGGGAAGATCGGCCCTGGCTGGTCGCGCCCAACCTCACGCCCGACAAAGAAACTGGCGCCGGTGATTGGACCGATGACATGTTCGCGCGCGCCATTCGCGAAGGCGTTGGTCATGACGGGCGCTTGCTGCATCCGCAGATGTGGTCCGCTTCATTCCGTAGTTTGTCTGATGAAGACCTTGCCTCCGTCATCGTGTATTTGCGCGCGCTGCCGCCCGTACGCAACCCGCTGCCGAAAACTAATATTCCCGAAGAACGAAAAAAGACTCTTCCCACTCTCGATCCCCTTAACGATCCGGTTCCAGAACCTGATAAGTCCGACGCCGTTAAGCGCGGCGCGTATCTCGCGCGTATCGCGGATTGCGCCGGCTGTCACACGGCGTGGGAAGCGCCCATTGTTCCAGGCTTCTATGCGGGTGGAAATCTAATTGAACGCGGGAAAGAGAAAATTTTCAGCGCCAACCTCACGCCTGACTCAACCGGTATCGGCTATTACGACGACGCGTTGTTCATAAGCACGATTCGCACCGGACACGTTAAGGCGCGCAAGTTGAGCTCGCTCATGCCCTGGATCGTCTTTCGCAACTTGCATGACGACGATCTCAAGGATCTGTTTGCATACTTGCGCGCGCGCCGGCCGGTGCACCACGTTGTCGATAACACCGAAACGCCCACCGAGTGTCCTGCGTGCGGACAGAAACATGGCTACGGCGATCGCAACAGTAAAAAAGCAGTTGTCCCTGTCAGCGTCGATACCCGTGCTTACGTCGACTACGTGGGCCGCTACCGTTTTGACGATGGCTTCATGATTACGATTAGCACCGAAGGAAATCCCAGCGGCGGCAACAATCTCAACGGCGGCAATAGACTTTTCATTCAGTTCGCCAACGACCCTCGCAAAATCGAATTGCTGCCTATCTCCCCAACCGAATTCACCGCCGTCGATATTCCCGACGTGATCACCTTCGAGCGCAACGCGCAGGGCCGCGTCACACATTTGCTCTCCAACGTCGACGAAGTTGCCAGGAAGATTGAATGAGTGAGTTATGTGTGATGAGTTATGAGTGATGAGAGCTGAGTGATTGAGTAATGAGTAATGAGTGATGAGTTGATGAGTTGATGAGTTATGAGTGGTGAGTGATGAGTGATGAGTGATGAGTCATGAATGATTGCGTGATGAGTCATGAATGATTGAGTGATGAGCACTGAGTGCTGAGGCAAGAAGTAGGTCTTGCGTTCGCAGCCATTCCGCTAGCGAGCGATGAGGTCAGTACCGCCTGCGGTAGCGGGTGGATGTATTATCCTTTCTCGCCAAGCCCTAACTCCCGAGCAAAAGCCCCCAAGCATTCACCATTCGCGGCTCTATCATCCGCGTAATCTGCGGATTAGTCTTAACTATTCACGATTCACGATTCACGATTTACCCTTCCATCTGTTT
>JANMKA010000044.1:0-2856 GCA_031371765.1 Blastocatellia bacterium
TGGCCGCTCTGCTGCTGAATGCGCAGATGGAAGCTCTCCTCACGCAACTGGTGTTTGCGGGCGGCGAGTTCGTCGCGGCTAAGGTCACGGATTTCTTTGATCTTCATATGCTAGGCAGCGCGGTGGCGGGAAAGAAACTTCGTGCGGATCGGGAGCTTGTCGGCCGCGAGCCGCAAGGACTCGCGCGCCACGGACTCGGGCACGCCGTCGAGTTCAAAAAGGATGTTACCAGGGCGAACCGTCGCCACCCAGTATTCGGGAGCGCCTTTGCCTTTGCCCATGCGGGTCTCGGGCGGACGGGATGTCACTGACTTGTCGGGAAACATGCGGATCCACAGCTTGCCTTTGCGCTTCATGTTGCGGGTCAGCGCGACGCGGGCGGCTTCGATCTGGGTATTGGTAATCCAAGCGCGTTCGAGCGTCTGCAAGGCGAATTCACCGAAGTCAATGTTAATAGTGCGTGAAGCCTTGCCCGCGCGGCTGCCGCGCTGGGTCTTGCGATACTTCACTCGTTTGGGCATCAAAGGCATAACCTGTTCTCCTTAGTAAAATTGTTGGGCTATTGGGGCACGGCCACTAGTTCGGCGGGGGCCGTCTCACGCTCGCGCTTTTCAACAGGTGCCGGCTCAGCCATGCCTTCCGGTTTGCACAGCCAGCACTTGATGCCGATTTTGCCATACACGGTGTTCGCTTCGGCAAAGCCGTAGTCAATCGCCTGGCGCAAGGTGTGCAGTGGGATTTTTCCCTCGCGATGCCACTCGGCACGGCTGATCTCAGCGCCACCCAAGCGTCCAGCGCAGCGGATCTTGATGCCCTGGGCACCAAAATCCATGGTCGTCTGGATCGACTTCTTCATCGCACGGCGGAAGCTGATGCGGCGCTCAATCTGCAGGGCTACATTCTCAGCCACGAGCTGGGCGTCGAGTTCCGGCGTCTTGATCTCCTGAATGTCGATCTTCACCGATTTCCCGCCAGCCATCTTGCCGATCTCCTCGGTCATCTTCTCAATCTCAGTTCCCTTGCGCCCGATCACAATGCCAGGCCGCGCGGTATGAATGGTGACGCGGATGCTGTTCCAAGCGCGCTCAATGACAATCTTCGCCACGGCTGCGAGTTTCAGTTTGTCTTTGACATAGGCGCGAATCTTGAGGTCGGCGTGCAAAAACTCCGGTAGCTCCTTGGGCGAGGCATACCACCGGGAACGCCAGTCATGATTTACGGCCAGACGGTAGCCAATAGGATTAACTTTCTGTCCCATAGTTATTCGTTGGGTTTGGATTGCTCTGCGGCGGGAGCCGACGCCTTTTTGGCGGCTTTCTTCTTGGCGTGCGCCTTCTTGGGCTGACGCTTCGGTTTGATCTCGATCTCGTCAGTGACAATGATGCGGATGTGGGAAGTACGCTTGCGAATCGGACCGGCGCTGCCGCGGGCCTTGGGCTGAAAGCGCTTGAAGGTTGGTCCCTCGCCGACGGTGGCTTCCTGAACGACGAGTTTGTCAGCGCGCAGATTGTTGTTGTTCTCGGCGTTGGCCACTGCGCTCTTTAGAGTCTTGGCGATCATGGCCGCGGCCTTTCTCGGAGTGAACGCAAGGAGGTCGAGCGCCGCCGCAACCGGCAGGCCCTGAATTGCGCGCGAAACTTCCCGGGCTTTGAAAGCCGAGATGCGTGCGCCTCGATAGATGGATTTGATCTGCATTCTAATGCTCGTCTGTCTGGTTTGTTGAAATTGCTTTATTGCTGGGCGTCCACCTTAAGGCGGTCGCCGACTTTTACGCGGTCTTTTTCTGAACTTAGATTTTGAATAACGGCCCCGGCGATTTTCTCCCGGACATCCACGACCCGCGCACTGCCAATCAGCTTGTCATTGCGAACAATCTGGAATGGGGTGCCAACTTTCACACCCTGTTTGCTGCCAAGGTTCATCACAACCAACGCGAGGTCTTCTTTCACGCTGATGATCATGGCATCGGTCATTGTCACTGCGACTGGCGACACCTCGACGGCGTTGGCCGACGGAGCACCCAACGCTGCATTGGCACCCCGAATTTCGGCCTCCAAGGCTAGCCGTGATTGGGGACTTCCCCCAGTCGCGTTTTTGGCAAAGAGCGAAGACGCTTCAGCCAGTCGCACCAGCGCTTCGGAAAGCTTTTTTCGTTCATCGGCGGAGGCGCGCAGGTCGCTGACTGCGGCGAGCAAACGCTGCTCAAGCTTTTCACCGCTGCCGGTGACGGCGTCGATCCCTAGCGCGTCCAAGCGGAGTTTCATCTGCATGGACTGGTGCTGAAAGACCGCCGTCTCACCGCTGGCGACCGCGAGGTTTTTTCTCATGTCGGCGAGCGTCTTGCTGGCTTCGGCTAGGTCGTTGCGAAGCTGTTTGTTTTCCCCGAGCACTTTGTCGAGGGTCACTTTCAGCTCGCTGTATTCAATATCTAAGTCTGAGAAAGAACCTGCTGACTGCGCCGCCGGTCTTGCAACCGACATCAGGCACAGCCCGATAACCATCACCGCGAGTGGTCGGCAGTGAGTCGAGATTTTCATTGGTCTCAACTCTTAGCCATCTGCCACGATTACTTGGTCACCTTTGCGGTATGCGACCCATGCTTCTTGAAGATCCGCGTTGGCGAAAATTCTCCCAGCTTGTGCCCTACCATGTTTTCCGTCACAAAGACGGAGTTAAAAATCTTGCCGTTGTGGACGAGAAACGTGTGGCCCACACACTCCGGCGTCACCATTGAGCGGCGCGACCAGGTCTTGATCGGCTTCTTGATGCTCGCGGCATTCATCTTGTCAATTTTTTCGAAGAGGTGTCCATCGACAAACGGACCTTTTTTTAGAGAACGACCCATATCTGATTAGT
>JANMKA010000059.1:0-10066 GCA_031371765.1 Blastocatellia bacterium
GCCATCACGCAATTGCTGAAGATCAATTGCCCGCGAAGCTCCCAGTTCGCTTAATTCCGCGCGGCGGTAAGCCACCGGATGACGCCCGATGGTCAGGCCGGTGCCGCGAAAGTCGGCATCCATTCTTTCAGGCCGCGTCATGGGAACGAGGGGCGAATTGCCATCCTGTTCATGAAGTTCTTCGTATAGTTCGCCCGCCGGACGCGCCACACGCTCAACCTGCCACAACGCGTCGCGACGGGTCGTTCCAGTTTTAAGTTTCAAGTCCCAAGTTTCAGGTTTTAATGACTTGAGACTTGGAACTTGAGACTTGAGACTATTGCCTTGGATAAAATTCAACGCCCCTACGGCCGCCAACTTTCTTAATTCATCCTTGCGCAACTCGGGCACGCGATGCTGCAGGTCATCAATGCTTACAAAAGGCGCTTCATTTCGCGCGCGCACGATCGCCTGGCCTGCCTCTGCGTGCAGACCTTTTACGTAGCGCAATCCAAGCCGCAGCGCGTGTTTGTCCAAAGCCTCCGGTTTGTCTTCAGTTCTTGACTTTGGACTTTGGACTTTGGACTTTGGACTATCTACTTCTTCCAACGTACACAACCAATCCGACTGCATTACATCCACCGGTTTGACCTGCAACCCATGACGCTGCGCGTCCTTGACGATGGTGAACGGTTGATAGAAACCCATCGGTTGATTGTTCAGCAGCGCCGCCGTAAACGCCGCCAGGTAGTGACACTTTAAATAGGCGCTGGCGTAAGCAATCAACGCAAAGCTGGCCGCGTGCGATTCGGGAAAACCGTAAAGCGCAAACGAAGTGATCGCCTGCACAATTTCTTCCTGGGCCTTTGGCGTAATTCCATTGCGCGCCATGCCCCGCCGCAATTTTATTTCTATCTCCTTCATGCGCGCTTCCGATCGTTTGAAACCAAACGCGCGCCGCAGTTCTTCCGCCTCGCCGCCGGAAAAGTCGGCGCAGATCATCGCCATCTTCAACAGTTGTTCCTGAAACAGCGGCACGCCCAATGTCCTTTTTAATACCGGTTCCAACGAGGGATGCGCGTAAACAACGGGCTCGCGGCCCTGCCTCCGTTTCAGATAGGGATGGACCATGTTACCGACAATTGGACCAGGCCGAATGATGGCCACCTGCACCACGATGTCGTAAAACTTTTGCGGCCGCAGTCGCGGCAGACACGACATCTGTGCCCGGCTTTCGACCTGAAACAAACCAATCGTGTCGGCCTTTTGTAATGACTCGTAAACCGCCGGGTCATCCTGCGGCAGGTGGGCCAGATCAACTTCCTCTTTATACGATTCGCGAATCAGGACAATCGATTCTTCCAGGGCCGCCATCATTCCCAGACCCAGCAGATCTACTTTGATCAGTCCCAGGTCGGCACAGTCTTCCTTGTCCCATTGGACCACCACGCGCCCGGGCATCGCCGCCGGTTCCAGCGGCACGACCGAATTGAGTTGGCCCTGACAAATGACCATGCCACCCGAATGTTGGCCCAAGTGACGCGGCAGATCCTGGACCAGGCCGTACAGTTCGAAAAACTTTTTAATGCGCGGGTTTCTGATGTCGAGCCCCGCCTCGCGAAACTGTCGTGCGGTTGAGTCTTTCGGATCCTTCCATTCCCAGGTGTGCACCAGCCCGGAAAGTCGCCCCAGGGTTGCGTCATCAAAATCGAGCGCCTTGCCAATTTCACGCGCGGCTGAGCGGCCGCGATAGGTGATCACGTTGGCAGTCATCGCGGCGCCGAGTTTTCCATAACGTTCATAAACATATTGAATCGCGCGCTCGCGCTGGTCGCCGCTGGGCAAATCGAGATCGATGTCCGGCCACTCGCCGCGCTCTTCGGAAAGAAAACGTTCGAAGAGAAGTTCCATGCTGATAGGATCGACCGCGGTAATGCCGAGCGAATAACAGACGGCGCTGTTGGCAGCCGAGCCCCGTCCCTGAATCAGAATTCCCTGCCGGCGGCAAAATTCAACAATGTCCCAGACGATTAGAAAATAGCCTTCGAGCTTGAGCTTTTCGATTAAGGCGAGTTCGCGTTCGAGTTGCGGTCGAGCCGCTTCATAAGCCGGCTTCCCGTTCGTTCCCGGATAGCGCAGGCGCGCGCCTTCTGCGGTGCGCTTGCGTAGAAACGACGACATCGTTTCGCCTGAGGGGACCAGATATTTGGGAAACTCGTAACCGAGGTCTTCCAGCGTGAATTCAAGTCGCGATGAAAGTTCGTCGGTGTTGTGAATGGCTTCAGGCAAATCCGCAAAGAGCTGTTGCATTGTCTTGGCTGATTTCAGATACCGTTCGGAATTCATGGCAAGTAAACGCCCGGCAGTTTCCAAACGCACGTGATTGCGAATGCAGGTGAAGACGTCGGCGACTTCGCGTTGCCCGGCAGTCGCATGGCTGACGCCGTTGGTCGCCAGCAGGGGCAGATGCAAACGTGTGGCAATCTCAATCACCGCCTGGTTGCGCGCTTCTTCTTCACGATTGAAATGACGTTGCAATTCGGCGTAGACATTTTGTTTGCCAAACACATCGACCAACCATTCTGTTTGTTTCTCTGCGTCCTCAGTGCTCTCTGCGTCTCGGTAGTGAGCACCCCATCGGGGCTGCCCCGCTGGGGACCCCGCGTGAAGTACTTTTCCCAGCGGCCCATCCGCGGCGCCCGTCAAACAAATCAACCCTTCAGCATGGACGGCGAGCTCTTCAGGTGTAACGGCACACTCGCCCGGTTTTGCATGCTTGGGCACACGCAACTTCATCAAAGTGATCAGGCGCGAGAGGTTTTGATAACCGGTCTGATTTCGTACGAGGAGAGGTAATGAGAACGTTTCTCTTTGGTGACCTGAGTGTTTTTGGACTACGGTTATTTCCGCCCCGATATGAGCCTTGATGTCGTTCTTTTTCGCGGCCAGGTGAAACCGCGGGCTGCCATAAAAACCATCGCGATCCAGCAGCGCCATGGCCGGCATCTCGAGCGCCGATGCGGCAGCAATCAATTCCTCCGGAACCGAAGCGCCTTCGAGAAAACTGAATGCCGACCGCGCATGTAATTCGATGTAATTCATTGCCGATTGCCGATTGCCGATTTCTTCGAGCCTTTGCTATTAAACTTCAATCGGCAATCGGAAATTGGCAATCGGAAATAACGTCAGTCATAAACACCTTCGATAAACCAGGTGCCACTACGCAGCTCGCGATAAATGCGATAAAGAATTTGGCTTGGACCACTATGGCTTACCTCTTTAATTTTCGACTCTTCTGACTTCTGACTTCTGACCTCTGACCTCTGACCTCGGACTTCCGGCCTCTGACCTCTGACTTCAACGGCCACATCCCACTCATCTCTGGCCCAAAGGTCTGCTCGCCACCACTCGCCGGAAGTGCGCCAGGGGCCGGCCAGCCCCACCACCTTTCCATAAACACTTCGCTCTTTCCCCCAAGCGCTGATCTCAGTCGGATATCCACGCGCGGCTTCAACCATCGCTCGCAGCGGCGGGCGAAACCGGCGAAAGCCGAGGGCGAATTTCGGCGTGGGAATTTCGAATTGCGAATTTGGAATCTTGAATTTGGAATCTTGAATTTGGAATCTTGCATTGCTGTTCACTGTTTGCTGTTTACTGTTCACTGTCCGCTGTTTATTGTTTGCTGTTTGCCGTTTACTTTTTTGCTCGCGAACCTCAAACCTCTTAACACCAAACGCATCCGGCCGGTGCGTATCCAACAATTTGGGCGAACCCACATTTCCCAAACCGACGAGCTTTGCCAGGCGCGCCAGCGTCAATTCCAACTTTGCCGGCTCAGGCGCCAGCGGAATAAATAATCCCGTCTGTAAGACACGAGGCTTGACCGGTTCACAATTTAT
The DNA here is from genome assembly GCA_031371765.1 of Blastocatellia bacterium. Lineage (GTDB taxonomy): Bacteria > Acidobacteriota > Blastocatellia > Pyrinomonadales > Pyrinomonadaceae > PSRF01. The sequence goes on from JANMKA010000059.1 coordinate 3,879, forward strand.
CGAGACCGCAACTATCGCCTCAGTTGGCGGCTGCCTTTCAGCCTCTAGCAACAGTAGTTTCAAAAACACTTTTGGATCGCGCATCGGATAAGGCAAATTGAGTTTCAATTCGTACGCGCTTTTGTTTTCAAGTTTCATCCGCACATGCAGCTCATTAGTGGCGAGCGCGTAATCATGCAAACTGCCGCAGATTTGATTGAGCAGTCTGGCGAAGATGAATGAGAGAGCTTCAAACTGCGCAATGGGATACTCGAGCTCGATCGAACTTTCGAAAACTGGCGCAGCTTGTTTTAGTTTTAAGTGACGCTCGGTTTTTCCCCCCGCGAGTTGTTGCAGGTGTAAGCCCTCCTGGCCCAAGCGCTCGGAAACACCGGCAATGGGGAGTTCGGCGAATTCTCTAAAAGTGCGCACGCCCCAAAGCTTGAGCGTCGCGAAAATTTCTGCGGCCCGTTTGTCTTCAATATTCACCAGTGAATATTCCAGCGCGCTGACAGGCAAAGGCCCGAGACACGTCAGTTCTTCTCCGGCGGTAGTAAAAGTTATTCCTGCGCACCGCCGCGCCCCATGAACGGCCGCATCAGGATTCGCGGCTAGAGCCACATTTACCCGGGCCTCGAGTCCACCTGTTTGCTTTGCAGCACACGCCTGTTTCGCGATTATCGTTGCCAGTTCATAAGGCGAGCCAAAGCAGAGGCCACAGCCCTCGACGTCGATCACTACCGTGTCGGGCCACACCTCTTCGACGAACGGAGAAAAGGAGTAAGCAAACTCTGCCAAAGACAGTTCATCCGACAGATTCGGCGCGTGTATGCCCGCAAACATGACCAACCCTTTCAGTTTTAAGTAAAGCGAAGATTAGCGAAAATTACCGAATACGTCAATAGTGGGCTTGAAGAAAGTTTGGGTGGGAATAAAAAACGCTTGCGCCTGACGTTACGTCAGAGTTTAGGATTAGTTTTCGAAAGGAAACGCTGATGAAAGACCAGGAAGCTTCATACCAGGCGCAGCAGTTTGCGACCCGCGCGGGCGTCACCGTGCGCACGTTGCACCACTACGATCGGCTTGGGCTGTTAAAGCCGAGCGCCTATACCGGAACGGGTTACCGGCTCTACCGGGAAAGCGATCTGGCGCGGCTGCAGCAAATCGTCACGCTGAAATACATCGGCTTTTCGCTTCAGGAAATAAAAACTTTGCTGGTACAAAATGGCCGCGATCTGGCCACAGCCTTGCGCCGGCAAAGAAAAATCATTAACCAAAAACGGCGTCACCTGGGAATGGCAGTTCAGGCGATCGAGAAAGCCGAACTGGTTATCTCAAGTGAGGCACCCGACTGGGAGGCATTCAAGAAAATCATCGAGGTGATCAATATGCAGAACGATATGGAATGGACCAGGAAATACTACTCGGAATCCGCAACCGAAAAACTTGCTGAGCGCGCTACGCCCGAAGTGATCGAACAAGGACAGAACGATTGGGCCCAACTGATCAAAGAGGTCGAGGCAGCGGTGCGCGACGGTGAAGATCCAACTTCTGAAAAGTCGCGCTCGCTTGCGGCACGCTGGTCACATTTGGTCCGGCAATTTACCGGCGGCGATCCGGAAATCAGCGCCGGCTTAAAGAAACTATACGCCGATCAGTCCAACTGGCCGGCGCATTTTCAGAAACCTTACAGCGATGAAGTTGAAGCGTTCATTTGCGCCGCTGCGGGCAAGAAGTAAAAGCCTGGAACTACTTTGCATAAAAACAGCGCCAGCGGGACGGCTTTTTGAGCAGAGTCACCTGAATGACATTCAGATCACTGGGCGCTGACTTGCAAGCTAGTTTCTCGGGTTGTTGGGCTCAGCGGTCGATGACGTTCCACCAGCATGGTCAGCGAGCGCAACAGCATTCCCTGCGTAACTAAAAACGGGGCGGTAGTTTTCACTCGGGTTGACAGATCGACTAAGTTTTTCTTCTTGGTTATATCCTGATTCACTTGCGACCACACCACCGCCTCGTTTTTCATTTCCAGCGACAACGCTGCGCAGGACCGCACACTGCAATCCTGAGTAATGACAAGTAACGCGGTGGGCGTATTTTCCACGACGCGACGAAAGCGAAACCACCAGGACGAGATAATCCGGCGCGCTGCTTTTGCCGAAAGATCCGCCAAATCGAGCATTACGATGCCAAAGCCGCCTGCTTGCAACAGCAGATCGGTGGCTTTAAAAGCGTGCTCCAAATTATTGTCGCAACGTACCCAAAGCAACCGATCGAAATTCACCTGCGCTCTTTCGGCTGATTCCGGATCGAGCGTGTTGTTCATATCGACCAAGGCGCACACTTCCTCATAATTAGTCGCCCTCGCGAGCGTTGAAAGCATGAGACTGGTGCGACCTGAAGACGCTGGTCCGAAAATTTCTGTAATGGCGCCACGTGGCAAGCCTCCACCAGCGAGCGCATCAATTTCGGGAATGCCGGAAGCAATAACTTCCCCGCGTTTTGTTTCGTGATGCTTAAACGCGTCGCCAAAACGAGCTGCTATGGTGGATTCAATTTCCGCTTTTGAGATTGCCGCTCTCATGATCTATATAGTGGCATAGACTTTAGGAACCTCTGATCAAGTGCAGGCGACAACTCTTTGGAGTGCGCTGGCCTGGCAGCGCTTTGGCCCGACTCACTTCTCTGGCCAGCCATGGTTGAATGCTTCGCGGCGCAGGCCAAAGCGGCGCCGGGCCGCCGCACTCCAAGGAGTTGACGCTTTACTTAATCAGAGCTTCCTTTAGTCTGTGCTGCTTTACGAAAACACAGACCTAAAGTCTGTGCTACTTACGATCTCAAAAAACTCACCCGCCTTTTGAAGTAGCACAGACTTCAGTCGGTGCTGGTGTTGCCAGCCCTCTTCTCAAAAAAGTTAGCCTCCGGCCGAACGGAGCACGACTAAAGTCTATGCCACTTTTCGCTTGACGCTTCTGACGTTATTCGCTAATATTCGCATGATTTTCGCTTATCACCGAAAATATCATTCAGGCGCTATTAAGGCAAGGGATTTTTCGAAAGGAATTACAAAAATGCCTGTAACGGCCAAGCAAAGGCAGGTCTACGACTTCATCAGTCGCTATCAGGATGCTCATCAACTGCCGCCCACCATCGCGGAAATCGGTAAGCAGTTTCAGATGACTTCATCGGCAAGCGTGCACAGCATTCTGTCGGCGCTCGAGCGCGAGGGCCTCATCAAGCGCATTCCGAATGTCAGTCGCGGCATCGAGATCATCAAGCAGGAAGAACAACCGGACGAGTATGAGATCCCCTTGCTGGGAACAGTCGCGGCCGGCCAGCCCATCGAGGCTATCCTCGCCCACGAAACAGTCCAGGCGCCAAAGAACATGCTGGGTCGTGATCGCATGTTTGCTTTGCGCGTGCGCGGCGATTCGATGATTGACGAGAACATCCAGGACAACGACATCATCATCGTGTCGTCACAGCAAACCGCGGAGAATGGCCAGATGGTTGTGGCCTTAATTGATGGCAACTACGCCACGGTGAAAAAGTTTTATCGCGAGCCTGACTTCATTCGGCTGGAGCCGGCGAACCCGCAGTTCAAACCAATCTTTATTAAGACGCCGGAACGCATTCAGATTCAGGGCGTAGTTCGTGGCTTGATTCGCAGCTACAACAATTCCTCCCGCGCAGTTTAACGCTGAAAGTTTTTGAAGAATGAAACCCGCACCAGCACTGGACGATGCTGCAGCCGAATCGGAGGTGATCTTTCTTGGCTTCGCGCTCAGTGACTGTGTGGTTGAGATTGATAAGGAAGCAGCCAAATATCTACGTGCTGTACACCGCACTGCTCTGGAGTTGGCGATTCCGAATCGCTTTGGAATCGAGGTCGGAGGTTTCTGGTTAATGCCGGAACAACTCGAGCAGTTAAGAAAACTGCCGGAATGCTATTCGCTGTTGGAAGCGCCTTTCGTCGAGCGCGCGATTGAAGCGTACCTCGCCGCGCAACTTCCTACGCTACCGCACAAATCGCACTGAGATTAACTTTCAGGAATTAGCGCCGGTTCCCTCTTCTTGCGGTGAATCACAAGCAACGCGATACCACTCATAATTAAGGCGCCGCCAGCCAGCGTACGCCAGTTCATTTCCTCGTCAAGCACTAACATTCCCAAAAGCACGGCGGTCACTGGTGTCACTAGCGCGATCAGCATCGATTTCGTCACTTCAATTCTTCGCACCAGCCAGTAATACAAAATGAACGCGATCACGGAACCGACAATTGCCAGGTAGAACAACGAAATGATTGCCAGGCGGGTCCAGTGAAAGTTACCCGGGTTGCCTTCCGTCGCAAGGCCAATGACCGCCAGCGGTATCAAACCGAAAAACATTTGGCCACCGGCGATGACAGTAGGCTCGATGTTTTTGGCGTATGCCTTGACCAATACATTTGAGTAAGCCACGCAGATCGAACTGATCACCAGCGCCACGCTGCCGGCCAACGCCTTTGGCCCAGCGAACGTTAGTTGATTGGAAAAGATAATGCCGACGCCGGCGATTCCCAGGATAACGCCGACCGATTTCAGCGGCGTCATACGTTCGGCCGGCAAATGAAAATGCGCTATGACCAATCCAAACGCGGGGATGGTTGCTTGCAGCAATGCGGCGAGTCCGGAAGAAATGTATTGCTCGCCCCAGAAGATCAAACCGTAGTTAAGCGCAAAGGCAAGCACGCCGGTGCCAGCCAACATCCACCAATCCCTGGCCGCGCGGGGTAACGAAAGTCTTCTGACGGCAATTATCGCCGCCAGAATTAGAACTGCGATGAGGAACCGAATCGCGGCAAAGCTGATGGGTGGGAGATCGCTTAAACCAATCTTGATGAACAGCCAGGTGGAACCCCAGATGCAGCACAAGAGCAGCCAAACAATCCGTGATTTCATACGTAAAGCGGCTGGGCCGCATCCCGTGCGGAAAGGCTACGCCTTTCCGACATCCACTAAAAATGAGTGAGGCTACGCCTCGTTAGGGTAGGCATAGCCTCGTAATCTATGAACAGTTTACGGAAAACCAGAGGCTCTCCGCACGGGGTGCGGCAAAACCGCTTCCGACTTCTTGCGTCTCGTTTCGCGCTAATCCTGCAGCATCGTGAGCTTAATGATCGCGAACGCAGCGCCCTGCGGATCCAGCAGCATCGCAAAGCGGCCGGTGCCGGGAATATCCATCGGCGGCGCGATTGTTCTGGCACCGAGTTCATTCGCCTGCTTAACCTTGGAGTCGCAATCATCGACGGCAAAGTAAACCAGCCAGTGGGGTGGAGTTTCTCCCATTTCCGGCGCTGGCGTGTACATTCCGCCGGCAGGCCGATCGCTGTTCTTGAAAGTCGTGTAAGTCATCGGCCCCATCTGCTGAACATTCGTGGTCCAACCAAAAAGTCCCGAATAAAAGTCGCCGGCCTTCGTGGTATCGGGCGTTGCGAGTTCATTCCAGCAAAACGAATTCGGTGCATTGACGATCGCGGCACCCTTGTTCGTTCCCGCCTGCCAAATAGCAAACACGGCGCCGGTCGGATCCTGGACCACTGCCATGCGTCCCACATCCATCACATCAAACGGCTCTTTCATGAGAGTCCCGCCAAGTTCCCTTGCCTTTGCCGCGCTCTCATCCGCACTTACAACCAATGCATAGGACAGCCAATTCGGAGGAATCCCTTGCGTTATCATCTCGTCCGGCATTGTGTAGAGCGCGCCAACATCTTTGCCATCGAGCTGCAGCATCGTGTAAACCATGCCCGGCCCCATGGGATGATCGGTAAAGGTCCAACCAAATAACTCGGTATAAAACTTCTTCGCTGCTTCGCCGTCCGTGGTACCCAGTTCCACCCAGCAAAATGTGCCGGGAGCGTAAGTAGGGGTTTCCTGCATTCGTGCTTCAGTCATGATCAATCTCCTAGGGAAGGGGCGCAAAACTCGTTAGGGAGACGAGGGACAATTTGCGCGGCTTAAAATCTGATCTGAAAGTGTAGGCAGATAATAACGCAAATTTGCGGGACTGCAAAAACGGAAAACGCTACCTCCAGCAAGCTGAAGATAGCGCAATCCGTTTCCTAATAATCGCCGAAGCTTTTAAAAGGATGGCAGCTTCGCATGTACACACTAGGCTGCCGATTTGTATCCCGATGATGGACTGGCGGTCAGTCACGTCTTCGGTCA
>JANMKA010000088.1:0-14383 GCA_031371765.1 Blastocatellia bacterium
AGGCCGCGGCCTTTTTGTGGCAAGCCACACACTTCTTTGAAGTTGGTGGCGGCGGCGTCAAATCAGGTCTGGCTTTCACCGCGGCGTCGTGACATGCGCCACACGTGCGATGGAATGCCTGCTGGTTGGTTAGAACCGTAGGCTCGTCGCTGCCTTCGAACTTTAATTTTGGAATCTCTGCCAGCAGCTTTGGTTTCGTATCCGCTCGTGCATGGCAATCAGTACAAATGTTTACTGCCGGCGCTGTCGCATCTTTTTCCAGTAGCTCAGCGGTCAAGGTAGTCGTGCGGTCAGCGGGCCAGACCATTTTGTGCGGCGGCACTTTCGCGGCTTCCGCTGCGGGCTGCGCAGTGTGATGACATTGAACGCAGGCGATGGGTTTCGTGCCATCGGCGCTGCGGTTCTTTGTAATGTGATCCAAATGCTTGAAAGTGATTTGCCCGAGCTTTGCTTCTTTCGCCAATACAATGACTTCTGGCGGCTTCTTAGCGTCTTGTGCCGACAGGTCACGGGTTATTTGGGAAGTGCTCGTCAGCAGCAACAGTGACAAGACAATTAATCCGAAAAGCGTAAAACGTTTCATTATTTACCTCTTTAGAATCGACAAAATGACTCACTTCAAAAGTGCCACGCCGCTCCAGTGTGGCAGCGCGTACAAACAGTAAAGTCGTCGCCACCGAACGCGCGCTTCCCGTTGTGGCACGACATGCAACTCAGCCCTCGTCCGGTCGCGTGATGATTCAGCGGCTCGGGGGATGTGACTTGTTTTCGCTGCGGCATTCCGGCTCTTGCCTGATGGCACTGGTTGCAACTTTGTGCCTGGTGCTTTGCATGATTAAACCCGACACGAAATGCCTGGGCCGATTCAGGTGTCCGGGAATAACCGCCCGATTGATGACATTCACCGCAAGCAGAGATGTCGCGGCCGCCCGCTTGCACGCCCGGCGCGTGACAGCGAAAACATGTCGTATGCGCGTTGAAACCCGAAGGTATTGAAAGCGCCACACCGCCACGCGCCGGGCGATGACAGGTGGCGCAACCGCTGCCGCCCAAATTCAAATGCCGCGCGTGATCAAATTTCATATTGAAACTGCGCAAACGTGGAAACGGTTTCAAAGCGCCCGACTTAACGTCGCTATGACAAATGGTGCAGATGGGGCCATCTGAATTTGCAAACTGTTGCGTGTGACAGCCGGCGCAGGGCAGATGACTGGAACCGCCAGGAAGTTTTGGGATCGCGGCATTCGATTCGCGGCGATGACATAACAGACATGGCAGTCGGGAGTGATTTGCATTGCTGTGCAGGAACTTTGAGTAGTCGAGGCCTTCGGGAAATTGCATTGGTTGTTGTTGATAATCTGGCGCCAGCATTAGATTGCGCGAGCCTGCCAATTCGCGCGACTTCACCACGCCGAAGAAAAACAAACTTACTGAGACGCCTAAAATAGCGAATGCGATCGCGCGCGGTTTTGAAAGCAGTCCGCTCATGACACTGGACTCTTCTTTGGCTCAGGTGTTGGAATCGCCTGGGGATGACTCTCAGGAATTCCATCTTTACCAAATGTGATGTGACACTTGGTACAAACAAACGCCGGGTCTTTTTTCTTTTGGTCTACTTCAAAATTCAAAGCCCCGCCATCGTCAGTCGTTGCGGTGACATGGCAGCCCTCCGCGCCACCGCACGATCGCACCGGGACTTGCAACGTCTTCGCATCGAGAAGATTGAACGTCGCGACGTTATGGCAGCTCATGCAATTCAAATCAGGATGCTCGCCGCCTTCATGCCGGAACGCACCCGCTGACGTACGCCGGCTCCATCTGGCCAGAATGAGCGGATCTGAAATCCCCATGTCAGTCGCCAGCTTCGCATCGAAATCGACCTTGACGGCCGCGTCTGCCGTCCGCAGTTTGTGACAGACGTTGCAGTCCTTTGGCGCGGGCGCGATTCCGGAATCTGAGTTGTGACAGGTGAAGCAGACCGCGTGACTGCTCGGAATAGTTTTGAACGTGCCTTTCTTCAGCCAAAAATTGTCGCCGATATTTTTTGGTGGCTTCGTTACATATTCATCACTCGAATCGCCCTGCGGCTGATAAGTCTGGTGACAGACAGGACAGCTCGCGGGCGTCGCATCCTTTTTCTTTTCCTGCAGTGAAACGTTCACAAACAGCGCGCGGGCCGTGCTGTCGGAGCGCGGCGTACTCAGGCCGACTACGTCGATGTGTTTGTCGTGAGGGAAGGCCACAGCAAACTCCGAAACAAACTGTCGAGTTTTCCTGGCGGGATCGCTGACGTCGCCGAGACTGGGAAAGAGATAGCGGCTGGTGTCGCGCGGACTGTTTTTTACGTGACAGTTAGCGCAGATCACTGGCGCCGGCCGTTCACGCGCAAAGAATTGTTGCCGGTGGCAATTCAAACAGGATGAATGTTCGGGAAAATCGCTGACGTCCGGAAACGCCGCATCGCCTTTGCGCACTTCTTTCCAATTCTTCGAGGGCACTTTATGACAGGAATCGCACGCTAGTTTCTGACTCTCGACGTGACTGCGATGTGAAAATTGGGCGTAGTTGATTCGCGGTTGTTTTTTAGTAGCAGCTTTTTTCCGGGGAAGCGCACGCTTAGCGCGTCTTTGGGAGATTGTGGCGTTCGACGCAAGCGCACTTCCAGCCAGGCACAGCATAAATAACGCCGCAAAGACGACGACGGAATACGCTCCCAATTTCCGATTGCGGATCTGCACTCAGCTCATGGCGTCGCGCCGCAGCGAGGAACAATAAAGCAGTTGCTATTCTTTCCGCCCAAAGTACACGCGCAACGACGTGTACGGCATATGCGCGTGATAGTTCTGCGGCCTCGGGCCCACCAGCGCGCTTTCGTTATAGTTGTAATACTGATAGCCGAGATTCCAGTCCAACCGTCGATTGATCCGGATCGCCAGGCGCACTTCCGGCGATTGAAAACTCATCGGATACGACGAGATTAGTGTGCCGGGCGTCCCGGTTGGATCGGCCAGAAGACTACCCTGCCCGTTGTCCTGATTCACTCGATACGACGCGAACAGAGTTAGCCGAGGAGCGAGCAGCGCGGTCGTATCAATGAAAAAGAAATTGTTCCTCACGAAATACAAGCTGTGACCCAGCGGATGCCTGACGCTGTTGTAGAAATAATCAACCACGGCATCGCTATTTACCCAGTTGTAGTTATAGCCGGTGCTAAACGAGAGTCTTGAGTTTGGCGTCCAGTCGATCGCCGCCGTGAAGAGGCGTGATTTCACGTCCACCCCGAAATCCTGCAACGACACGCCGGCAATCTCAGAAGGATTCGAGTTGTTTTTTGTGATGACGGCTAAGTTGAATGATACCTTTCGGTTCGGCGCGTACCTGCTCTTAGCGCGAATGTTCGTGTAATTGTAATTCCCGATGCGCGTGAAGAAATTGTCTGCTGTGCCGTGCTCTGCGTCGAAGTAGATGGTCCAGTTGTTAACCGGACGCGCCTTAAACCCGCCAATGAAAACGTTGGTGTGATTGGTCTGCACTTCATCTTCCGGGTCAACCGGCACTGGTGAGTTGGTATTGAGGGCGAATCCAGTCAGGACGTGCTGGATGCGACGACTGCCGTAACGATATCCGAAGTGGACTGAGTAGTTCTTATTAAACTGGTAATCGCCTTCGACTGTGTCCTGGTATTTGCGATAACGGATGATCCTGTTGGCACTTAGCCCGCTGACAACCAACGAGGACGACGAAGACGGCGCCCTGGTGAAAGAGAAGGCATCGTTGAAGATGGCGATGCCATTGATCTCGAAATTTTCCACCCGCAACGTGTTCGAGATTCTGAACTTATTCGTTGCCAGGAAGGTCACGCCAAAATCTCCCAGCGTCGTTGGCCGCTTGACGCTCGCCGGAATGTTGTACTGGCCAAGCGTAAGGACATTAGGAGGTGCAAGCTGGCCGGTCACTCTGGTGTTAAAGTTCAAGCCGGTAAAACTTTCGAGAAACGCTGAGTTTGAAGTTGCGTTACTGTGCACAATGCGGGCGGTGATATCGAGCTTTTTCGCCACCAGGCTGTGAACGCTGAACCGAGTGTAGTTGACACTGCCGCGCGTCGGCTCATTACGGACGAAGGTATTGAAACTTGCGACTGCCGGATTCAGGTTAATGCCACGCGTTGGACCCAGGTTAATGAAGCTATCGTCACGGGAACGACGAAAGCCCTGGAGAAAGGAAAAATCGATCGGGCCCAGCTTGCCATCGGCCCCGAGCCGAAAGTCGTTCGCTCGCGACTTGAGGTTTGACAACAGCAGGAACTCGTTTCCTCCCACGTGGTAGTTAGTGAAAGCGGGCCCGCTATATCTCTCTGGCGAATATCCAAAATTGAACCTGATTCGCTCGTTTTTCGGCAGAATCGTGAGGTCAAAATCTCCCATCGCGGTCTTGGTGTCGTAGCCATGCTCTCCCGTTACCGGATTGGGCGGAACGCTGAAGCTCGGCGGCGAAAACACCCAGTTAGGGTTGGCGAGGTTGTTGAGAAACCTGAAATATTTGAAGCGGCGATAGGTTGCATCGAAGCGATACCACTCGGGCTTCTCCAGACTGAGCCGCATGTTGCCGGAAGGATCAGCGCCCCAGCCACTGGAAGTCACAAGCAAAGTGTCGAAGGGATGACCCTTGCTGTCCTTCGATCGGAGTAGAAAACTACTATCGAAGAGACGTGGGCCGGCGCTGTAATTAAGATCGCTCCTGTACTTATTGTGGTCGCCCCGGACGCTCAGGCCACGAATACCAAGCTCAATGCTGGCTATGGCTGTGTAGTTCCCGGCGTCTTCTCCAGCTTCAACCGTCGAGCTTTGGGTCTTGGCATCTGACTTCTTGGGGCTTGGTGATGGCGATGGCTGCTGCCCTTTTGCAATGCTGGAAACCAGCATTAGCACCAGCATCAATCCTGACAGAATCCGCAACGGGTTCAGGAAGTTCCTTTTCATGTGGTCCATCCTCTGGATCTTGTTAAGCGCCACGCGAGTTTCGCTCCTGTTTCAATTATCTGAAGAAGACCGGGCTTGAACGCGATCCGTGAATCTTTACGTGGCAGGCCGTACAGTTCCCGTATTGCGCGTTCTGGTTATGCTGCGGGCCGCCTGGCTCAATCGCTCCGACGTCATGGGCCACGCTGTGGCAAGTCAGACACAATTGATTGACGGCGGCGTATTTCAACAAGCGCGGGTTAGACGATCCATGCGGTGTATGACAGGCGGTACAGCCTTCAGTCTTAACCGGCGCATGTTCGTACGTAAACGGACCCTGCTTGTCCGCGTGACACTTAATACACGCTGCATCCCCACCGGTGGCTAGTCTTGTTTGCTTTAACTCGAAACCGCCATGCGGATTGTGGCAGTCGCTGCACTTCATCGCGCCTTCAAGAACTTTGTGATGGAACGGCATGCTAAACGCCGGTTTAACCTCGCTGTGACATCCCAGGCAAAGTTGTGGCTCACTTGACTTCAACATCCTCAAGGTGGAGAAGCCCGGCTTTTCGGCATTCGCACGTGCCACGAATACGTTTGAACTGGCGAGGTTCTTTCCGGCAACGCCAGCGTGGGGCGAGTGGCATTCGGTGCAACCAACATCGTTGCGCCAATGTTCGCCGCGACGGAAGTTGTTGTGCTCTTCCTTGCCGGCATGACAAGTGAGACAGGTTTCCGAGATTTCTTTGGACGATTTGTTCTTGAATGAAATGATCTTGGCCGGATCGCCTTCTTCGGCGTGCGCTTTCCCCGGGCCGTGGCACGCTTCGCAACCGGTGACCTTGTTCTTCCACGAACTTATCCCGGCGAGTTTCGCATGTGATGTATGCGAGAAGTTTTTGAACTGATCTTCGTGACAGTCTTTGCAGGCATCGGTGCCAACGTATCCGGTTTGGTCGGTGGGAGTGCTAGTGGGCTTGGCGTTATCGCCGGGACCATAGGCTTGCGAACTCTTATTCGCAGTCAGCCATAACACCGCAGCCAATACCGAGCCGCAGACGAGCAGCACTTTGATCGCTTTAGTCAGTTTCAATCGCGGCCTCCCTGGGCGGCAGAAAAAAGTCCAGCGCACGTTTCAAAGGATGTTGGCTTGAATAAATGAGAGCCAAGCGGCAAGTGTGGAGTCTGCTTGAGTGCGTCGCTGCTAATGCTCCGCTGACGAAAGCAACCCCTCCCTTGATTAGTTTGCAATTACAATAGACTCCAGCGCCGTTTCTGTATGTGTGCTAGCGCACACACACTCGAGCCAATTGCTCCGGTCGTTGATTAAGCCCTTTCAATCAACCATTCAATTCTTGTTCGATTCACCGAACTTCCAATTGGCAAACCGCATGCCGATCAGCAAGCTTCGAATTGCTGGAATTTCTTAGTCGCGTGGAGGATTTCTCTGTGAGTTTTCGCGCAACACGCTGGGGAACTTTCCTCACGAGGTTGCGTGCAGGCGACCGTTTTGCACTTCAATCATTGGCTTGGCTAAGCGGCATGCGCGTTGCTCCTTTACCAGCACAGGAACCCCAGGCTCGAGCGAACGGAGCAGCGGCTTGCTGCTCAGAATTGCAAGTCAGGGAATACCTGGGAGGAAGACACCATGACAAAAGATGACCGAGACATTCTCGAACTGCTTAAGGAAGAATTGGCTTTCATCGAGCAAGGCGGTTATGGGCGTTCGGTCCGCACGCCGTGGTTACCAAGATCGGCCTTTCAGGACTCCCTGACTTGCATTAACTATGGCTACCCCTATCGCGCGCATTCGTGCTCCGAATGTCATTTGACGGAATTCGTCACGCCAGAACATCAGGCTGAAGACATTCCCTGCCACTACATTCCTTTGAATGAAGCAGGCGAGACGATCGAGGATCTCGAAGCTCAGGACAATCAGACGAAGCTGGAAACGACACTGAAGCAGTGGATGCGAAATAAGATTAAAGAGATCGAGGAAGCGCGCGCGACCCACGCCGCCACGCACGGTTATCAGCGAGAGGCAGTCGCCTGAACTACCGGTGTTTCCCCCCGGATGCCATGTCGAATCCTGATGTGGCCACAACAGCCGCATGTAGTTTCACTAAGCTGCCTGCGGTTGGTGTGTATTAAGGGATCGTTCGCGAATAGGAAGAGAACATGAGCAATAAGGTCACCATTGACGGCAATGAAGCCGCAGCGCACATAGCTTACAAAACGAATGAAGTGATCGCGATTTATCCGATCACGCCATCGTCTGCAATGGGTGAATCCGCAGATGAGTGGGCCGCCAAAAAGCACAAGAACATTTGGGGTATGACGCCGTTGGTGCGCGAGATGCAATCCGAAGGTGGCGCGGCTGGAACGGTCCATGGCGCTCTGCAAACCGGCGCGTTGACCACGACGTTTACTTCGAGCCAGGGGTTACTCTTGATGATCCCCAACATGTTCAAAATTGCCGGGGAACAGACCAGCACTGTCTTTCACATCGCCGCGCGCGCTCTGGCGACCCACGCCCTCTCAATCTTCGGCGATCACAGTGATGTGATGGCCACGCGATCGACTGGGTGGGGAATGCTCTTCGCAAACTCAGTTCAGGAAGTAATGGATTTTGCGCTGATTGCTCAGGCCGCCACCTTGGAATCACGAATTCCATTCCTGCACGTGTTCGACGGATTTCGTACCTCGCACGAGGTAATGAAGATTGAACAATTATCCGATGACGAAATCAGAACAATGATCGATGCCCGACTAGTGGGCGCGCACCGCCAGCGGGCTTTGACACCAGATCATCCGGTCATGCGCGGCACTGCCCAGAATCCGGACGTATTTTTCCAGTCACGCGAGCGAGCGAACTCGTTCTACCTCGACACGCCCGCCATCGTTGAAAAATTAATGAACAAGTTTGCGGAGCTTACTGGCCGGCAGTATCGACTGTTTGATTACGTTGGTGCGCCTGACGCCGAACGCGTAATCGTGATGATGGGGTCCGGCAGCGAGACGGCAACAGAAACCGTCGAAGCTTTGAATGCGCGCGGCGAAAAAGTGGGCCTCTTGAAAATTCGTCTGTATCGGCCGTTCTCAGTTGAACATTTCATAGCGGCTTTGCCCCGTTCGGTGCGAGCAATCGCTGCGCTTGATAGAACCAAAGAAGCCGGTAGCGCCGGTGAGCCGCTTTATCAGGATGTGCTTACGGCGCTGGTTGAAGAAGCGGCGCGTTCGACTGCCGACTTTGCTTTAAAGCCGCGCGTGGTTGGGGGCCGGTATGGGCTCGGTTCAAAAGAATTTACGCCGGCAATGGTCAAGGCCATTTTCGATGAGCTGAGTTATGAAAAACCCAAGAACCATTTCAGTGTCGGCATCAACGACGATGTCACATTCCAGAGCCTGCCTTTCGACTCCAGCTTCAGGACTGAACCGGAAGAACAGGTGCGCGCGATGTTCTGGGGCCTCGGGGCGGATGGAACGGTAAGCGCGAATAAGAACTCGATCAAGATTATCGGCGAAGAAACGGCGAACTACGCTCAGGGTTATTTTGTTTACGATTCAAAAAAATCGGGCGCGATGACGGTGTCGCACCTGCGTTTTGGAGCTGATCCGATCAAGAGCACTTACCTGATCCAGAGTGCGAATTTCATTGGCATTCATCAATTCGACTTTCTCAATCGCTTTCCGGTTCTCGAGACAGCCGAAACCGGAGCGACGTTGCTTCTAAATAGTCCTTACGAGGCGAATGAGGTGTGGGAACACCTGCCGCGCCCGGTTCAGGAAACTGTCATCGCCAAAGAAATCAAGGTCTATGCAATAAATGCTTACAACGTTGCAAAAGAGAACCAGCTAGGCAACCGCATCAACACGATCATGCAGACATGCTTCTTCGCGCTGAGCGGTGTCTTGCCGCGCGCTGAGGCAATCGTGAAGATTAAGAAATCGATCCAAAAAACTTACGGTAAGCGCGGCGAGGCAGTTGTGCTGCAAAACTTCGCCGCGGTCGACGCGGCCCTGGCCCACCTTCACGAAGTCTTAGTTCCGGCGCAGTCGACCAGTTCGGTTGATTTGCAGCAAGCAGTGGCTAAAGAAGCACCTGAGTTTGTGCAACGAGTTACTGCTGAAATCATGGCCGGACGCGGCGACAGTCTTCCGGTCAGCGTTTTCCCGGTTGATGGCACTTACCCGGTCGGCACGGCCCAGTGGGAAAAGCGCAACATCGCTCAGGAAGTTCCCGTTTGGGAGCAGGACCTTTGCATCGAGTGTGGCAAGTGCGTTCTGGTCTGCCCGCACGCCACCATTCGCGCAAAAGTTTGCCAGACCGACGATCTGAAAAACGCTCCTGAAGGATTTAAGACGATTCCAGCGAAGTGGCGCGAGTTGCCGGACCAGCTTTACACGATTCAAGTCGGGGTTGAAGACTGCACTGGCTGCAAGCTTTGTGTCGAAGTCTGTCCAGCAACCGACAAAAAGGATCCGTCCCGCAAGTCGCTGAACATGCGTCCGCAGTTACCGTTGCGCGACAGCGAGCGCGTTAACTGGGAATACTTTTTGACGTTGCCTGAAATTCAACGCAACGGGAGTCTGGGCTTTGGCTCAGTTAAGAATGTGCAACTGCTGCAACCGCTGTTTGAATTCTCGGGCGCTTGTGCAGGCTGCGGCGAGACGCCCTACATCAAATTGATGACGCAGCTTTTCGGCGATCGCGCAATTATCGCGAACGCCACCGGCTGTTCGAGCATTTACGGCGGCAACCTGCCAACCACTCCTTACACCATCAATCGCGAAGGTCGCGGTCCGGCGTGGAGCAATTCATTATTTGAAGACAACGCCGAATTCGGGCTTGGCATGCGTATAGCGGTCGATCACCAGCATGCCTACGCCAAAGAATTGGTCGAGCGAATGCGCGCTTTGATTGGCGAGGAACTGGCAGATGCTCTTTTGGAAGAAGCGAGGGGAAATGAAACAGACCTCGCCGTGAAACGCGATTTGGTTGTTCAGTTAAAAGCGAAACTCGCCGGGCGTGATGAGTCGGAAGCGCGCGATTTGCTGAGCGTCGCGGACTCACTGGTCAAAAAGAGCGTTTGGATCGTCGGCGGTGATGGTTGGGCCTATGACATTGGTTTCGGCGGACTGGACCATGTTTTAGCGAGTGGGCAGAACGTGAACATTCTTGTGCTCGACACGGAAGTCTATTCAAACACCGGCGGGCAGGCATCGAAAGCTACGCCAATGGGCGCAGTGGCAAAGTTCGCAGCCGGCGGCAAGGCTACAGCTAAAAAGGATCTCGGCCTGACTGCAATGGGTTACGGCAATGTTTACGTCGCGCAGATTGCGATGGGCGCCAACGACACGCAAACAGTCAAGGCATTTATCGAAGCGGAAGCTTATCCGGGTCCTTCGCTGATCATTTCGTACGGCCACTGCATCGCGCACGGAATCGACATGGCAAAAGGGATGACGCAGCAAAAGCTGGCTGTTGAATCGGGTTACTGGCCGCTGTATCGCTTCGATCCCGCACTTGCGGACGCCGGTAAAAATCCGTTCCAGCTTGATTCGAGAGATCCGAAGATTCCGCTTGAGGATTACATCTACACCGAGGGTCGTTATCGCATGTTGCAAAAAAGCGATCCGGAAACAGCGAAGGCTTTGTTAGTGCAGGCACAGGCATCGGTGAACCATCGCTGGAAACACTACAAACAGATGTCGCAGATGCCCGGAGAAACGTAAAGCAAACGGTTAGTTTTGCGGCAGTCCGTTCTCAATCTGAATTGCTACCACCACCGCAAACTAACAGTTTGCTTTACTTGAAAAGGAAAGAAAACATGACGCAAAAAATGACAGCCGCAGTGGTCCATGAATTTGGCAAACCCCTGACCATCGATGAAGTTCCTATCCCCACTCCCGCGGCAGGCCAGGTGCGCGTTCTCGTGATGGCCAGCGGAGTCTGCCATACCGACCTTCATGCCGCAGACGGCGACTGGCCGGTCAAGCCAACTTTGCCTTTCATTCCGGGACACGAAGCAGTCGGCTTCGTTGATGCAGTCGGCAGCGGCGTAACCTCAGTGCAGAAGGGTGATCGCGTCGGCGTGCCCTGGCTGCATAGCGCGTGTGGTGAGTGTGAATATTGTATTACCGGATGGGAAACGCTTTGTGAGTCGCAGCAAAACACCGGCTATTCGGTAGACGGCGGATTTGCTCCGTACCTGCTTGCGCCCGCAGCCTACCTCGCGCGTCTGCCCGATGGGCTCGACTTTGTCGAAGCAGCGCCGCTGCTGTGTGCCGGAGTAACGACTTACAAAGGACTCAAGGAAACCGGCGCCAAACCAGGCGAGTGGGTAGTGATTTCGGGCATTGGCGGACTGGGCCACCTCGCCGTGCAATACGCTAAGGCGATGGGACTCCACGTCGCGGCTGTCGACGTCGCCGACGAGAAACTAACGCTGGCGCGTGAGCTGGGAGCTGAAATAACAGTCAATGCAAGGACTGAAGATCCGGTTGCGAAGATTCAAGAAACCATTGGCGGCGCACATGGCGTCCTGATTACCGCGGTATCGCCGATTGCCTTTCAGCAAGGCGTAAACATGTTGCGGCGCGGCGGCACCTGCGTGCTGAATGGATTGCCGCCCGGCGAGTTTCCTGTATCAATTTTTGATGTAGTGCTCAAGCGGCTAACTATTCGCGGTTCGATAGTCGGCACACGCAAAGACATGCTGGAAGCGCTGCAGTTTGCGGCCGACGGTAAAGTTAAAGCCATCATCGAAACGCAACCCTTGACGGAAATAAATTCGGTATTCGACCGGTTGCGGCGCGGCGAAGTGCAGGGCCGAGTCGTCATGAAGATGGCCGAGCGAGCGGACAGTAAGCAAAGCGGCGCATAAGAAGAAGTCGTTCCGCAAGACTCGACAATCTGCTTTGCACAAACAGTCCCATCGGAATCGATCGCCGCGCGTGACGAGAATTACGCGAATGCTACAAACGGTATTAGCCGCGTCCTTCAGGGCGACTCTTTGGCGCAAGGCCTTCGCGAAGAGTTGATAGTTAACCAGGAATCGCAGAAGTCTGCCTAACAAAGATAGGGGAATAATCACATGTTGCTTGAATCCACAATGCTTGATCCGACAAAGACGGTACGCGAACTCGCCCTCGAAATTCCGAACGCCACGCGAATTTTCGAAAAGGTGAAAATCGACTATTGCTGTGGTGGTAACAAATCGCTGGATGATGCTTGCGCAGTGGCAGGAGTTGAGCTTGGCGAACTGGAGCGACTGTTTGCTGAAGCTGCAGAATCTGACGCACCGGCTTATACCACACTCGATTTTCAGAAATTGAACCTGACTGATTTGATTGGCCATATACTGGCCAGTCATCATGTCTATACAAAGGAAGAGATGCCCAGGTTGCAGTCACTGATCGAAAAGGTCATTGACGCGCACGGCGAAAACCATCCGGAGCTCCGAAATATCGGCGACGTATTTCAGGAAATGTGCGCCGACTTAACGCCCCACATGGCCAAGGAAGAAAACGTTCTTTTCCCCTATCTTGAAGAACTCGAGGCGTCGACACTACAAAACACGCCGGCGCCGTTCGCGCCGTTTGGCACGGTCAAGAATCCGGTGCGCATGATGATGATGGAGCACGACACGGTAGGAGATTTACTGCGCGAACTGCGAGCGCTGAGTTCAGACTATACGGCGCCGGCCGATGGCTGCATCAGTTATCAAACGCTCTACCAGGCCCTCGCAGCTTTTGAGCAGGATCTGCATCAACACATTCACCTCGAAAACAATATTCTGTTTCCGCGTGCGGTCGAAATGGAAAGTAAGTTGCAGGCAGTCACCGCTTAGTTGTAGAACGTGAGGAATGAAAGATCAGCTCGCGCATGACCATGAGGAGCTGGCCAGCTGCACGCGGGCTCATTGGTCGCGCTTTTCATGCAAAAAGATGTTTGGTGCCCGCTAGAAGATTCGAACTTCTGACCCCTCGCGTGTGAAGCGAGTGCTCTACCACTGAGCCAAGCGGGCACATGTTTTTGGAAAGTGGCTATGATACAGCAATGTGCTGCGTTTCCAAAGATTTAGGACCTTCCTCACTTGTTCCCGAGGTTCCCGATGTTCCCACAATTCCCGAAAAATAGGCCAAGAATAGGCCAACGCTTGCGATGCGTTGATCAGTAAGTATACAGCCCTGATTGGGAGCATGCAGGTAGATGTTAAACGACTCAAGGGACTTGTGACCGCTATATGACATTGCGGATACGGCTAGCAAACAGTGTAGCTTGCAATTTACTGGACCTGCCAAGCGGATTCGAGTTTCAACGAAGAATGGAGACATCGACGTTCAACGGCTTGTGCGCAGCATTAACCATAATGGCAATATGGCTGGCCTACCTTGCTTGAATAGACTCAACATAAGCTTGGGGAAGCTACCAGACTTCTGATATATTCAAGCCCCCCCATAACTTTAGGCGTAATTGACCGCGTACTTCTATGCATAAGCGGTTTTTAGTAATCACGGTCCTGGCTGCTCTGTTGTTCGGTCTGGGAGGCAACTTCCTGGTTGCCGCTTTCTGTCCGCATTTCCAGTCTGCACAGGTTTCCTGCGAGACGCATCACGTTATCTCCGTAATGTCCCATGACGACATGGGTGATATGGAAATGGATTCGAGGGACGAGTCCGCGTCTAATCCCGATCTCAATGCGATTGCTATAGGTGAGCCAATCGGGCTGTGTCCTCACTGCGCGGTTCACTCACGTACAACGCCCAACGCAGTATCGCTGAGAGCAGTTGAAGCGTCGAAGCGACCTGGAAGTTTTGCTACTCCGGCTGCAATCCCGAACGTTGTTTCCGGCGAAACCTCTACCGTCTCGATCTTAATCTCAAGATCGCATGGACCGCCCGGGGATACAACCCGCAGGCACGTCCTCATCAACATCTTCCGTATTTAGTTCCTTCCGACAATCACATTCGTGATGGCGACGCGGGCGGTAGCCTTGTGTCGTTACTGATCTATTCCATTTTTCCATTTTAAGAACACTTGTCTGAGTTCGCTTTGCCGAACTCAAAAAGGGGAGAACATGAAGAGGCCTAGTAATTTGATTAAGGCGCTGCGAACACTCGGCGCGCTTACCCTTATGTTAGCGGTCACCGCGAGCGCATTGCCGCAGCCTCAAGAGCATGACATGAGCAAGATGCCGGGGATGAAGCCAAACGCAAAAAATGCTCCGAAGAAGAAAAGACCGCGCGCAAAACCACGACGGACTGCGAGGAAGAGGAGTAACAGGAAAAAGCCCAGCATGTCGCCGACTCCGTCGCACGAGATGATGCCGGGAATGCAGCTGCCTTCAGCGTCGCCGACTCCGTCGCACGAGATGATGCCGGGAATGCAGATGCCTTCAGCGACGCAGACACAGTCGCAC
>JANMKA010000097.1:0-34770 GCA_031371765.1 Blastocatellia bacterium
GCCAGGTAAGGGTCCAAACCCAACCGCGGCGCGGTGGTCACTTACAGGAAGTTGAGCGCGAGCAGAAGTCCGCCGCCAAGATAACCGTAGGCGAACCCTCGACTCGATACTTTATCGCGCTGGTCTTCAGTTGTTATCTCATTTAAGAACCCGTTATAAAAAACCAGCGCGGCGCCGAAGCCGAGATTCGCAATGATGAAAAGAACACCGCCAAGCCAGAAGAGATTGCCCTTGACGAAAAACATCACGCAGGTTGCCGCGACGGCGAGGTAGCAGAACAAGGCCATCATCTTTTTCTTGAGATTTGAATAGTCGGCAATGCTCCCGAGAATTGGGAGAAGAAATATTTGCAGAAAGACAGCCGCGGAGACGCAGGTCGGAAAGAATGACTTCGCCGTAATCGCACCCACCGGACCGAGATTGACAACGATGCCGTTCTCGCCGACGACCTGCTGCGTTATCTCAGTCAGGTAAGGACCAAAGAGCGCGCCAACGATGGTGGTGGAAAAAGCAGAGTTGGCCCAGTCGTAGATCTTCCAACCAAAAACTTCGCGCGGATTGTTCTTGTCGAGGTGCTTGGCGGTCCCGGAATTGGGAACTGTTTGAGACGTCATCTGTGCGCAGCGGTTTCCTGGGTCAGCGTTTCCAAAATTGCCGGAGTGATGTCGGCGAGGCTACTAATTTTGTTTGCAACGCTTTCTCTGTTGGCACCCCAAACGATGGTCGGCACCGGGTTCAACGTGTGATTTCGCGACGAAAGATCTTCGATGTTGCCGTGATCGCTGGTGAGTATAACGGAAGTATTATTCAAATCAATACGAACTAGCAATTCCCTGATTAGGCCCGCGAGGTTTTGCAAAGTGGTGCGCGCTAATTGCAGATCCTGTTTGTGGCCGATCTTGTCGGTAATGAAATACTCATAAAGCGTAAATTTATTTTCTGCGACGAGTGACGCGAGCACATCCGCGGCTTGTGCAGCGCTGCGCGGCTCGACGTCTTCACCGCGTTCGATCAGCAACTGATTCGTAAAGTCATGATAGACGGCGCGGTCTGCCTTCAGATCGGCGACCTGGCGAAAGGGCACGCTGGCCGCTTCCAGCGCCGCCGTGGTGGCCGAAACCCAGCGTGGCCGCTCGTCAAAGAAGCGCTGCGTGTAAGTATTTGCGAAAGTGATTGGGCCAATACCGGCGCGCTTAAGCTGCAGGAAGATCGAATGCTCGCCCAGAATTTCCAGCATCGCCGCATTCGGAAATCCCTGTTTGTGATAACCGAGCAATTGCGGGACGTTTATGCCGGTAAGAATTGTAGTTTGGCCGGAAGCGCTCTGCGGTCGGCCCTCAATTCCCATTCGCGCGTCGGTGGGCACCACTACACCGTCGTGTATTGTTTCTTGCTGGGCTATTCGTGTCGACTGTCCCTCAGAAACTGTTGACGCGTTTTGGTCAGAAAAAATCGCCAGAGGTTCTGCATCCGGCAGACCATTGAAAGGATTTTGTGGCCCGCGCGTCCCGATGCCCAGACCGTCGATGAAGAAAAGCAGGACTGACATTAGCGATGATGAATACCATCCGCCGCGTTTCGCGTGCAAGCGCGGCTCCGGATAATCCAATCGAACAAATACCTCTGCAGCAGGATCCACGGTAGAATGCTTAGGTTCATATGACCTTCGAGCACATCAACGAAATCTCGGGTCCATAAGATCTATCGCGTGCTGCCCGATGAGGACGCTGGGATCGATGGTGACATCCGGGTCGTGGACGAAAGCGGTAAAGATTACCTCTACCAGGCCCGAGTATTTCGTCTTTTTGGATTCAACTTCTAGGTGCAACAGTGGAATTGGCTTTCGCTCCCGCGGAGCGAGATGTTTATAGCTACGAACACACCCCAAAGGGATCTCGCTCCGGTAGGAGCGAAACCCGGCAGCAGAGCGAGAGACCGACCGGGTAAAGCGGTTACGCTCCTGCGGAGCTAAGGAGCAAAGAAGGGATCACCAGGCTATAAACATCGCCCTGCTAGGGCGAAGCGACAAACGATGATCACCGGGCTAAAGCCTCGGTGCTAATTAGATCGCTCCGCGCTGTACCAGGACACGCCCCTACTCGTCCTGTGTCGCGGCTGATCATTGAAGTCCAGCCGTAAAAGAAGATACGATAGCACCCCCCGTTACACCTCGCCGTTAGTCCCACTTCAGTTTGAAGAGGTTTGAATGAACCGTAAGCTGACAAGTCAGGCCTCGACTCCTTCGACTCGCTCGACACTTTCGCCTGATTGCAAATTCTTCTACTCGATCATGCTGTGCACCGCGATATTCAGTCTGCTGGTTTTAGTCCCCAGCGCGATGGGCCAACACTTGACGGGCCGCATCAAGGGTACTGTCAAGGTCACTAGCGAAGCCACGGATGCGCCTCCCGCTTTACTTGTAGGGGCGCGGCTTACGCTCGTGAATCGCGACCTGCCCGAGCAAGTTTTCAAGGTAGTCACCGACGATGTGGGCAATTTCATTTTCTCCGATCTGCCGGCGGCGACATTTGTGCTGACGGTTGAGGCCGATGGCTTGGCCACCGTGAAGCGTGAAATCAGTCTGCCGCCGGGTGTAGGGCTGACCGTTGAAATCGTGATGAAAGCTACGCTTTCCGAAACGGTTACCATTCGTGAGGAAGAGGGCCTGCTCAGCACGGCCGAAACAACCACCAGCAATACCATTCGTTCCCAGACACTGACGGATGTGCCGCTGCCGGCAGAGAATTATCAGAGCGCGCCGTTGCTGAATCCCGGCGTGGTCCGCGGGTTGGACGGAGTGGACCACCAGAAAGGCGCCCGCGCAGGTCAGAGCGCCTACACAGTCAACGGTGTGGACATAACAGATCCGGTTACTGGAAACCTGGCCTTCGACATCCCGCTCGAAGCGGCGGCAAACGTAAGAACCGAAGAGAACCCGTACTCGGCGGTGTTTGGCCGGCTTACCGGCGGTGCGACCGATCTCGAAACCAAAGGCGGCAGCAACAAATTTAAAGTTACCACCGCGCGCATCTTTCCAACTTTTCGCAACACATTCGGCGGCGCGATCGATTCATTTCGTCCGCGCGTCACCTTCAGCGGTCCGGTCGCCCGCGATCGTCTTTTCTTCCTGCAGTCCCTTGAATACCGTTTCACGCGCACTCGCGTGCCGAGCCTCAAAGCCCCGGGAGACGAGTCAACCTCCGAGAACTTCAGCTCATTCACGCAGTTCGATCTCAAGATCAACAAGACCAACAGCGCTAAATTCGTCGCGGCGTTTTTCCCGCAGAAGGTGCGCTTTGCCGGACTCAATACTTTCAATCCGCAGCCGACGACCCCGAATACAAAGCAGCGAGGCATGCTCTTTTCGATCTCCGAGCAGGCAATCTTCAAGGACGCTGCGTTTCTCTCTTCCACATTTAGCTACAAGACGTTTGACCTTGACGTCTTCGGGCAGGGGACGCGACCGCTTGAGTTGTTGCCGGAAGGTAACGCGGGTAACTACTTCGCCGACATCCGCAGGCAGTCGCAAAGGTTTCAGTGGCGGGAGGTTTACTACTCGCACGGGCTTGAATTTCATGGTCAGCATTCCCTGAAGCTCGGCGGCGAAATTGATTACTCGCGCGTGACGGGTCTGTTCCACGAAAACTCGATCCTGATCAGACGGGAAGACCGCACCCTTGCCCGGCGCATAGAGTTCGGCGCAGCGGCGAACGTTGCAAGGAGTCTCGGCGAATTCACTGCTTTCGCGCAGGATCGGTGGGTCGTCAACAAGAAGCTCACGGTCGACGCCGGCCTGCGTTTCGACCGTGACTGGCTGGCCCGGCAGAACGCCATCTCGCCGCGCCTTTCGTTTTTGTATCTGCCGCTCAAGAATCACGCCACGGTTATACGCGGCGGATTTGGTCTGTTCTATGATCGCACTCCGCTTGGCGTCGGCTACTTCAGACAGCTTCCCGAGCGCACCGTTACCACGTTTGGCGCAGACGGCATCACGATTACTGACGGCCCGCATCGTTTCGCTAATCTGGTCGCAACACGTTTGCGGAACCCACGCAGCGTCCGGGCGAGCCTGCAAATCGACTTCCCAATTGCGAGTAGGGTGACCGGACGCATTGGCTACCTGCAACGCACAACGACAAACGATTTCATCGTCGATCGGCTTGCCGCATCCGGCGGCTTAGGCCGGGGCGCACTGGTGCTCAGTAACCTCGGCCGTTCGCGCTACCGCGAGTTACAAGTGCTGGCCATCTATGACAACCCGCGCATCGGTACGCTGAACGCTGCTTACGTGTGGTCCAAAGCTCGCGGGGATCTCAATTCTATTGATAACTTTCTCGGCGATTTTCCAGCGATCGTAGTACGGCCGAATGAGTATGGACCACAGCCCTTTGACGCGCCGCACCGATTCCTTGCCTATGGCCAGTTGCGGATGCGCTACGATATCAACATCGCGCCCGTGCTCGAGATTCGATCGGGCTTTCCGTTCTCCTTTGTTAATGAGTACTTGGATGTTGTCGGCGGGCGTAACCAGACGGGACGCTTCCCAACCTTTCTGTCTCTTGCCATGCAAGTCACGAAAGGTTTCGCCATACCAAAATTCGTCCCGAGGATTGGAGGACGACGAATGCGAATCGGCGCGGCAGTCCTTAACACCACTAACCACTTCAACCCCAGCGAGGTGCAAAACAACGTCACTAGTCCGCGGCTCGGCCAGTTTTTCAACAGCCTCCACACGTCCGTGCGCGGCAAGTTCGAATTCGACTTCTAGGCGCTGAGGCCCGCCGTTTCAAACCTGTCGCTCCCGGTTCTTATTCGATGCATGACCTTCACTCAGCATCGAGCTGTCCGCGTTCGCTATAGAGGTTGAGCTTGTTGTGAATGGTCTTCAAACTAATTCCCAGCAGTTCGGCCGCGCGCGTCTTATTGTTTTTGGTTTTCTTGAGCGTGCGAATGATCATTTGCCGCTCCACTTCTTCGATTGGGGTGCCGACCGGGAACGTGATGGTGTCCTCGTTTCGCGAACGCTCGCGTTGATCGATTGGATAGGGAGCGAAGTGATGACGTTCAATTTGTTCGCCGGAACAGATTATTACAGCGCGCTCGATTACATTTCTTAGCTCGCGCACATTGCCCGGCCAGGCGTGGAATTGCAAAGCAGCAATCGCGGCAGGATGAAGGAAGCGCGCCGGCCGGGAGTGTTTCTCCGCCAGTTTTGTAACCAGATACTGTGCCAGCAACGGCAGGTCTTCTTTCCTATCCTTCAGCGCCGGCAATTCAATGCGAAATACATTGAGGCGGTAAAGCAAATCCTCGCGCAAAGTTCCTTTCGCGCTGGCCTCCTGCGGGTCCTGGTTGGTGGCCGCAAGAATGCGCACGTCAATATCGATCTCTTTTTGACTGCCCAGACGCCGCACCTTACGTTCTTCAATTACGCGCAGTAGTTTGGCCTGTAACATCGCCGGCATTTCCGAGATTTCGTCGAGCAGTAACGTTCCGCCCTCGGCCAGTTCGAAGCATCCCGGACGTCGCGAGGCCGCGCCGGTGAACGCGCCCTTCTCGTGGCCAAATAATTCCGACTCCATCAAGCTTTCAGGAATCGCCGAGCAGTTAATTCCTACGAACGGTCTGTCTTTGCGCGGGCTCAGTTGATGAATCGTGCGGGCGACGAGTTCCTTGCCCGTGCCTGATTCGCCGGTAATCAAAACGGAAGCTGACGACGGCGCGATCTGTTCAACCAACGAATAGATCTCGCGCATTGCCGGCGAGCTGCCGATGAGCTCGCCAAAGGCGCCGCGATCCTGGAGTTCGCGCCGTAGCACTTCGTTTTCACGCCGCGCCTCGGTTAATTCCACCGCGCGTTCGAGCACCACGCGAAGCTCGTCCCCATCTACCGGCTGCTCGAAACAGTGATAGGCGAATTCTTCCCTTACAGCGCGCTTCGCGTTGTCGAGCGAGGTGGATTCAGCCAGCAGAATTACAGCCACTCCAGTCTGCTGCGCCTTCAAATCGCCTAAGACGATGAAGTTGTCATCTGTTGCCAGCAAATTACTGTCGATGACCACAGTTGGATCGGCTTTGAGAATTGATTCCAAGCTCGGGGCGAGAACGTTTTCGATTAGTACGTCATAGCCCCACGAGGCGATTAATTGTTGCAGTGCCGGACCGGTGGCTTCGTTCTGATCAATGATGAGTATTCGTCGGGACAAGAGTGACATCGCAGTCAGTTTAGCATGAAGGCGTTGTCCGCAGATTACACAGATTACGCAGAACAATTAACCAGCATAGTCGAGCAAATATGAATGTTCGGACCGTTCCTTATGAATCTGTGCAATCGGCGTAATCTGCGGATTAATGTTTTTCGAAATAGTCGGCGATAGCGCGCGCGAGGGACCCGATTGTCGTGTGTTCCGGTTGAATCTCGACGTTCAGCCCAAAGTCAACGGCAGCTTGCGACGTAATGTCTCCCAGGCAGGCGATCGCAATCCCGGAAAGTACGGCGCTGAGATCCTGAGTAGCAAAAAGCTGAGCCAGGTTCCTGACTGTCGAGGCGCTGGTAAAGGCGATGCAGTCGGCACTGCCCGAGAGCATCGCCGCCACGCGGCCGCGATCCAGATTATCCGGCAATGCAGTCCGATACACCGGAACAATATCGACGCGCGCGCCCGCCTCTTCAAGTGCTTTTGGCAGATAGTCGCGGGCAACAGACGCGCGCGGCAGCAACATGTTTAGGCCGCTGAAGGCGCCGGTTCCGCCGATGAACCGTTCAAGGGCGGCAAAAGCACCTTCCGCCTTTGAGTCAGTAGGAATGACGTCCACATGAACGTTCAGTTCACCTAGCCGCTCTGCCGTCGCTTCGCCGATCACGCAAACTTTCAACTCATCAAGACTAGTGGCGTCCCGTCCCAGCGCGGTTAGTCGCTTGAAAAAATAATTTATCGCATTGACGCTGGTCAGTATCAGCCAGTCATAGCCGTAAAGATGGTTGATGGCTTCGTCCAAACGCTGATAGTCGTCGAGCTCCTTGATTTCAATTGTCGGACAGGCGATCACTTCGGCGCCGTAACGCTCGAGTTCCTGCGCAAACTCGTTGGCCTGAGCGAGCGCACGGGTGATGACGATTGTGCGTCCGGTGAGCGGTAGGTTATTCACTGGAATCAAGCAAGTCGCGTGCTCCATTCGCCAACAATCGTTCAGCAAGGTCACTACCAAGTTGTTCCGCTTGATCTATGGAACCGGAGATACGATCTCTAAGAATTGTCTTTCCCTGGGTGTCGGCCACGAGTCCATCAAGCTTGATGATTTTGTCGCGGACAGACGCGTAGGCGGCGATGGGCAATTGGCAACCGCCACCAAGACTGCGCAGGAAAGCCCGTTCGGCAGTACAGGCCAGCCCGGTAAACTTGTGGTCCAACTTGCGTAACGCGTCAGTTATTTCGTGGTCCTCGGTCCGCGTCTCAATGGCGAGCGCGCCCTGTCCGGGTGATGGCAGCATTTGCTCAGTTGGAATCGCGGCGCTGATGCGGTTTTCAAGACCGAGCCTACGCAGGCCCGCGCAAGCCAGCACCAGGACATCGTACTGACCCTCGTCGAGTTTACGCAGGCGCGTGTCGACATTCCCGCGCAGGTCTGCAAAAACCAGATCCTTGCGCAAATGTTTTAGTTGGGCCAGGCGGCGCGGGCTCGACGTTCCCACGGTTGCTTTCCGTGGCAAACCCGCGATTGCGGCGTTGCCGGCAGCTTGCGCCTTTCGCCCCAACACCAGAGCGTCGCGCGGGTCTTCGCGTTTGCAAATTGCAGCAATCGTGAATTCTTCCGGAAGAATTGTTGGCAAGTCTTTCAACGAATGGACCGCGAGATCAATGCGGCGTTCAAGCAGCGCGTCTTCGAGTTCTTTGGTGAACACGCCTTTGCCGCCAATGACCGCCAGCGGATCGGTACTGAGGTCACCTGACGTCTTAATAATTTCTATCCGGGTTTCGAGTAAGGGATGAATGAGTTGCAACTCGCTTTGCACCAAGCGCGCCTGCGTGAGCGCGAGCTTAGAACCGCGCGAACCAATAACGAGCAGCTGTTTCATTTGGTGAAGGAATTAGTCTTCGAGATCGAAGATGTCGCGCCAGGCCTCAATGATTTCAGCGTCGCTGGCATCAGACGAATGGCGCATCTGGCTCAACATGGGATGGGAAAGCTTGTTCACGGTGGACAGTAATAGACTCTCGATTCCGGATTCCTGTTCCGCAGTCAGTGGTCCAAGCCGGTTTCGTTGGCGCTTAAACTCATGCCGCGCGATATCCTGAAACATTTGTTTTAAAGCACCGATGGCCGGGCCGCTCTCAAGCGCGCGTAGGGCTTGCTGAAACTGCATTATCTCGGATTCGACAATCAACTCCGCCCGTTGTGCTTCGCGTTCTCGTTCGCGAATGTTTGACGAAACCACCGATTCGAGATCGTCAATATCGAAAACAAAGACGTTGGGGATTTTGCCAACCGCGGGATCGATGTTTCGTGGCACGCTGATGTCGATAAAGAAGACCGGCCGGTTGCGTCTCTTCGCAGACGCCGCCCGCATCATCCGTTCGGTGACAATGTAGTCGTCGGCCGCAGTCGAACAAATAACGATGTCGGCTCGCGACAAGTGATCAGTGAGCCGGCTAAAGGGAACCGACGTACCGCCCAGCTCAGTTGCCAGAGCGCGAGCCGGTTCTTCCGAGCGGTTCGCCAGCAGAACATTGGAAACGCCGGCGTTGACCAAATGGCGCGCGGCGAGTTCTGCCATCTCGCCGGCGCCAATTAACAGCGCGGTCCGCCCGGCAAACGAATCAAAAATCTTTTTTCCTAATTCCACCGCCATGTAACTGATCGACACGGCATTCGCCGCGATTCCGGTTTCCGTGCGTACGCGTTTGGCTACGCGAAAGGCATGATGGACCAGGCGGTTCAGAATCCGGCCAGTGGTGCCCGCTTCCAGCGCAATCGAATAGGCGCGTCGCACCTGTCCCAGGACTTGCGGCTCGCCAACCACCATTGAATCAAGCGATGAAGCGACGCGGAAAAGATGGCGTACGGCCTGATCATCGGTGTGCAGATACAAATCCTTTTCAAACTCCGAGCGCGGCAGCTCGTTTGCTCTCGTCAAAAACTCGATAACGCGTTCGGTGGTTTCATTCAGTCGCCCTGCGGCTGTTTCAGTCAACACTTCCACGCGATTGCAAGTTGAAACGATTAGTCCCTCTCTAACAATCTCGCCGTCAACCAGCGAGCGCAAACCGGTCGCGCAGGCATCATCCGACAGCGCCAAAAGCTCGCGAACCGCGAGCGGCGTTGACTTGTGATTTACTCCGACTAAGACGATTGACATCTATTAACCGAAAACGTGATAGCCACCCATCATTCTGGCGCCGAAGAAAGTGCAAAGGACCAGGGCGAATCCTGCGACACCTATCCATGCCGCCCTTCGTCCCCGCCACCCGGCGGTCGAGCGATAAGCGATCAGCGAAACGTAAAGCAACCAGGTTAGTGCCGCAAAGATCTCTTTCGGATCATTGTGCCACAGCCGGCCGTCGCGCGACGATGCCCAAAGCATTCCGGTTGCGATGCCGACCGTCAAAAGTGTTAGCCCGATCGCCGCCGAGCTGGTCGCAATCTCATTAACCGTAGTTAGCGACGGGAGCCGATGAAATATTGCCCCGAAGGTTTTTAGCTTTAATTCGCGTTCCTGCAAAAGGTACATGACGCTGGCTATGAACACCACGAAGAACGCCGCATAGGCAAACAATAGCAACGTCGTGTGGACCGGAAACAGCCAGGTGTCTCGGACCGCAATCGGATTTGTCGATCCTGCAGTCTCCGAATGCGTAACGGCGGCAATAAAAACCAAAAACGAAACCAGCGGCAGTATGAAGGTTCCCAAGGCCCGCGCGCGATAGCGAAAAAGGATCAGCGAGTAACTGGCGACCAGCGTCCAGGCAAGAAATGAGAGTGTTTCGCGCAGGAAAAAAAGCGGATAGTGGCCGTCAATGATCCAGTCCGCAGCCAAAGCCCCAGTGTGCAACAAGAATCCGGTGACCAGCGCCGCTTCCGAAACGCGTTGCAGCGCGCGGCGCTTGTTAATAAACGCGAGCACGGCATGAATCGCGGCAACAACATAAGCGGCCAGTACGGCCAGTAAAAGGGATCTCATTGCTAATAGGCGAGCAAGCGTAATTCTAGTTGATGAACGAAGTAGCGGCAAGGAGGCTTTCCGCTGGGGTACTGTCTCACCACAGAGACACAGAACACACAAAAGACGCACAGAGATTAATTCAAAGAAGGACACTACCTTCAGCGGCAAGTCATTGCGGTCCGCGGATGGCAACCGTTACTCTCGCAACGCACATCCTAAGGACACCTTTGGCGCGCAGCACCATCAGCGGACAACCATAATGCAGCTCAAACGACAATCTCGGTTGCGAATCTTCTTGCTTCTCGCGGTCTGTGTGATGACGGCTTCATTCGCGCCTGGACAGACGAAGCGGTTACCGCCGAAAAGGCCAAAGCCTCTACAAAAGCAGCAACCAACGCCGGCGCCTCCGCCTGTCAATCCGGATCAGGTTGAGACAGTCAAGATCGATACGAACCTCGTTATGGTTCCGGTCGCGGCTACCGCCGCCGACGGCAGAAACGTTCCCGGTCTACGTCAGGACGAATTCACCGTAACTGAAGATGGTGCAAAGCAACAGATCGCTTTGTTCGCAACCACGCGCCTTCCCATCAACGTTGTGTTGCTGCTGGATACCAGCGCCAGCACGAAAACCAAACTCCCATTGATGCAGGCTGCGGCAGTTGCCTTCGTTGAAAAACTGGATTCGTCGGACCGCGTAAAAGTGATTTCATTCGACAGCCAGGTGCATGAGCTGAGCGGCTTCTCGAGTGACCGCGCGACGTTGAAAGCCGCGATCGAGAAGACCACCGCCGGCGAAGGCACCAAGCTTTACGATGCTATCGACCTCGCCTTATCGTCGTTGCGGAAACTGGAAGGGCGCAAAGCGATTGTGCTTTTCAGCGACGGTGTTGATTGGCACAGCGACCAGGCGTCCGACTACAGCACGTTGCGCTGGTTGGAGGAGGAAGGCGTCGTCGTTTATCCGATTCGCTATAACACGCGCGCTGAGGCCGAGCGGATCGCGCGCGCGGGCGATGGCGAGGTGGACGGCAGGGAATTACCAAGCATCGATGTTATTCAAAAGGCGAAGGGAGGCACGCAGCCGACATTTCCCGGCGACGACGATCCGCGCGAGGGTCCCCCAGTAGGTCAACCACCGGCGACTGGACCACTTGGTTTGCCGTCGGCCGCAGAGATTATGCGAAGAAGTCGCGGGACGGCCCGCCCCGGTGAACAGTCTTCAAGGCCGACTGCCGGCCCGTCACGCAGGCCCGATGACGAAAAGCCAAGGCGCGGGCGCCACGGTGGCGACCCAATCACCGAGATGATGGATCGGCTGTACCTTGTGGCTGACAAGTACCTAAACGAACTTGCTGACAAGTCGGGCGGCACGGTCCTAAGAGTTGATGACCTTTCGACTCTGCCCGATGCCTTTGCGAAAGTCGCAGGCGAACTGCAAACGCAGTACATCATCGGGTATTACCCAACCAACAAGACGCACGATGGGGAATATCGAAATATCAATGTGACCACCAGTCACCAGCAGGTCGTCATTCGTGCCCGCCCCGGATATCGGGCACCGAGCGGCAACTGATTCAACAAACAGCCTCACTCGCATCCTCGTCCGTAAATATTTGGCCACGCCTTCTTGTTTGCCAATATTCAGTCATGCTAGTTTTGCTCGCCCTGAAAACCCAGCAGAGACTTTCCAGTCTGTCCCGTTCGCAGCCTGGCTCTTGCAAACAAGACCGGCAGGAACGGCTGTCCAACAAATATGCCTGATCGAAACGAAGCCTGGAAATTGCTTTGCGAATACACGCAAGGCGACGGCCTGCGGAAACATGCGCTGGCAGTGGAAGCGGCGATGCGTGCTGCCGTTAAGCGTTATGGCGACACCGGCGATGATGAAAATGAGTGGGGACTGGTAGGACTGCTTCACGATTTCGATTACGAAATGTTTCCCAACGCGGATCAGCATCCGTTCACCGGCGCCAACATACTGTGCGGGCGCGGCTATTCCGAACGCTTCATTCGCGCCATCATGGGTCATGCGACTTACACCAACGTGCCGCGCGACACCGCAATGGCGCGCGCCCTGTTTGCCACCGACGAACTCTGCGGGTTCCTGGTGGCTTGCGCCCTGGTGCGACCGGCGAAGAGCCTTGATGATCTTGAAGTTTCTTCGGTGAAGAAAAAGTTAAAAGACAAGGCGTTCGCGCGTTCGGTTGATCGAGACGACATTCGCCAGGGAGTAGAGGAATTGGGCGTCGATCTCGACGAACACATTCGCTTTGTGATAGATGCGTTGCGGCCAGTGCAGGAACAGATTGGACTGAAGCGTTTAGTCAGTAGTCAGTAGTCAGGAGTCAGTAGGCAGTAGCCAGTAGACAGTGGCAGTAGAGCAGTTAGCACCATGCAGGCCGGCAGTTTCCACCTACTGACTACTGTCTACTGTTTCTAGGTTCCCTGAAGAACTGGTGGTTGCGGCGGACGCGAACGCGAGGTAACGATGGAGGCAAACACAAAGGCAGCCAAAATCAGCAACAGGGAAATAATGGTCGTGAGTGCGGCCTGAAGTTTTCGCCGCCGCGCGGTATGGCGGTAAACGAAAATCGCCGCGATCAAAGTAGCGATCAGTGGCAGCAGAAACGTGGAGAGTACGACAGCGCCAGGTTTCAGCAACGGCGATAACGACGAAAAAGTAAACAGTATGATCGCTATGGCGCCGCCCGCCCCCACAATAGCGGCCAGCAGCGAGGAAACAAACACCAACTTCAGTCGCATGCGTTCTTATTTTCCTTCAAAATCTGTAGTCCATAGATTCGCTGGGATGGTTGCAGTATGCCGAAATGCGAGCCAAGGATACCACAGCATTTTAATCCCGCGCCTGGAGCGCGAACCGTTGATAGTGTCCTTGTTTGAATGAATCTCTGCGCGTCCTTTGTGCTCTTTGTGCCGCCGTGGTCAATCATTACTTGGTCACCATAGATACACAAAGAGCAAAATGGACGCCCAGAAAACTTAAGAAATGACATCCCGATTTGTTAGTCTGCCACGCAACCTGAAGGCTTGCGTTACACTGCACACATGCTTACCAGAAGCGCACTAATCTATTTATCGCGACAGGAAGGGCTGAAGGAATTCGCCGCCCGCTTTCGTCCCTTCAAAAGACTGACGACGCGTTTTGTCGCCGGCGAGAACATCGGCGAAGCAGTAGCCGCAATCCGCGAATTAAATGTCGAGCACTGTTCCGCATCGTTCGATCATTTGAACGAGTCGGTCGCGAATCCTGCCGAGGCTGAAGCTGAAGTAAAAGAATATCTGCGCATTCTGGCGCAGATTGATGAGACGGGCATTAAGTCGAACGTCTCGATCAAGCTATCGCAGTTTGGGTTGGCACTTGATCCGGAACTCGCCTACAAGAACGCGCGCGCGGTTGTGGCAGATGCAGCACGGCGGGGCAACTTTGTGCGTGTTGACATGGAAGGCTCGGATTTTACCCAGGCGACGATCGACATCTTCAAACGCCTGCGCGCCGAGTTCGGGCTGAACGACGTTGGGATCGTTTTGCAATCGTATCTGCGGCGCACCTATCAAGACGCTCAGGAGCTGGTGAAGTTGCCCGCGCGCATCCGCATCTGCAAGGGCGCCTACAACGAACCACCCGAAGTTGCCTTTCCGGACAAAAAAGATACCGACGAAAATTACGTGCGGGTAATGCAGTTGTTGCTTTCGAGCGGTGTCTACCACGGAATCGCGACGCACGATCCGCACATGATCGATGCGACCATCGCTTTTGCGCAGCAGCAGGGAATCGGCCAAGAAGCTTTTGAGTTTCAAATGCTTTACGGCATCCGCCGGGATTTGCAGCGGCAACTGGCAAAGGACGGGTATAACATGAGAGTGTACGTGCCGTACGGCAAACACTGGTATTCCTTACTTCATGCGGCGGCTTGCGGAACGGCCTGCGAACATCTGGTTCGTGCTAAAGAACATGCTCAAGGGTTGAGATGTAAAGCAACTAACAGTTTTGCTTTACGAATAAGCTATGGACAATCTCATTTGGATTTTGTGGGTCATACTCGGCGCGATTCTGATCGTAGCCGAAGTTTTTACTTCGGGTTTCGTGTTGCTGTGGTTTGGCATCGGCGCCCTGGCGGCAGCATTGGCCGGTATCGTCGGCATTCATAATCTGGGTCTGCAGTTCATCATCTTTGCTGTCGTTTCGGTTGGTTTGACGCTCGCCTCACGCACAATTTTTCTCAACTACTTTTCGCGCGAACACACTGGCGATTCATTACGCAGCGGCGTTGACTCGTTGCCGGGAAAAATCGGTACCGTAGTTTCTTCCAGCCGCGGCGCCATGCAGGAAGGCGCGGTTAAAGTTTTTGGCTCGACGTGGACTGCCTATCCCGAGGAGGGCGAAACGGCTCTCGAAGCGGGCGAGCGTGTGCGCGTGGAGCGGATCGAAGGCTCTTCAATCTATGTGCGGCGAATTGATGAAGCTGTTGATTGGCGTGCGCAGGAACTACCGGAAGCTAAAGACGGCGACGGATAAAGGTTCCACTCTTTGGAGTGCGCAGGCCCGGCGGCGCTTTGGTCTTAACGCAGGCGATCTCGATCGTTATTGGTTTGCAGGTTACTTGGGAAATTTAGCGGTAGCGAGCGACAGGCCAAAGCGACACCAGGCCGCCGCACTCCAAAAAGTGAAAGCAGCTAACGGGGTTCGGTGTCGTCTTCGTAACTGTCGTCGAGGGTCATGTCTTCTTCGAGCGGTGGGAGCTCGATAGTAATCTTGTCGTTGTCGGGTTCTTCTAATTCATCGCCGCTAAAGCGCGCCAG
Source organism: Blastocatellia bacterium (assembly GCA_031371765.1). GTDB lineage: Bacteria > Acidobacteriota > Blastocatellia > Pyrinomonadales > Pyrinomonadaceae > PSRF01. The sequence goes on from JANMKA010000097.1 coordinate 14,984, forward strand.
AATCACCGTGATGTTGTCCTCGCCGCCGCGGTTGTTCGCTTCAGCAATCAACTCATCACACGCTGTTGACAGATCTTCATTGCTCGAGACGATATTGTGAATATCTTCCGAGCGCAGCTTTCCTGACAAGCCATCGCTGCACAGCAGCAACATATCGCCGCGACGCAAACGTATCCGGCCGGTCACCGGCGTCACATCACCCTGCGCGCCCAACGCTTGCAGAATAACGTTCCGGAACATGTGCGTTTCGGCTTCGGCTTCGCTTATCTGACCGACGTCCACCAGTTGCTGGACCAGAGACTGATCCTTGGTCGCCAGTCGAATATGGTCTTTGCGAATGATATATCCGCGGCTGTCGCCTACCTGGACCAGGTCGAGAAAATCTTTGTGGACTGCGGCCCCGGTAAAGGTTGCGCCCATGCCGGCGCAGCGCGAATCTTCCTGACTGCGATTGTGTATGGCGTGATTGGCATAGACGGTTGCATGTTTCAGGCATTCGACCAGCGGCGCTTCCGGGTCGCAGCCATCTTCGGAGTGGCCGCCCATGATCATGTCGCGCACCGAATCGACGGCCATGCGGCTGGCAACATCACCAGCCAGCGCACCACCCATGCCGTCTGAAACTACCAGCACCAGGCCTTTTTCACCCAGTTCAAACTGCGCTAGCTCTTCCGGTGCGGCGATACCGTCAGATCCAGTCCAGGTCGTTTCCCGCGACAATTCGAGCACCAGAAAATTGTCCTCGTTACCGCGGCGGACCCGGCCAACATCTGATTTTGCGTGCAACTCAACTTTCATAGGCAAGTGAAGACGATTCGGAAAAGTCTACGAGATTCTACCTCTATCGAAGTTTAACTGTCACTCCCGTGGTGCAGCGCTGCATTGTTTTGCAATGCAAGAACTGATTCAAGGCCAGTTCAGGCTGACACCGTGTTTAATGCTTGATCGAGGTCGGCGATTATATCATCGGTATCTTCCAACCCCACCGAAACTCTAACCAGGCCGTCAGTGATGCCCAGCCGGTCGCGCTTGCCCACGTCAACAGAAGCGTGGGTCATCGTCGCGGGATGCGAGATCAATGTCTCGACTCCGCCCAGGCTCTCCGCTAGTGTGCACAACTTCACTGCTTCCAGCACCGTCCGCGCCGCGGCAAGTGATCCGACATCAAACGCCACCATGCCACCAAAGCCCTTTTGCTGGCGCTTGGCTAGCGCGTGTTGCGGATGCGAAGCAGAACCAGGGTAATAAACCTTCTTTACCTTGGGATGTTCCTCAAGAAAAGCGGCGACAGCGCGGCCCGATTTGTCATGCTGCTCCATGCGCAATGCCAGCGTTTTGGTGCCGCGCATCACCAACCAGGAATCGAGCGGTGAAAGAATTGCTCCGGCGCTGTTTTGAATGAACCCGATCCATTCGGCGTCGGTTTCGTCGTTCAGCACTACCGCGCCGCCGATGCCGTCCGAATGTCCATTCAAATATTTGGTGGTCGAATGGACCACAATGTCGACGCCAAACTCAAGCGGCCGTTGCAGGTAAGGCGACATGAAGGTGTTATCACAAACGACGCGCGCGCCGCCGCGATGTGCAATCTCGGAAACTTCCTTCAAGTCGGTAACAATCATTACCGGGTTTGTCGGCGTCTCAATAAAAACCATTTTGGTGTTGGGCCGCATGGCCGCTTCGACGTTGAGTGCTTCCGACGTGTCCACAAAATCAAATTCAATGTTGTAGTTTGCCAACACCCGCGTGAACAGGCGAAACGTGCCGCCGTAAGTGTTGTCTGAAACGACGACGTGCTCGCCCGCTTTCACCAATCGCAGAGTGGCATCTATTGCCGCCATGCCCGAGGCAAAGGCAAAGCCAAACCGTCCGCCTTCCAGCGCCGCGATGTTTTGCTCCAGCGCGCTGCGGGTCGGATTTTGAGTGCGCGCGTATTCGTAGCCCTTGTTCTTGCCAAGGCCTTCCTGCGCGTAAGTTGAGGTTTGATAAATCGGAACTGTGACTGAGCCGGTTGCCTGGTCTGGTTCCTGACCGCTGTGTATAGCTGTAGTTGCGAAACCCATATATCAATGAATCGTAAATCGTAAACCGCGAATAGTAAAATGCGCTGAGATAATTAGGCGCTTCGATGGCCGTTCGGAGTGGTTGATGATGGAGCGAGGCATGTTAGCCCGCGTGTCGTAAGGTGTCAATTGGGATACTTGTAAAGCAGACTGTTAGTTTGCTTTACTAAAGGCGGGAAACAGAGCTCCTTTAGTGGTTTTCTTCAGGAAAGCTTTCGGCTGGACCGAATGTTAACGTGCTTGCCCATAAACTAAAGGAATCCCAATGACCCGATTCGCCCCAGCTCTACTTATTCTCTTGTATCTTTTCGTTGGTGCCTCTGCTCAGAACGCACAGTCGCCAGTTCCCGCTGCACCTACGCTGCGACCCGCCAACGAGCCGCTGCGCGTCGCCGGCTCGGAACAAACTCCTGGCAGTCCCGATGAACCTGAAATTGACGAGAACGACGTCGTGCGCGTCAGCACCAGCCTGATCACAGTGCCTGCTGAAGTGATGGACCGCAACGGGCGTTACATTGGGAATCTGCGCAAGGAAGACTTTCGCATTTTTGAAAATGGAGTCGAACAGGAATTGTCATATTTCGCTAGCGTCGAGCAACCATTCACAGTGGCGTTGTTGTTGGATGTGAGCGGCTCGACGCAGTCGCGGTTGCAGGCGATACGCGCGGCGGCCAATACTTTTATCAAGCGCCTGCGCCCGAATGATCGGCTCCTAATCATTTCCTTTGACGGCAAAATAAATGTGCTGACTGAAGCTGTGAGCTTAAACGAGCTGCGTCAGAAGCGTTTGCGGCTCGATGCCGTGAATGATGGTACGCTTCTTTACGATACTGTTGATTTGGCTCTCAATCAGAAACTTGCTGCTATCCAGGGACGCAAGGCGATCGTCTTACTGACCGACGGAGTTGACGGCGGCAGTAAACACGGCTCTCTTAGACACAACCTGCACGATGCTGAAGAATCGAATACCGTAATCTACACCGTGCAATACAACACGCTGCCTGATCTGCCCGCTCGTCTCAGTCGCATCGCAAACCCTAAGGTGCGTTCACACATGCAGGCGAAGATGACAAAAGAGTATGAGGTAGGCTCGAATTATTTGCGCTCGCTGGCTGAGAAAACGGGCGGACGTCTTTACAGCGCGGATAATTTGTCAGATGTTCCAGCCGCCTTCGACGCGATAACTGAAGAACTCGGGCGGCAGTACAGTTTGGGATACTACCCAAAGAGCGCAGCGCAAGCAGGCGAGACCCGCGACCTTAAGGTGAGTACTCGTTTACGGAACCTGATCGTGCGTGCGCGCGAAAGTTATGTGGCGACCGCGTCGCGCTAGAGCGACTACGGACAGGTTTGTAGTGATGCAGTTTGCTTTGCGAGTCTTTGCGGACACTTTGCGCTCTTTGCGGTTAGATGGGTTTTTTAACGCAAAGGCCGCTAAGGATTCGCAAAGAAGCGCAAAGTAAAGAGGTTGCAAACCAAAATGCATCAGTACCGACGGGTTCATTACGTTGACATCGCGTAGGTGGCCAAGCTAATCTGTTACCCCGTGAATCACACGGGTCCAAATCCGCAAAACAACAACAAAACAAGAGTAGTCGCAATAATCCCCGCGCGTTACGAGTCTACGCGTCTGCCCGGCAAAGCCCTGCTTGAAATCGCCGGCAAACCAATGATTTGTTTGGTTGTGGAGCGCGCGCTAGCCGCCGCCAACGTCGGGCGCGCAATTGTAGCCACGGACGATCAGCGTATTTTCGACGCCGTCAATTCAGCCGGCTATGAATCGGTTATGACGCGGCGCGATCACATGAGTGGAACGGACCGAGTTGCGGAAGTTGCTGCTGGTTTGCCTGAGGCCGAGATCGTGGTGAACGTTCAGGGCGATGAACCGTTGATTGCGGCGCGCACGATTGAGAACGCTGTCCGGGAACTGGAAAACGACCTGCGCGCAGGCATCGTCACCGCCTGGGAATCGATGGAATCCGCAGCCGATGTGTTGAATCCTGACGTTGTAAAGATCGTAGTGGATGATCGAGGGCGCGCGATCTATTTTTCGCGATCGCCGGTGCCTTATCCGCGCGACGCCGCGCGCAAACACGGAACGCTGGCTGACGCACTGCACAACGAGCCCGCGCTGTTGGCAACTTTCCGCAAGCATACTGGCCTGTACGTTTACCGCCGCGAGGTGTTGCTTGAGTTCACCAACTGGCCGCAGGCGGAGCTGGAACGACTCGAGTCGCTGGAACAACTGCGGGCGTTGGCCCAGGGAGTGGAAATCAAAGCCATTGAAGCCTCGACACGATCGATCGGAGTTGACACTCCAGCAGATCTCGAACGGGTGCGTTCGATGGTTGAAGAAGAGGCGTACAGTTTAGAGTCCAGGCTTTAGCCTGCTTGGCTGGGCAAGGCGGCACGCTAAAGGTTGTACGCTGAACCGCTTGAATCCTGCGCAACTTGAGATTCATGAGTGACTGGATCGGATTAGTGGTAATTGGTTTCATCGTCGTGAGTGGCCTTGCGTTCCTCGTTTGGCTGAGCCGGCCGTACGAGATAACGACTGAGGAATTTGAAAAGCGCGCGGCTGAGGCGCCCAGTTTATTAAGCGCTGGTTTTGTAGGTCTGCAAAAAATTCTGGATCCGGCAACGACCAAAGCTGTTATAGCGCAGGAGGATCTCAAACAGGGACGCTACAACCAGGAGCAGGGCAAGGGTGATGGACCAGAAGCCGGCGACGAGGAAGAGAGAAGCAGTAGGCAGTAGGCAGAGAACAAAAGGCGAGCTGTAAGGCGTAACGAAAAAGGAGTAAGCAATGCCGAAATACATTTTTGTAACCGGTGGCGTGGTTTCGAGTTTGGGAAAAGGTTTGGCGGCGTCTTCGATCGGGTGCCTGTTGGAGGCGCGCGGTTTGAAAGTCGCGCTGATCAAACTCGATCCTTACATCAATGTTGATCCCGGAACCATGTCTCCGTTTCAGCACGGCGAGGTTTTTGTTACCGACGACGGCGCCGAAACCGATCTTGACCTGGGGCATTACGAGCGCTTCACCCACGCCAATCTTTCGCAAGCCAACAATTGGACCACCGGCCGGATCTATCTTTCGGTGATTGAAAAAGAGCGGCGCGGCGACTACCTCGGCAAAACGATTCAGGTGATTCCCCATGTCACGAATGAGATTAAGGAAGCGGTGCGCGCGGTGGCGGAACAGGACCTTGTCGACGTGGTCATAGTCGAGATTGGCGGCACAGTCGGCGACATCGAGTCGCTGCCGTTCCTCGAAGCAATCAGGCAAATGGGAAATGAAGAAGGCGCCGGCAACACACTTTTTGTTCACGTTACTCTTGTGCCCTTCATCGCCGCAGCCGGCGAATTGAAAACGAAACCAACGCAACACTCGGTCAAGGACTTGCGCGAGATAGGCATCGCCCCGGACATTCTCTTATGTCGCTCGGATCGGCCGCTGTCCTACGATTTGCGTTCGAAGATTGCGCTGTTCTGCAACGTAAAGGAGTCGGCGGTCATCAGCGCGCAGGACGTGGACACGATTTATGACGTGCCGCTCGCTTTTCATGAACAGGGACTCGATGAATTGATCGTTACGCAACTCGGTCTCGGCGCGCGTGCAGCGCAAACCGATCTGTCCGAGTGGCGTGACCTGGTCGGAACAATCCGCCAGCCCGCGGGTGGTCACGCGTCAATTGCGATCGTCGGCAAGTATGTCGAGTTGGAAGATTCTTATAAGTCCTTGCGCGAAGCGCTGACGCACGGCGGCGTCGCAAACAGGCTGCGTGTTGACGTGAAATGGATTGAGTCGGAAGAGCTGATGGACGAAGACTACGAATCACGTCTACGCGACTTTGACGCGATCCTGGTTCCTGGCGGCTTTGGCAAGCGCGGCATCGCCGGAATGATTCGCGCGATCACTTATGCGCGCAAAAGCGGCACGCCATATTTCGGAATTTGTTTGGGAATGCAGACGGCGTGCATTGAGTACGCCAGAAATGTTTGTGGTCTGAAGGATGCCGACTCAACTGAGTTTGATAGTGAAACACCTTATCCCGTTATTTTTAAGTTGCGCGATTTGATTGATGTCGAGGAGTTAGGCGGCACCATGCGTTTGGGCGCCTGGCCCTGCAACCTTTCCGAGGATTCACTGGCCCGGGAGATTTACGGGAGCGCTGAAATCGGCGAACGGCACCGTCATCGTTACGAATTCAATCCTGAATTTCGCGAGAGCCTTGAGCAGGCAGGCATGATTTTCAGTGGCGTTTCACCCGACGGAAGGTTTGTCGAGGTTATTGAGCTCTCGCGTGCTGAGCACCCGTGGTTCCTGGGTTGTCAGTTTCATCCGGAGTACAAATCGAAACCGCTAAGCGCCCACCCGCTGTTTGCTTCGTTTGTGCGGGCTGCCTACGAGAACCGGGTGCGCAACGAGACATCGATGGACAAAAACGGTGAGCCGGAAGTCTTGATTCCTGAGCGGGCGAATGTAACCAGCGCTGATTGAGATCATCGCTTGACAAGAATTGTGTTGCCCGAAATTCAAGAGCTGGGGGCCTGCCCCCTTCCCAACTCCGAGGCGCTGGCAGTTGCGCAATCGCTTCAGGTTGAAACCTCTTCCTTTAGTTCACCCGAAGCCTAAATCAGCTCAAGGTCGGGAAGGTGGGCATGCCCCGCCCTTTATGTTCCGCGAAAGCAACTACCGATGAATACTTCGGGTATGTAATCAAACACTATTGGTTTTCGCACAAATTGGTGGGCGCAGGCCGATAGACTAGCGCTATGAGTGCATCTGATGCTGTTTTGCGAGATAATCCCCCCGCTTCTCCCCATGATCGAGTTCATATGCTTCAATGCCCAATATGCGGACGGCGCTACTCACCGGACTTTAAGTTCTGTCCCGAGGACCAGTCGCCCCTTCAAGCGGACGCGACAAATGCCGGGCCGTCAGTGCCTACCGACCCCTTACTCGGTCACACACTCGACGGCAAATATCGTCTGGACTCGCAACTGGGAGTCGGCGGCATGGGCACGGTTTATCGCGCGCGCCATCTGCTAATCGATCGGCCCGTCGCGGTTAAAGTTTTGAACCCGCGGTTTGTGGAAGACGAAGCCGCGCGCACACGCTTTCAACGAGAAGCTCGTGCCGCCGGCAGGCTGCAACACACCAACGCCGTTACAGTCACCGACTTTGGTCAAAGTCAGGATGGCTATGTCTACATCGTGATGGAGTTGCTCGAGGGACGCACCCTGCGCGACATCCTGGCGAAAGAAGCCCCGCTCGACGCAGCCCGTTCGGTGTCGATAATGCTTCAGGTTGCGGCGGCAGTGGCGGCGGCTCACGAAGCCGGCATCATTCATCGCGATCTGAAACCCGCTAATATATTTATCGTGCAAAGGTCCGAAGTGCCGTCCGTGGTTAAGGTGCTTGACTTTGGAATTGCCAAGCTGGCCGCGGAATCCCTGGAAGAGGATGACATCAAAGCGTTGACTCAGGTCGGCGCGATGATTGGCACCCCGCGTTACATGTCGCCCGAGCAGTGTGACGGCGCTGAACTAACGCCGGCTGCGGATGTCTACAGCCTGGGTGTGATTCTTTATGAAATGCTGAGCGGCGCGGTTCCGTTTAGCGGTTCTACGCCGTTGGCGATTGCGATGAAGCACACCACGGAATTGCCGCGGAGTCCGCGTGAGTTTGTGGCGTCGATTCCGCCGGCTTTGGAAGAAGTCGTCCTGCACGCGCTGTAAAAGCGACCGCAGGCCCGCCCAGCGAATGCTGCAGAGTTTCGTCAGGAATTACTCGCAACCGCAGAACGGCTGGGACTGGAACACGCGGCCATCACCAGCTCGCCAAACATTGAAGCGCTGCGCAGCGTCGGCACTGAGTCGCCCTCAGGACGTCTGGTCATAAATATTTCGAAACTGCGTGAAAGTCGAGCTGCCAGCAGCGACGCATCCGAAGTCACTGTTGTTAGCCCTTCTGTGATGGCCGCCGCAAGCTTACCGCCGACGCTAATAGATTCACCGGCACCCGCGAACAATCCATCATTTTCGCGCCTTTCAGTTTCATTCAATAACAGATCGGCGAAGAAGTTCTTGCTGATTGCGGCAGCGATTGCGGTCGTGGTTGTGGTGGCTTTGGCGCTGGTCGCGGTCAGGTCCAACAGTTCAGTGCCCGAAGCGGCCGCGGTGCCAAGTGCCAGCGCCAGTCCCACGCCGGATCCGTCACCATCGCCGGTGGTTTCGCCGACGCCGACGCCGTCGCCGCCGCCCTCGCCCAGGCGCGAAGGCCGAAAGCCCGCTCCGGTAAACACCAATCGATCGAAAGGTAATTCCGTTCTCAAAAAATTCAAGAAGATATTCAAGAACCCGTTCTAAGATTCGCCGGATGACTGAAGACAATCAAGTGAAGCCCTTTCAAGTCGGTAACACAACCTTTGGTGACGGACGACTGACGATCATCGCTGGTCCCTGTGTGATCGAATCGCGCGAACATGCCTTGATGATGGCGCGCGAGTGTTCGCTGCGAGCGCAAAAGGCGGGGCTGGATTTTGTTTACAAGTCTTCGTTCGATAAAGCGAATCGCTCGTCAGTCAAAAGTTTTCGCGGGCTGGGAATCGATGCCGGCCTCAAAGTGCTCCAGGAAGTAAAAACAGAATTCGGCGTTCCGGTGCTTACGGATATTCACGAGGTGTCGCAGGTGGCACCGGTGGCGGAGGTGGCCGATGTGCTTCAGATTCCGGCCTTTCTTTCGCGGCAAACGGATCTGGTCCTCGCGGCAGCGCGATCGGGCCGCGCGGTTAATATCAAGAAAGGACAATTTCTTGCGCCGCAGGATGCGCGGAACATTGTTGATAAGGCGCGCGCCGTTGGTTGTGAAAAATTGCTGTTGACTGAGCGCGGCGTCAGTTTTGGCTACAATAACCTGGTCGTGGACATGCGATCGTTTCCCATCATGCGAGAATTTGGCGTGCCGGTGGTTTTCGATGTGACTCACTCGCTGCAACTTCCGGGCGGTTTGGGACATGCAACTGGTGGCCAATCCGAATACATCGAACCGCTCGCACGCGCCGGAGTTGCTTGTGGCGTCGATGCGGTTTTCATGGAAGTGCACGATTGTCCTGAGCGCGCGCCTTCGGATGGACCAAACGCGTTGCCGCTTGAACGAATGGAGTCTTTACTGTTCGTCTTGCGCGAGATCCATAAGCTGGTGCAAAACTAAAGACTGTAAGTTTTAAAACCGGAACCCGAGGATTACTTTAACCACACCTTTCTTATGCAGAGAACGCGCGCAGTCTTTCTAACTATCATTCTCCTGTTAGTTTTTTCTTCCGCCGTTGCCGCTCAGGAAGAAGCAAGAGCGGCGTGGCAGATAACCAGGTTTGATATCAACGCAAACGCGCAGCTAGCTCAACGAGCGCTGGCTGCGACGGCGGTGCTGAATGCCACGAACGTTGGCCGCGGAATTGGTTCGTCATTTACGTTTCGCATTCATGCAAAGGCAGCAATCAAGAGCGTGACCGTGGGCGGCGCGAGCGCTAACTTCCGCACAGTCAATGAGAGTTACGGCGGTCTGCAAAGAGTCACAGTAACTTTGCCGGCGGCAGTTGCACCCGACGCAGCAGTCGTCTTGAATATCAGTTACACCTTGCCGGTCGAGAGCAATACCGGCCTGGCTGCGATCTCATCCGCCGGCTCTCAATTTCTGCCAATGTCGTTTTGGTATCCCGCGCCAGGCACGCCCTACACCGCTAAGGGCGCCGACACTGCGCCAGTGCGGCTGGTTGTCAACGGTACTGGCGTCATCAGTTCAGGTCTGCAAAAAAGCGACGCGTCTGGAGCAGTGGTTTACGAGAACGCGCTTAACGGCCAGCCGTTCTTTTTACAAGGCGACTGGGAGCAGATAGCAGGAAGCGCAGACAACAAGAACATCTCAGCCTTTGTGACACGCGGCTCGCCGGCCGAGGATCGTAAGCGTGCGGATGCACTCATCGCGTTGGCGAGCAACGCTCGGGCTTTTTACGCAGGTTTGCTCGGTCCCGCGCCCGAGATTCCTGTCCGACTCGTGGCGGTGCGACGCGGCGCGGGTTTTGACGATAGCGGCACAGTGTTGTTGGAACCCGGGGCTTTCCGCCGCTCGCAGGTTGATTCGACTACCGCCCTGTTGATTTCTGAAGCCATAGCGCGCCTTTGGATCGGCGCGCAGACGCCGGTTCGGGCCGAAGGCGGCGCAGTGTTACGCGAAGGTCTGGTCCGATTTCTGGCTACACGATTCATCGAAAAACAATTTGGACACGGCGCCGCTGAGGCAGAACAAATGCATGAACGGCTGGCCTATAGTGCCGTAGTCTTGCGCGAAGCACCGCTCTCAAAAGTCACTTCACTCGATCCAACCTATTTCAGCACCGTGCCCAACAAAGGCGCGATGGTTTGGCGGCTGGTTGAACAAAGATTAGGACACGCTGCCTTTATCGGCATCATTCGCGAAATGCTGGCGCCGGGAAAGGTAAGCGGACTGACCCTGTCAGCGATGCGAGATGTAATAGTCCAACGGGGCGGCGCTCCCCTGAAGACACTGTTGGACCACCTGCTGGATCAGGCAACCGATGTGGACTTGTTGATTGGTTTGCCGCAGCAGCGAGGAAACGAATCAGTATCGGCTCTACGCAACCTGGGAACAATTGATGTGGTGACTACAGCCCGGGCGACTACCGCCAGCGGGGAACAAATTTCCGTTGACGTAACCGTGCCCGCGCGAAACTTTGGCGAAGCAGTATTCAAAACTTCGGCGCGCGTTATGCGCGTTGAAATCGACCCCGATAAACTTTACCCGCAACTGGATTATTCGAATGACACCATGCCGCGCGCGCCGGACGTGCGTGACGCGTTGGCTGAAGCGACGCGCCTGTTAGGCACGCAGGATTTTGTCAAAGCCGAGGTTGCCGCCCGCGCGATACTCGCAAACACGCCGCAAGTCCAGGAGGCAAGCATCGTTTTGGGCCGCGCTCTGCTGGCCCAGAACCGCGTAGCTGAGGCAGAGAAGTTGTTCCGCTCGCTACTCGCACAGCCGTTGCCGACGCCGGCGGCGATTGCCTGGGCCAACATTGGGCTCGGCGAGATTAGTTTGAAGCAAGGTCAGGCGGCAGAGGCGGCCAGCCGTTTCAATGATGCCGTGCGAGCGGACGCGGAATACGCTTCGTCGCTAGCGGCGCGCAGCGGCCGCATCAGGGCCGAGACTGCGGCGAACACGTTACCGGTCGATCCCGCCATTCGCACTTTCATTGGACAGTTGGACCAGGCGATTGCCAGCGGCAAGAAAGTGGAACTGGAACCGCGAGTCGTGTCAGGAGAATTGGTCAGATTTATCAGCGGGGTGGTGGGTACTCAACCTGAATTCTGGCGCACTAAAGTTTTACGCACCGAGCAATGGGATGCGGATTTGTTTGCCGCTGATGTTAGTCTCGAGACCAGGGAGTTGGGCAAAGAGCAATCAGGTACGGCGCTATACATTCTGTCGCGCAACAATGGGAACTGGAAACTGGTCGGGATCGATTTGTTCGAAGTCCGTTGACGCGCACTCAGATTCGGTTGGCCAGCGAGAAAGAGGAGATTTACCATTCACCATTTTCCTTTTGCCATTCGAGCTCATCTGAGAGAACGGCAGATTCGAATGAGGACGATGATTCTGTATAGCCGTGGAATCCCAAAACGAATGACGAAATGAAAGAAACCGGCGTGTGATTTCGGAAAGGGAAGATAGAAAATGAAAGATGGTAAATGGTAAGTGGTAAATCTTCTGAACCAAGCTCATTTAGTTCAGCTTAACTGACATGCTGGATCAAGCCACAATCGAGCGTCGCGCGTCGCACATAAAACTCCTGCTATTGGATTGTGACGGTGTGCTTACCGACGGACGGCTTTGGTTGCTGGAAGAAGGTGACGAGCACAAGGCTTTCAATACTAAGGATGGTTTGGGACTTGAGCTGCTACGCCGCGCCGGGTTGCGCGCCGGTGTGATTACCGGGCGGACTTCAACCGCCCTGGCCCGTCGTGCTAAAGAATTAGGGATTGAATTTCTGCGCCAGGGCAACGAACAAAAATTAGCGGCTTTTGAGGAGGTCTTACGTTCGGCGGGAGTTGCGGAAGACGAGGTTGCGTTCGTGGGCGACGACTTAAGCGACATCCCGCTGATGCGGCGGTCGGAATTCGCGGTGGCGGTTGCGGACGCGGTCGCAGAGACCCGCGCTGCCGCACATTATGTGACTAAGGCCAAAGGCGGCCGCGGCGCAGTGCGCGAAGTCATTGAAATCATTCTAAAGTCGCAAGGCCGCTGGCACGATTTGGTTGAACCTTACTTGAAGTAAACTTTTTCATCCTTCATACTTCTGACTTGATCCTTGCGGTTGAGCGGGCGTAACTCAATGGTAGAGTGTCAGCTTCCCAAGCTGAAAGTTGCGAGTTCGATCCTCGTCGCCCGCTCCAGATTTGCGCCGAACTAATTGCGCGAAAGCGGCGGTTTCGTGATTGCGTGCTGAGACAAGTTATGCGAACTCTCTTGTTCCTTTCCTTGGTTCTGATTTTGGTATCGCAAAGTCAGACTGCCACGTCGCAGCAAGAGAATCCGCCCTCCAAAGATGCTCCGGTGGTTGCAGTGCTGGGTTTCAAATGGACCAGGATTCGTAGAACCGAAAAGAAAGAGCCTGATGGAGTCACACCGGCGCGGGCCATGATCGACGAAAACAAAACGTACCAGCGCAACGCCCGCATCAATCAGCCGGTCGGACAACGCGATCCTAACGAGGACACCGTCGACGGTCGCAGCGCTGCGATCGAAAAGATCGTGCAAGAGTCACGCACGCAGCCTCCTAAATCGCTGGACACGTTTAGCTATGAAGCGAAGATCCAAAACGGCAGCAAGAAAACAATTGAGGTTGTTTTTTGGGAATACCAATTCATCGATCAGGCGAGCCCGTCGAGCCCAACTCGTCGCCAGTTTCTTTGCGGGGCCGGACTAAAACCGGGCAAAGAGAAGGAGTTGCAGGCATCGAGTTTGTCGGGACCGAGCGACGTGGTCAGCCTCGATTCGTTGGCAAACGGCTCCGGCAAACGCGTCCTCGAAATGGTGTTAATAAATCGAGTGGAGTACGCTGACGGTTCGATCTGGGAGCGTAAGGGTTGGAAATTTTCGGAAATTAGCCTGGCGCTGAAACGCGCGCTGGCAACGCCCTGGACCGAAAACTGTCGCGCGCTCTGAGTTAGCTGCGATCTCGTTAAGCCACAAACTTTTTCCCGGCTCAACTACATTTGATATTCAAAACGGGCCACGTCTGACTCACCCAGAATGACGGTGTCGCCTGAGTTCAACGCCGCTTCCGTTACGCGTTCGGACCGGGGGTCGTTGATGAACGTGCCGTTGCGAGATTCCTGGTCAACGATCTTCACCAAGCCATCGCGCACTCCGATCCAGAGATGACGTTTGGAAATACGAGGATCCGCCACCACGATCTGCGCCATACTCGGCTCCCGACCGATGTACGCACCCTCCGGCTTAACCTCGAATTCCTGTCCCGCCAAAACACCGGACGTGAACTTAATAATTCCGTAGCTGATTGTGACCGTCTTCTCACGCGTGATCGCGACGGTGCGTGACGGATCGAAATCCAATGAACCGGAATCCGGCTCGGATTGATCCGCACTCGCCTCTAGCGCGCTCGGTTCGGATGGAGTCAAAGGTGGCTCAAACGCCGCTGGCGCAGCGTCAAACGCAGGCGGAGCAGATTCAGGAGCCGCTGCCTCTGCGATCACCTCGACTGGTGCAATCTCCGGCGTTGAGAATGCTGCGACATCAAGCGCAGGAGCGCTGGACGAAGCCGCGGCGAGTTGCGCCTTTTTTTTCTTTCGGGAAATGAAAAAGATCGCCAAACCAACGCCGACGATCACGACGACAAAAAACAGCAGCAGGAGTACAACGCCAATAATGACCCACATAGTCGAGTCCGAATCCATCTTAGTAAGCTCCTTGGAATAATAGTTAGTTAGATGTTTGGTGCTAGCGGGTGGATATTAGCCTAAAAACAAGCGGATTGCTTGAAAATTCTGCACGGCGCGGATCATACCGTTCACGGCATTAGCGTAACGCTCATCGCACGAAGCGTTCTCATGAGCACTACTGCTCGGCAGCAAAGCCGCGAGGTAATCGTTTCAGTGCTCGTTTGGTTCAGAATTCAAGAATCGGGAGGCCAGCTTCGCCCAGGGGGTCATGTTATACTTGACGCTTGAAGGTTCTGAATTTTCCGGAGTAGTTATGGCCGACACGACGCGTTTCACCGTTATCTGTCCCTGCTGCGAAGCGATGCTGGGTATTGACTCGCAAACCGGCGTCTTGATTTCGCATGAAGAGAAGAGCAAGCCGCTGGCCTCATTCGACGAGATGGTCAAGGGACTCGATAAGCAGAAGCAGGTGCGCGAACAAATATTTGCCCAGGAACTGAATTCGATGAAGGATCGCGATCGTATCCTTGAGGAAAAGTTTCAGGAGGCGATGAAGCGCGCTGAGAAAGACAAAGATAAACCTTATCGGAACCCGCTCGATTTCGATTGAACCGGATTGAAACCCCCGCCCAACGTAGTGCGTACTTAAGATTGATCAACGATATCCCCGAAAGCATTCCCGAATCCATATTTCTGGAGTTAACTTGATGAAGCAGCAAAAATTTGTACGAGCGTTTATGCTGATCGCGATCTGCGTGATCGCGCTTGCCGGTGCCGAAGTTTCGCGGGCGCAGGGAGCGTTGCCAAAAATTGCTTTCCGGGATCGAAATCTGGCAAACGGAATGCGTGTGTTGAGCGCCGTGGACCATTCCAGCCCAACGGTATCAATTCAGGTTTGGTACCACGTCGGCTCAAAAGACGATCCGGCGGGCCGCAGCGGCTTTGCTCATCTCTTCGAGCACATCATGTTCAAGGCGACGAAAAACATGAAGTCCGAGATGATGGACCGGCTGACGGAGGATGTAGGTGGCTTTAACAATGCGTTTACGAATGCTGACGTGACGGTCTACTACGAAGTCGTGCCTTCAAATTATCTCGAGACGTTGTTGTGGGCCGAAGGTGATCGTCTGTCAGGATTAACTGTAGATGAGCCGAACTTCAAATCTGAGCGCAGCGTCGTTCAGGAAGAGTACCGCCAAAGTTATTTAGCGCCGCCGTATGGCATGCTCGACTATCTAATCGAGCAACAGTCGTTCGTGGTGCATCCTTACAAGCGACCGACGATCGGCAGTATTGAAGACCTCGACGCAGCGTCGCTGGAAAACGTGCGCGCTTTTCATAACACTTTCTATCGCCCTGATAACGCGACGCTGGTCGTCGCCGGCGACTTTGATCCAAAGCAACTCGACCTCTGGGTGGACAAATATTTGGCGCCGATTGCCAAGCCCGCTATTGCGTTGCCGCGCGTCGACACGAAAGAGCCCGAACGCACTGCCGAGCGGCGCATAACTCATTACGCCGCGAATGTGCCATTGCCGGCGATAGCGCTGACCTACCTGACGCCTTCGCAAAAGAGTCCTGACTCGGCGGCCTTGCGCGTTGCCGCGACAATCCTGGCGCAGGGCGAATCCTCGCGGCTTTACCAGTCTCTGATTTACGATCAGCAAGTGGCGCAGAGCGCCGACGCCACTCCAGACCTGCGCGAAGACGCCAGCGTCTTTTATTTCAACCTGGTGCTCGCGAGCGGCAAGAAGCCGGAAGAAGGCGAGCGCGCCTTGCTCGCCGAGATTGCAAAAATGCAGAACGCGCCAGTGACCGCTGTTGAGCTCGACAAAGCCAAGAACCAACTGGTGACCAATGAACTGCGACAGCGTGAGACGAGCAACGGCAAAGCATTCTCGCTTGGCGAAGCCGCGGTGTTACTCGGCGATCCTAATCGAGTGAATACGGATCTGGGTCAACTACAGGCGGTGAGCGCAGCAGACGTGCAGCGCGTGATGAAGAGGTATTTCACGGCGGCGAACCGGCTGGTGATTTACTACTTGCCTAAGACTGAACAAACCACCAGCTCCTTAATAAATCCGGACGGTCAGGCGCAGCGCGTACCAGGAGGGCAGGGAAAATGAGGATCAATATGACTCGTAATTTTGCGCTGATTTCGCTGACGCTGTTCGTCGCTCTTTTGCTTCCGCTGAGTACCAAAGCCCAGTCAGCAACCCCGCAAGCTACACCGCCGCCGCCAGCCGTCCCGCGTTCGGCGACATTTCCAAAACCAGTTGAGAAGACGCTGGCGAACGGTCTGCGGGTGATTGTTGTCGAGCGTAAGGGTAGTCCACTGGTTGCCGCTCAATTGTTGATTAAGAACGGCGCTGAAGTTGATCCGCCGGAGTTGGCGGGCCTTAGCAACATGACCGCCAGCCTTTTGACTAAAGGCACCGAAAAACGCAGCGCCACCCAAATCGCCGAAACGATCGAAGCCCTGGGCGGATCGCTTGACGCTTCCGCGCGTTGGGACTCTTCACGTGTTGGCGTGAGTGTGATGTCGTCGAAGCTTGGACCAGCGCTCGAAATTCTTTCTGATGTGGTGCGCCGGCCAACCTTTAAGGAAGATGAAGTGGAACGTTTGCGACAACAAACGCTTGACGACCTGACGGTGGAGCTGGGCCAACCCGGTTCGATCGCACGTTACGTTGCGGCGCGCGTTGTGTTTGGTGATGCGCCTTACGGCCAACCACTTGCCGGCACGCCGCAGTCGCTTGCGCGAATCGATCGCAAAGCGGTAGTCACTTTTCACGGCCGCTTTTATCGTCCCGACAACGCCATTCTAGTTTTGGGTGGCGATCTGAAAGCTGCCAACGCCTTCAAACTTGCGCAACAATATTTTGGCGACTGGGCCAAGCCGAACACTGCGATGCCCGTGTTGCCTGGCGTCAAGCTGCCGGCGTCAGCGGGCCCGCGAGTCATAGTTGTTGATAAACCGGATGCGGGCCAGGCTGCAGTCTTGTTGGCGCGCACGGGAATTCAACGCACCGATCCAGCTTATTACCAGGGCCTGGTTGCTAATTCGATGTTGAGCGGATACTCCGGTCGCTTGAATCAGGAAATCAGGATCAAGCGCGGACTGAGTTACGGCGCGGCGAGTACGCTCGATACGCGACGAGACGTTGGGCCATTCCTGGCTTCGGCGCAAACGAAAAACCAATCAGCCGCGGAGGTTGCTGCACTCCTCTTGTCCGAAATCGATCGCTTGTCATCAGCCGCCGTTCCGGATGTGGAATTGACGCCGCGCAAGGCCGTGGTCGTCGGAAACTTCGCGCGCAATCTGGAGACGGCCGCCGGTTTAGTCGCGCAGGTTTCGTCACTCGCGCTTTATGGAATCAGCTTTGACGAGATAAACCATTACATCACAAACGTGCAGGGTATTACTGCCGGCGATGTGCAAAAGTTTGCCGGCGGGCATCTCGCCGCCAGCAACGCCAGCATCATCGTGGTCGGCAATGCGAAGGAATTTCTGCCGGCGCTGCGCAAGCAGTTTCCGCAAGTGGAAGTGATTCCGGTAGCGGAAATGGATTTGAACTCAGCACTGCTGCGAATAAAGCAACCGACCAAATAGTTGCGCGAATGCGAAGAGCGGGGCATGCCCACCTTCCCAACCTGAGAGCCTTCGCAGCAATCTGGTGCTGGGTATCCTTGAAGGCCTTTCCGATCGAATTTAAGGGCTACTAGATATGGGTCGGTGGGCATGCCCCCGCCCTCCTTACAGTTGAAGTTCCTCACGACTAGATAAGGCGGTATACTCCGTCTTCCAAGATGCATCCCGACCTCCGCACATTTCTCGAACTGCTTTTACGCGAAAACGAAATAACAACCATCGAAGCGGAAGTTGATCCCTACCTCGAAGTCGCGGAAATTCATCGCCGCGTAATCGAGCGTGGTGGACCAGCGATTTTGTTTAAACGCGTGAAGGGCAGCCGCTACCCCGTTGTTACCAATCTTTTCGGTACCGCGCGCCGCCTTGACCTGGCCTTTGGTCCAAAGCCGGAAAAGCTGGTGCGCGAGTTGGTCCAGGTGGCGGAATCCTTGTTGCCGCCGCGCCCTTCCGAATTATGGCAGCACCGCTCGCTCGGATTGGAAATGCTGCGGCTGGGAACGAAGAACACACAGCGCGCGCCAGTCAAACAGGTGCTGGATCAACCTGCGCGACTTAATGAATTACCCGTCCTAACCACCTGGGATGAAGATGGTGGTCCATTCATCACTCTGCCGCTGGTCTATACCGAAAACCCGCTGACGAAGAAACACAATCTGGGAATCTATCGCCTGCAAGTTTATGACGCGAAGTCCACCGGTTTGCATTGGCAGATTCAGAAAGGCGGCGGCTTCCATTACCACGAAGCGGAAAAGGTGAATCAGCCGCTGCCGGTTACCGTATTTCTCGGCGGCCCACCGGCGTTGATACTCGCGGCCATTGCACCGCTGCCTGAAGATGTTCCGGAGTTGGTACTCGCTTCATTGCTGGCGGGCGAAAAGTTAAAGCTGACACAAGACGCGCGCGGCGGCCCGCATCGTTTGGCAGCAGCGGCCGAGTTTGCTTTGGTCGGTAAAGCACAACCACATGTGAGACGCGCCGAAGGTCCATTCGGCGATCATTATGGTTACTACTCGCTGCAACATGACTATCCGGTGTTTGAAGTTGACGCCGTCTTCCACCGGCGCGACGCAATTTATCCGGCCACGGTAGTCGGAAAGCCACGCCAGGAAGATTTTTTCATTGGCGATTATCTGCAAAGTTTGTTGTCGCCGTTGTTTCCGCTGGTGATGCCGGGCGTTCGGGATCTTTGGACTTACGGCGAAACCGGATTTCATTCGCTGTGCGCCGCAGTCGTGCGCGAACGCTATGGTCGCGAAGCGTTGGTTTCAGCTTTCCGCATTCTTGGCGAGGGCCAGCTTTCGTTAACCAAGTTTCTAATTCTGACCGACACGCCGCAGGACCTGCATGATTTTCCGCGCTTGCTGGAACATGTCCTGGCCCGCTTTAACCCGGCGACAGATTTGTTCGTTTTTTCAAACGTGTCGATGGACACGCTGGATTATACGAGCGGGAACGTGAATGAAGGCAGCAAAGCAGTGATGCTCGGTTTGGGTGAAGCTAAGCGCGATCTGCCGCGCGAATTTCGTGGGCAGTTGCCGCGCGATGTAACCGCGGCCGAGGTGTTTTGTGGCGGCTGCCTGGTGGTCCAGGGATTGTCGTACGCCGAAGATGCGGAACAAGCAGCGCGGCTGGCGAAAGAAGCCTGGTTGCGCGATTGGCCTTTAGTCATTCTTCACGACCAGGCAAACGTGGCGCGCTCAGCGCCGGATTTTCTGTGGTCCACCTGGACGCGCTTTGAACCGGCGAGTGACATTTATGCCGCCGAGACAAAAGTCGTTCGCCATCAACTGTCATATACAGGCCCAATCGTTATCGACGCGCGCACCAAGCCCGGCTTTCCTAAAGAGTTGATGGTGCGTGATGACATTGCGGCGTTGGTCGACCGCCGCTGGCGCGAGTATTTTCCTTCCGGGCTGTAGTTGTTGTCGGTCTAATTGAGTCTTGGTGTCATGAGGTCATCTATGAAGCGGTGTTCGCTGTCAAGAGTATTAGGGGCACACTCTGACCGCGACGCCGCAGCGCCTGAATGTTCTGGATTGTTGTTGCTCTTTGACATGAGACTGAATAGTTTTTGGTTTCACCGCCGT